>DASWAT010000045.1:0-44851 GCA_036390995.1 Actinomycetota bacterium | reverse complement strand
GACGGGCTGCCGGCGGACGTCCGCTCCTCGCTCTCGTCCCACGGCCTCGGACTGGCCGAGGCGGTCGGGTTGGCGGCCGCGCTCGGCGGGATGCCGCGGGTCGTCTTCCTGGGCATCGAGGTCGCCGACGTCACGGCCGGGGGACCCCTGTCGGATGTCGTCGCGAAGGCGATCCCCGAGCTCGTCGATCGGGTCGTCCGAGAGGTGACCTCGCTGACCCTGGGTCAGCCCGGAGCGTAGACCCGCACACCGAGCCAGGTCATGGGCACCCGCGGGGCACGGCTTTCGCCCATGCCGCCCCGACGGGCGGGGCGGCCCTGCGGTGTCGGGACCAAGCGCCCATCCTGTTTCGATGCCCGCGAGCCACCCTGTGTGTGAAGACCGGCGGTACATCCCGAAGGCGAGGGACATGCGGACGAACGGATCACGCAAGAAGTGGCGACCGGTCAAAGACCAGTCGAAGTTCGAGGCGCAACTCGACCCAGGGTTCGCGGCCGAGATCGCGGCGGAGGTCCCCGGCGGCGAGCTGTTGCACCAGTGCATCCAGTGCGGCACGTGCAGCTCGGCCTGCCCGGTCAGCGCGTACATGGACCTGACGCCCCGCCGGCTGATCGCGATGACCCGGGCGGGCGCCCGGGACGACGTCCTTCACAGCGTCTCGCCCTGGGTGTGCACGACCTGCTACGCGTGCACCGTGGAGTGCCCGAAGCGGATCCCGATCACCGACATCATGCACGCGCTGCGGCGGATCTCGCTGCGGGAGAAGACCTACCCGCGGCGCTTCACCACGCCGGTCATGACGAAGGCGTTCGTCGACATGATCCACGACCGTGGGCGAAGCACCGAGTCGTGGATCTCCATGAAGCTGTACCTGAGGACCAACCCCGCGCAGCTGATCAAGAACGCCTCGATCGGCCAACGGCTGATGCGTCAGGGACGCCTCGGCCTGAAGCGCGAGTCCATCCACGAGCGCGGGAAGCTGCGCGCGATGCTGAAGGCGGTGGCCTCATGACGACCACGAGGTACACCTACTACCCCGGCTGCTCCGCGAAGGGCGTCGGCCGCGGCTTCACCGAGTCGCTCGACGCGGTCTTCGAGCACCTCGGCGCCGGGCTGGACGAGCTCGAGGACTGGAACTGCTGCGGCGCGACGGCGTGGCCCTCGGTGGACGAGAACCAGGCGTTCGCGCTCTCGGCCCGCAACCTGGCCCTGGCCGAGGACGCGGCGCCGGACGGCGGCCCGGTCGACGTGCTGGCCTCGTGCACTGGCTGTTACCGGGCGCTGCTCAAGACCGAACACATGCTGGGCGAGCGCGGGCCCGTCGCCGCCAAGGTCGGCGGGGCGCTGGCGGCGATCGGTCTGGACTACGAGGGCCGGGCCCGGGTGCGCCACCCCATCGACATCCTCGTGAACGAGATCGGTCTGGATGCGATCTCCCAGGCGGTCGTCCGGCCGCTCACCGGGCTGAAGGTGGCCTGCTACTACGGCTGTCTGCTGGTGCGCCCGTTCGCGACGTTCGACGACCAGTACAACCCGACATCGATGGACCGGCTCGTCGAGGCGGTCGGCGCCGAGCCCATCGAGTGGCCGCTGAAGACCCGGTGTTGCGGGGGCTCGTGCTACTGCGGCGGACCGGTGATCGGCGCGATGCCCGAGGCGACGATGCAGCTGTCCTACGCCCTGCTGCGCGAGGCCACGAAGCGCGGCGCCGACATGATCGCCACGATCTGCCCGCTGTGCCAGTTCAACCTGGAGGGGTTCCAGGACCGGATGAGTCGCCGGTTCGGCCGGCCGCTCGACGTCCCGGCGGTCTTCATCTCGCAGATCCTGGGGATCGCGATGGGGATCGACGAGGGGAAGCTGGGGATCCGCCGGTTGCTGCGTTGGCGGCTGCCCGAGCGGGAGCCGGCCGCCGAGCGCGAGCCGGCCGCCGTGGGTGCGCCGGCGCCGGCGGAAGGGGGCGGCCATGCTCGCGCCTGAGGACGGTCTCACCTCCCGGCCGATCTCTACCAACGGCGGCCCGAAGATCGGCGTCTACGTCTGCCACTGCGGCCTGAACATCGCTGGCAAGGTCGACGTGGGGGCGGTGGTCGAGTTCGCCTCGACCCTGCCGGACGTCGCCGTGGCCCGCGACTACAAGTTCATGTGCTCGGACCCTGGCCAGGAGCTGATCGAGAACGACCTGCGCGAGGGTCTGGTGAACCGGGTCGTCGTGGCCTCGTGCTCGCCGCTGATGCACGAGGCCACGTTCCGGCGGGCCACCGCCGAGGGTGGGCAGAGCCCCTTCTACTTCCAGATGGCGAGCATCCGCGAGCACGTGTCCTGGGTCACCGCAGACGGCCACGACGCGACCGACAAGGCCAAGGCGCTGGTCGCCGCCGCCGTGCGTCGCGTCGCTCTTCACGAGTACCTGGAGCCGCGCAAGGCCGAGGTCAGGCCCGACGTGCTGGTCGTCGGCGGCGGGATCGCGGGGATCCACGCGGCCCTCACGCTGGCCGAGGCGGGCAAGCACGTCTACCTCGTCGAGCGCGAGACCACGATCGGCGGCCACATGGCCAAGTTCGACAAGACCTTCCCCACGCTCGATTGCGCGGCCTGCATCCTCACGCCGAAGATGTCCGCGGTGCGCTCGCACCCGAACATCACGCTGTGGACCTACTCGGACGTCGTGGGTGTCGAGGGCTTCACCGGCGACTTCACGGTCCGGGTCCGGCACCGTCCTCGGTACGTGAAGGAGGAGCTGTGCACCGGATGCCTCGAGTGCATCGAGAAGTGCATCCACAAGCAGGGCAAGTTCGAGGACGAGTGGAACGAGGGCCTGTCCAAGCGCAAGCCGATCTACATCCCGTTCCCGCAGGCGACGCCGCCTGTGGTCGTCGTGGACCCCGACACGTGCATCTGGTTCAAGACGGGCAAGTGCCCGCAGACGTGCATCGAGGCCTGCGAGCGTGACGCGTTCGACTTCGAGCAGACCGAGACGTTCGACGAGGTCAAGGTCGGGGCGATCGTCCTCTCCACAGGCTTCAAGGCCTTCGACGCGTCGAAGATGCCCGAGTACGGCTACGGCCTGTACCCGAACGTCTACACGAGCCTCGAGGTCGAGCGGTTGCTGAACGCCGCCGGGCCCACCGGCGGCGAGGTCGTGCTCCGCGACGGCTCGAAGCCGAAGGTCGTCGGGATCATCCATTGCGTCGGCTCTCGGGACGCGAAGCACAACCTGTGGTGCTCGAAGGTGTGCTGCATGTACTCGCTGAAGCTCGCGCACATGGTCAAGGAGCGCACCGGGGCCGAGGTCTACAACTTCTACATCGACATGCGCACACCCGGGAAGGGCTACGAGGAGTTCTACGACAAGATCCTCAAGGAGGGCGTGCACATGGTCCGTGGCCGCGTGGCCGGCGTGACCGATGAGGCCGCGGCGCCCGAGGAGGAGGATCACCTCGTCATCCGGGCGGAGGACACGCTGATCGGCTCGGTGCGGCGGATCCCGGTGGACATGGTGGTCCTCGCGGTCGGCCTCGAGCCGCGGCCGGACGCTCAGGACGTGCGGCGCCTGTTCAACATCTCCTGCGGCGGCGAGGGCTGGTTCACCGAACGCCACCCGAAGCTCGCACCGGTGTCCACATTCACCGACGGCGTGTTCCTGGCCGGAGCGTGCCAGGGGCCGAAGGACATCCCGGACACCGTCGCCCAGGCCGGTGCCGCCGCTGCCGAGGTGCTCGCCATGGTCGACCGCGGCTTCGTGATGCTGGAGGCGAACACGGCCCACATCGACGACGAGGCCTGCTCGGGCTGCAAGACGTGCGTCGGGCTGTGTCCGTTCGGCGCGATCTCGTTCGACGAGGAACGGAAGAAGGCCTCCGTGAACGAGGTGATCTGCAAGGGTTGCGGCGTGTGCGTCGGCGCCTGTCCCTCGGGCGCCGCGCAGCAGCACCTGTTCACCGACGAAGAGATCTTCTCCGAGATCGAGGGGGTGCTGGCGTATGTCTGAGGTCCTTCGCGAGCCCGCCGGGTCCGTGGGGACGACCGCGACGCCCGAGCCCTTCGAGCCTCGGATCGTCGCGTTCTTCTGCAACTGGTGCACGTACACCGCGGCCGACTTGGCCGGCATCTCGCGGATGCAGTACGCACCGAACGTGCGCGTGATCCGGCTGATGTGCTCGGGCCGGTTGGATCCACAGTTCGTCGTGGCCGCGCTCCGCGAGGGGGCGGACGGCGTGCTGATCGGCGGGTGCCACCCGGGCGACTGCCACTACCAGGAGGGCAACTACAACGCCTTGCGCCGCTTCGAGCTCCTGAAGCTGATGCTGCGCGACTTCGGTATCGAGGACGAGCGGGTGCGGCTCGAGTGGATCTCGGCCTCCGAGGGCGACAGGGTGCAGAAGGTGTGCAACGAGATGACCGAGCAGGTGCGCGCGCTGGGGCCGCTCCGCCTGACCACCCCGCAGCGGGTCCACGCGCCCCGGGCCGATATCGAGGCCGAGCTGGTCGGGCAGGAGGCACGATGACCAAGCCGAAGGTCGCCTTCTACTGGTGCGCCTCGTGCGGCGGCTGCGAAGAGGCCGTCGTCGACCTGGGCGAGGTCGTGCTCGACGTCGTCGAAGCCGTGGACATCGTCTTCTGGCCGGTGGCCCTCGACTTCAAGACCGCCGACGTCGAGGCCCTGGCCGACGGGGAGCTCGCCGCCTCGTTCATCAACGGCGCGATCCGGACCTCCGAGCAACGGGAGATGGCCGAGCTGCTTCGGCGCAAGTCCGGCGCGGTCGTGGCGTTCGGGGCGTGCGCGTGGCTCGGCGGCATCCCCGGCCTGGCGAACCTGTCCAGCCGCGAGTCGATCCTCGACTTCGTGTATCACGGAGCGCCGAGCGTGCAGGACGGCGACGGCGCGGTACCGCAGGAAGAGGTCGAGGTGCCCGAGGGGCGGTTGCGCCTGCCCCACTTCGACGAGACCGTCCGCACGCTCGATCAGGTGATCGACGTCGACTACTACCTGCCGGGCTGCCCACCGCCGGCGAGCCTCATCGCGCAGGCGGTCATGGCGCTCGTCGAGGGGAAACTGCCGGAGAAGGGCTCCGTGCTCGCGCCGGACGTGGCGCTGTGCGCCGAGTGCCCGCGCGCCGCGACCAAGCCCGAGGACCTGAAGGTGGAGCGGTTCCACCGGCCCTACGAGATCGTCGCCGATCCCGAGACCTGCCTGCTCGCACAGGGGCTGGTGTGTCTGGGGCCGGCCACGCGCTCGGGCTGCGGCGCCGTGTGTGTCGCCGCGAACATGCCGTGTACGGGCTGCATGGGCCCGACGAGCCGGGTGATCGACCACGGCGCGAAGGCCCTCTCGGCGATCGCGTCGCTCATGGAGACCCGGGAGGAGGACGAGATCGCCGTGTTGGCCGAGCAGATCGTCGATCCCGTCGGCACCTTCTACCGGTACTCGTTGCCGGCCTCCCTGCTCCACCGTCGCGTGGAGCCGGCTCACGCGCGCGAGGAGGTGCCGTCATGAGCACCGAGATCCTGATCGATCCCATCACCCGGCTCGAGGGGCACGGCCGGATCCACATCTTCGTGAACGACGAGGGCGCGGTCGACCACGCGTACCTGCAGATCCCCGAGCTGCGCGGCTTCGAGAAGTTCGCGCAGGGGCGCCGTGCCGAGGACATGCCGCAGATCACCTCCCGGATCTGCGGGGTGTGCCCGATGGCGCACCACATGGCGGGCACGAAGACGCTCGACGACCTGTTCCACGTGGACCCGCCGGTCGCGGCGAAGAAGATCCGCGAGATGGTCTACGACGCCTTCATGGTCGAGGACCACGCGCTGCACTTCTTCTACCTGGGCGGGCCCGACTTCGTGGTCGGCCCGACCGCGCCGAAGGCCGAGCGCAACATCCTGGGCGTGATCGGGAAGGTCGGCTTGGAGATCGGCAAGGAGGTCATCGGCGTCCGCAAGCAGCTCCGCGACCTCATCTCCGAGGCGGCCGGCAAGGTCATCCACCCCGTCTTCGGACTGCCCGGCGGCATCTCGCAGCCGATCTCGCCGGAGCTGCGGGACCGGTTCGTGGCCGGCGCCGCGCACGCGGTCGAGTTCGGCAAGTTCGCCCTGCAGGTCTTCCGAGACGTCGTCCTGTCCAACGCCGAGTACGTGGACCTGGTCACGTCCGAGGCCTACACCCACCGTACCTACTACATGGGCCTCGTGGACCAGCAGAACAGGACGAACTTCTACGACGGTCGCCTGCGGGTCGTGGACCCCGAGGGCAAGGAGTTCCTCGCGTTCGACGCGAAGGAGTACCTGGACCACGTCGTCGAGCACGTGGAGCCGTGGAGCTACATCAAGTTCTCCTACCTGAAGGACGTCGGGTGGAACGGGTTCACCGACGGGCCCGACAGCGGCGTCTTCGCCGTGGCCCCGCTCGCGCGGCTGAACGCATCCGACGGCATGTCGACGCCCGTCGCGCAGGAGGCGTGCGAGGAGCTCTTCTCGACCCTCGGCGGGAGGCCCGTCCACCACACGCTCGCGACCCACTGGGCCCGGATCGTCGAGCTCGTGAACGCGGCCGAACGCATGGGCGAGCTGGCCGCCGACCCCGACATCGTGAGCCCCGAGGTCCGGACCATCCCGACCGCCACGCCGACCGAGGGGATCGGCGTCGTCGAGGCGCCGCGCGGCACGCTGATCCACCACTACCAGACCGATGAGCGCGGACTCATCACGCAGGCGAACCTGATCGTGGCAACGCAGAACAACGCGGCCCGGATCGCGCTCTCGGTGGACAAGGCCGCGAAGGCCCTCGTCCACGGGCCCGAGGTGGACGAGGGGCTGCTGAACGAGGTCGAGATGGCCTTCCGCGCCTACGACCCGTGCTTCGGCTGCGCCACGCACAGCCTGCCCGGCCAGATGCCGCTCATCGTCGAGATCCGCGACCTCGAAGGCGGGCTCGTCCGCGAGATCCGACGGGACTGAACGTGCGCACGCTCGTGCTCGGCCTGGGGAACGAGCTCGCGGCAGACGACGCCGTGGGCCTGCTCGTGGCCAGGGCCCTGCGCGAACGGCTGGACGGGGCGGCGGACGTGGTCGAGAGCTCGGCCTCGGGGATGGCGCTCATCGAGGTCCTCGCCGGGTACGACCGCGCCGTGGTGGTAGACGCCGTCCGGACCGGCAGGAACCCGCCGGGCACGGTCACCGAGATGGGGCTCGCGGAGGTCGGAAACGTCGTCGCGCCGAGCACGCACCAGGCCGGCCTGCCAGAGCTCGCCGCGGTGGCCGAGCGGCTCGGCCTCGTATTCCCCTCGGAGACCCGGGTGCTCGCCGTCGAGGTGGTGGATCCTTACACGATCGGTGGACCGCTGAGCGAGCCTGTGGCCGGCGCCGTCGACGAGCTCGTCGGTCGGGTCCACGAGCTGATCGAGCGCTGGGCGTCCGTCGACCGGGTCCCGTCGGGAGGGGCAGGGTGCACGACTACCATGCCGTTCACGCACTCGTCGAACGGCTGACGGGCGAGTTGGACCCGGCGGAGCTCGAGGCCGTCGCGCGTGTCCGGATCCGCGCGGGAGCCGCGTTCTCGCCCGAGGCACTCATGCAGGCCTACGAGATGCTCACCCTGGCCACGCCGCTCGAGGGATCCAGGCTCGTCGTGGAGGGGTCGACCGATCGGGCCGAGTGCCCGACGTGCGGTCATGCCTGGGCAGTCACGGACGACGACCTCGCCGGCCACTGGCTGGCCTGTCCCTCGTGCGGGGCGCTGTGCGAGTTCGGGACCGGCGCCGGCCTCGAGGTGGTCGGCATCACGTCGGCGGGTTCGGCCGAACCGACGGGATCGGATCCGGGTGCATCGGGGGAGTCGCAGCTCCACGGACGGTGAGCGATCGTGTCCAGCATCCTCGTGATCGGCGTGGGCGACACCCGCAGGGGCGACGAGGCTGCGGGCGTCCGGGCTGCGGAGCGGCTCCGCGAGGAGGCGCCCGACGGCGTGGAGGTGATCGCCCCCGGCGTGATCGGCCCCATGACCATCGCGGAGCTCCACGGCGTCACGCACGTCCTCGTCCTGGACTGCATCGACGTGGGTCGCGAGCCGGGCACGGTCTCGGCCTTCGAGACGAACGCCCTGTCGCCCTGCGCATCCAAGTCCATCCAGGAGTTCGGCGTGGCCGACCTGTTCGCCCTGGTTGGCCAGACCTCCGATGCGCCGGAAGAAGCCGTCGTGCTGGGGATGCAGCCTGCTTCGATCCGGCCCTCCACGAAGCTCTCGAAGCCGGTCTCGAAGGCGATCCCGGCGCTCGTGGAGGCGGCCATGGACGTCCTGCGTGGCTGGCTCGGCCAAGGACCATCGACCCCCCCGACGTAGGGCCGGGGGACCCCAGGCATCGTCTCGCGGTCCGCGGACGATGTCGGAAGGCAGTGCGATGGGATCCCTGACCGACACCGGCCGGACGCAGACGGCGCTCCCCCCAGCCATCTCCGCACGCCTCATCGAGGTTCGGGGTGTCGTGCAAGGGGTCGGGTTCCGGCCGTACGTCTGGCGCCTGGCCACCCGTCACGGCGTGGCCGGCTGGGTCCGCAACGTGAGCGGCGTCGTCCAGATCCACGCCGAGGGTCCGGCCGGGGCGCTCGAGGACCTGTGCGGCTCCATCGCGCGCGAGGCGCCGCCCCTGGCCCGGGTGGAGGACGTCCGGTGGAGCACGGCTGCCGTCCTCGGCTTCCCCGGCTTCGAGGTGGATGAGAGCAGCGACGCGGGCGGCGGCGAGCGCTTGGTCTCGCCCGACGTCGCGACGTGCCCTGCCTGCCTCTCGGAGCTGTTCGACCCGGCCGACCGCCGGTACCGCTACCCGTTCATCAACTGCACGGACTGCGGCCCCCGGTTCACGATCATCGAGGCCTTGCCCTACGACCGCGAGCGCACCAGCATGCGGGCGTTCCCGTTGTGCGAGGACTGCGCCCGCGAGTACCGCGATCCGGCGGACCGGCGCTTCCACGCCGAGCCGGTGGCCTGTCCCGCGTGCGGCCCCACGCTCGAGCTCGTCGACGGCTCGTGGCGGCTGGTGGAGGGCGATCCGATCGTCGAGGCCGCGTCGCTCCTGCGCCGGGGCGAGATCGTGGCCCTGAAGGGGCTCGGCGGGTTCCACCTGGCGTGCGACGCCACGGACGAGGACGCGGTGTCCGAGCTCCGACGCCGGAAGACCCGTCCGGACAAGCCGTTCGCGGTGATGGTGGCCGACGTCGAGGCCGCCCGCGAGCGCTTCGAGCTCTCCCCCGAGGAGGTCGCGCAGCTGTCGTCGCCGAAGGCCCCGATCGTGCTCGTGCGCGACCTCGGCCGGCTGGCGCCGTCGGTGGCGCCCGGGCACCGGCGGCAGGGGGCGATGCTGCCCTCCACGCCGCTCCACCATCTGCTCCTCCGGGAGACCGGACGCCCGCTCGTGATGACGAGCGGGAACCGCAGCGACGAGCCGATCTGCATCACGAACGAGGAGGCCCGGGGGTGCCTCGGCGGGATCGCGGACGCCTTCCTCGTCCACGATCGCGAGATCGTGTCCCGCTACGACGACTCCGTGACCCGCGTGTGGCGCGGGGAGCCGGTCGTCCTGCGGCGAGCCCGGAGCCACGCGCCCGCACCGATCGAGCTGCCGGTCGAGGTCCCGGCGCCGATCCTCGGCACGGGCGCACTGCTCCACGGCGCCTTCTGTCTGGCGAGCGGGCGGCGAGCGTTCCTGTCGCAGCACGTCGGCGACCTCGACACCGAGGAGGCCATGCAGGCCTACGCCGATGCGCTGCAGCGGTATCGGCAGGTGTTTCGGATCGAACCCGAGGTCGTGGCACACGACCACCACCCGGACTTCCCCACCACCCGGTTCGCCCGGGAGACGGGTCTGCGGACGGTCGTGGTCCAACATCACCACGCGCATGTGGCCGCGGTGATGGCGGAGCACCGCCTGGAGGGTGCCCTGATCGGCGTGGCGTTCGACGGGTTCGGACTCGGCGACGACGGCACCGTGTGGGGTGGGGAGTTCCTCGCGTGCGATTGGAGCCACGCCGAGCGTCTGGGGCATCTCCGATGTGTCCGGCAGCCCGGTGGGGACGCGGCCGTGCGGCGCCCGTGGCGCATGGCCGTTTCCCACGCTGCGGACGCCGGGGTGTTGGAGCAGGCGCTCGCGCTCCTCGGCGGCGATGCCGAAGGCGCCGATGTGGTCCTCGGCCAGGTGCGCTCGGGTCTCGGCTCGCCCGTCACCAGCTCGGCCGGACGGCTGTTCGACGCGGTCTCGGCGCTGGCCGGCGTGTGCCGGTCGGCGACGTTCGAGGGGCACCCGGCGATGCTGCTCGAGCAGGCCGCCGACGCAACCGCCTCGCGCGGCTACCCGATCGAGATCGAGCGGGTGGACGGCCGACTCGTCGTGGACACCCGGCCGATCGTCCGTGGCGTCGTCGCGGATCTGCTGGCCGGTCGCACGGCGGGCGATGTGTCGTCCGCGTTCCACTCCACCATGGCCGCGGCGATCGATCGGATCTGCGAGGGGATCCGCGGCGCGATCGGACTGTCGCGGGTCGTGCTCTCCGGCGGGGTGTTCGCGAACGACCTGCTGCTGACGCAGGCCGTGGAGCGGTTGGAGCGCAGCGGGTTCGAGGTCTTCGTGCCGCGCGAGGTACCGCCCGGCGACGGCGGGATCGCGCTCGGCCAGGTGCTGGTGGCGCAGGCGCGGCTGGGAGGCGATCGCTGATGTGTCTCGGGGTCCCGGGCAAGGTCGTCGAGGTGTTCGAGGAGGAGGGCATCCGGATGGGGACCGTCGACTTCGGCGGGATCCGGCGGAAGGCCTGTCTGGAGTACGCGCCTGAGGTCGGCCTCGGCGGCTTCGTGGTGATCCACGTGGGGTTCGCCATCTCGGTGGTGGACGAGGAGGAGGCCGCGCGGTCCTACGAGCTGCTGGCCGAGATGGGGAACCTCGAGGGCATCGACTTGCCGCAGGATCCCGACGGCGTGCGGCCTGAGGACGTCCCGGGCCCCGCGGCGGGGAAGGAGCCCTCCTCGCGATGAGGTTCATCGACGAGTACCGCGACGATCGGATCGCCCTCGCGCTGGTCGAGGAGATCGGGCGGACCGTGACGCGGCCCTGGACCATGATGGAGGTCTGCGGCGGGCAGACCCACACGCTGATCCGGCAGGGCATCGACCAGGTGCTGCCACAGGAGATCGAGCTCGTACACGGTCCGGGCTGTCCCGTGTGCGTGACCCCGCTCTCGCTCATCGACCAGGCGATCGAGATCGCGAAGCGGACCGACGCGATCCTGTGCTCGTTCGGCGACATGCTGCGCGTGCCCGGCTCGAGCGAGGACCTGTTCATGGCCCGGGCCGCCGGCGGGGACGTCCGCGTCGTGTACTCGCCGCTCGACGCACTCGAGATCGCGCGCCGCAACCCCGATAGGACCGTGGTGTTCTTCGCCGTCGGGTTCGAGACCACCGCCCCGGCGAACGCGATGGCCGTGAAACAGGCGAAGCAGCTCGGCGTGGACAACTTCGCGCTCCTCGTGGCTCACGTGCTGGTGCCGCCCGCCATCACGGCGATCCTCGTCTCGCCCGGGAACCGGGTGCAGGCGTTCCTGGCGCCCGGGCACGTGTGCGCGGTCCAGGGCTGGCGCGAGTACGAGCCGCTGGCGCGCGACTTCGGCGTGCCGATCGTGGTCACGGGGTTCGAGCCGGTGGACCTGCTCGAGGGGATCCTCATGGTGGTTCGGCAGCTGGAGGAGGGCCGGACCGAGGTCGAGAACCAGTACGTGCGCGCGGTCGGGCGCGACGGGAACGTCGCGGCGATGGCCGTGGTGGCCGAGGTGTTCGAGACATGCGACCGCGCGTGGCGCGGGATCGGCGTCATCGAGCACAGCGGCCTGCGCCTTCGCGAGCCGTACCGCTTGCACGATGCTGAGCTCCGCTTCCCGCGGAAGCAGGGTGCGGCCTCCGAGTCGGAGGTCTGCATCGCCGGCGAGGTGCTCCGGGGGCGCGCGAAACCGTCGCACTGCCCGGCGTTCGGTGCCGAGTGCACCCCGGAGCACCCGCTCGGCGCCCCCATGGTGTCGAGTGAGGGCGCCTGCGCGGCGTACTTCCTGGCAGGGCGCGAGCGGGAGGAGGCAACGATCCCGTGAGCGGCCGCGAGGGAGGGGAGCGTGCCGTGAGCGAGCGTGCGAAGGACTTCGCGATGCGGTGCCCGGTGCCGCTCCCGCCGGGAGACGCGGTGCTGCTCGGCCACGGCAGCGGCGGTCGGCTCACCGCGGAGCTGATCCGGGACCTGTTCGTGCCGCTGTTCGCGGGCTCGAACGGCGCCGAGCTCGCCCGGCTCGGCGACGCCGCCGTCGTGGAGGTGAACGGCACCCGGCTCGCGTTCACGACCGACGGGTTCGTGGTCACGCCGAAGTTCTTCCCCGGGTCGAACATCGGCGAGCTCGCGGTGAACGGCACGGTGAACGACCTCGCGATGATGGGGGCGAAGCCGCTGTTCCTGTCGGCTGCGCTGATCCTCGAGGAGGGGCTGCCGATGGACGAGCTCGGGGCGATCGCCGCCTCGATGGCCGAGGCATGCGATCGGGCGGGCGTGGTGCTCGTGACCGGCGACACGAAGGTCGTCGAGCGCGGGAGCGCCGACGGGGTGTTCGTCACGACGACCGGGATCGGCGTCGTGCCCGAGGGCATCGAGGTCGGGCCCGAGCGGGCCCGACCGGGCGACGTGGTGATCGTGACGGGGCCGGTGGGCTCCCACGGCGTCGCGGTGATGTCGCGCCGCGCCGGGATCGAGTTCGAGGCGGAGCTCGTCTCGGACACGGCGCCGCTCACCGACCTCGTCCAGGCGATGCTCGCGGCGGGCGACGTCCGCTGCCTCCGTGACGCCACCCGAGGCGGCCTGGCCAGCGTGCTGAACGAGCTGGCCGAGGCGTCGGGCGTGTCGGTCACGGTGGTCGAGCACGACGTCCCGGTCCTCGCGCCGGTCCGGGCGGCGTGCGAGATGCTCGGCCTCGACCCGCTCTATGTGGCGAACGAGGGCGTGGCGGTGGCCGTGGTCGCGCCGGCGGACGCGGACGCGATCCTGGCCGCCGCGCGCACGAACGCGCTCGGCGCCCAGGCCGCGATCGTGGGCGAGGTCGGCGCGGCCCCCCCGAAGGTCCGCCTGAGGACCGGCCTCGGCGTCACGCGGCCGCTGCTCATGCTGGCCGGCGACCAGCTCCCGCGTATCTGCTGAGCGCCCGCTCGTCAGCGGGCGAAGAAGTGCAGGCCCAGCCAGGCCCAGGCGGCGATCACACCCACCCGGCCCGAGCGTGTGTACATGGCCCGGCGCAGGAGCGCGTCGATCGTGGGGATCCGCGAGCTCGGGCGGCGGGCGCGCCACTCGAGCGCGAGGCCCGCCAGGAAGATGAGGAGGAACCCGGCGACGGTGACGGCGTGGCTGCTCATCGGTTCAGGAGCTCCAGCAGATAGCCGCCGAGGGCCAGCCACACGATCATCGTGACCGAGCGGCCGAGGTGGCCGGCGAGGATCGGGTCCATCAGCGTGCTGAGGGTGGGGTGCGCCCACGAGGCGGTCGTGATCGTGGGCTGGAGCAGCAGCGCCTGGACCTCCCAGGCCGCCAACGCGAGGAACACCGCCAGCCACGCCGCCTTCCCCATCGGTTCCAGCGGGGCGGGCTCGGGGCCGGCGGCGTCCGTGCGCCAGGCGATCGCCACGGCCAACACGCCGGGGATCGCCACCCCGATCGTGAGCGGCCAGGAGAACCGCCCGAACCACCCCACGAGCACCGCGTAGGCGACCCCTGCCGCCAAGACCGCCGGCGAGAACCGGAAGCGGCGCCCCGACACCGGCCTGGGGCGTTCCGCCGGGCTGGCGCGAGACGCGCGGGCCAGGCCGTCCCGGATCAGGATCGCCGCCACCGCGACGAGCGCGATCCCGTGCATCGCCGGGTCCCCCGTGGCGACGTCGACGACCCCGGCCACCGTCAGGACCACCACCACGGGATCCCGGAAGACCCGCAGGAGGGCGGAGGTCCGGGAGGGGCCGCCGTGGAGGGCGTCGTCGGGATGCCGGTTGGATCCGTTCGGCTCCGCGGTTCCCATCGTCCGTTGCCAGCCTACTGCGACGCCAGCGGTTCGCTCCGGTTGTGGCGGAGCGGCCACGGGGGTAGCGTGCGGCTGCCCCATCACCCGAGCCTCGAGGAGCAGGCCGTGAGCGACCGCGATTTCCGCCTCGAGCGGAGCGAACTACGCGCCGACGACGAGTTCGAGGAGTTCGCCTGGGACGACCTGCCCTACCACACCGACTGGCGGGGGTCCTTCCACAAGCTGCCGTGGGCGACCGCCGAGGAGGAGATCCGGGCGGCCGGCGCGGACGTCGCGATCGTCGGCGCGCCGCTCGACGACGGCACCTCGGCCCGGCCGGGCGCGCGGTTCGGGCCCCGCGCGATCCGGGAGGCCCCGTACCACTGGGGGACGGCCGATGCCTGGTCGATCCAGCTCGAGGTGGAGCCGTTCCGGACGCTCACGGTGGTGGACGCGGGCGACGCGCCGGTGGTGCCCTCGCGGCTGGCCCGCGGGCTCCGGGTGATCCACGAGAAGGTGCACCGGGTGGCCGGGACCGGCGCGATCCCCATCGTGCTCGGCGGCGACCACTCCATCACGTATCCGAGCGCCGCGGCCGTGGCCCGCCATCGGCATCCCCGCTCGGTCGGCATCGTGCACTTCGACGCCCACGCCGACACGGGGAACGAGGTCTGGGGCTCGCTCGTCTCCCACGGCACGCCGATGCGCCGGCTCATCGAGGAGGGGTGGATCGAAGGCCGCAACTTCGTCCAGGTCGGCCTCCGCGGCTACTGGCCGGAGAGGGCCACGTTCGACTGGATGCGTGAGCGCGAGCTGCGCTGGCACACGATGGTCGAGATCGAGGAGCGCGGCGCCGAGGCCGTGATCGCCGACGCGATCGCAGAGGCCCTCGACGGCCCGGACTGCATCTACGTCTCCGTGGACATCGACGTGGTCGATCCGGGGACGGCGCCGGGGACCGGCACCCCGGAGCCGGGTGGGATCCTGCCCCGCGAGTTGCTGCGGGCCATCCGGCGGATCGTCGGGCAGGTTGACCTCGTCGGCATGGACGTCGTCGAGGTCTCGCCGCCGTACGACCAGAGCGAGGTCACGGCGATGCTCGCCCACCGCGTCGTGCTCGAGGCCATCTCGGCGCTCGCCGCCAAGCGGAGCTGACTCCGCGGATCGGACCCGACGAACCTCCTTCCCCGGGTCTCCGGTCCCCCTGGGTCCGGGACCTCCGTCCGGTGCGGCGCTGGCCGTTCCGCGATATTCGTGTAGCGGCAAGCTAAACGTAGGATGGCTTTGGGGCAAGGAGGACGTCGTCCGATGACGGTGCGGCCGTCGAGACGCGGGTTGCTGATCGGCTTGTTGGCGGTGCCGGCCGCGGCGCTGGGCGGCAGGGTGATGGGGGTGTTCACGACCGCCGCCTCCCGGCTCCGGCCCCGTGCATCCGGCCGCAGCACCACCCGGTGCGCGCAGTGTGGGGCAGCCGGTCACACGATGCTGGACCCTTCCTGCCCGGCCGCCCCGAGGATGGATCTCCGATGAGCGTCACCCGCCGGAGGTTCCTCGCCGGAGCGGGTGCGGCGGCTGGCGCCGCGGCGGTCGGCGGAACGATCGCCGTGGGCCGCAGCGGCATCGGGGCCGAGGCCGTGCCGTCCCTGCTGGTGGACAAGGTGGTGCGCACCACCTGCTCCCCGAACTGCACCGGCGCGTGTGGACAGCTGGCGTTCGTGCGGAACGGGAGGATCGTGAAGATCCAGCAGGCCGCGGACTACCCCGACGAGGCGTACAACCCGCGCGGCTGCATGAAGGGCCTGTCCTTCCACAACCAGATCTACGGGCCCGACCGCGTCATGACCCCGCTGATCCGGACCGGCGAGCGCGGATCGGGCGAGTTCCGGCGCGCCACGTGGGAGGAGGCGCTCGACCACGTGGCGGCCGAGCTGAAGCGGATCGGCGACACGTACGGCTACGACTCGATCCACGTGTTCGGTCAGGTCGCCGGGACGGGCTACGTCCACAAGGGCGTGAACTACCGCGCCGCGGCCGTGCTCGGCATGAGCCACGGCACGAGCTTCGATTACAACGGCGACCTACCGATGGCCATGCCCATCACGTTCGGCGTCCAGAACGCCGACCACGAGGCGAAGGACTGGGCCAACAGCCGGTTCCTCCTCATCGTGGGGGCGAACCCTCTCGAGACCAGGATCCCCGACGCGCACTTCGTCTTCGACGCCGCCGCGAAGGGGGCCCGCCTGGTGGTGGTGGACCCCGTCTTCTCCTCCACGGCCTCGAAGGCGGATACCTGGGTGCAGATCGCTCCCGGTACCGACGCCGCGTTCGCGCTGGGGCTCGTGAACCAGATCCTGGCCGAAGGGCTGGAAGATCGCCGGTTCCTCGCCTCGTACACGGATGCCCCGCTCCTGGTTCGCACCGACACCGGCAAACGCCTCCGCGAGGCCGATCTCGTGAAGGGCGGTGCACCGGACCGGTTCCTGATCTGGGACGTTCACCGCCAGATGCTCGCCACGGTGGGGACGGACCGGCTGGGCATGCCGCGGGGGGTCGAGCCTGCGTTGGAGGGTACGTTCGAGGTCCGGACCGCCGACGGTGCCACCGTGGAGGTAACCCCTGGATGGGCGCTCGTCGCGGCCGAGGTGGCCACCTGGACGCCCGAGCGTGCCGCCCAGGTGAGCGGCGTGCCGGCCGACCTGATCGTGAAGATCGCCCGGGCCTTCGCGACGGAGTCCCCGGCGGCGATCCTCATGGGGGGCGGCGCGAACCACTGGTACCACGGCGATCTCACCGGCCGCGCCTACGCGCTGCTCTCCGTGGTGACGGGCAACGTCGGGCGCCCGGGCGGCGGTTTCAGCGTCTACGTCGGCCAGTACAAGGTCCGGGCCAACGTGGCCCCCTGGTGGTTCCCCGACGACCTGCATCCACCCGTGATCCCCACCATCTACCTCGTCCGGGGCAAGACGGACACCATGAACCCGCTGACGCCGTACCCCAAGAGCGGCTTCCGGGCGCTGTTCGTCACGTTCTCGAACTTCTTCCTGCAGTCGCCGGACCTGAACCAGCTGCTGGAGCGACTGAAGGAGCTCGAGCTCGTGGTGGTGGTCGACCCGCAGATGACCGAGACGGCCGCGTACGCGGACGTCGTCCTGCCCGCGTCCACCTGGTACGAGAAGAAGGACCTCGTGGTGAGCCCGCTCCACCCGTTCATCCAGCTCCAGCAGCCGGCGGTCGACCCCGTGGGCGAATCCCGGCCGGAGACCTGGATCTGGAGCCAGCTGGTGAAGCGGATCGATCGGGCGAAGTGGCAGCGGTACTTCCGCGGCATCACCGAGGACGACGCGATCGACATGATGCTGGCGGGCGGGGGTTTCACCGAGGGCATCTCGCGCGAGCAGCTGGAGGCGGGACCGGTCCGGCTGAAGGTTGCCGACCCGGACATCGCGTTCCGAGAGCAGATCCAGGACCTCGTCCCGTTCCCCCCGCAGTCGCTGCCAGCGCCGCTCGAGGTCACGGCGGCGTTCCTTCCCACCCGACGGATCGAGCTGTACAAGGAGGAGGACCGCTTCCTCGAGCTGGGCGAGCAGGTCGTCACGTACAAGGACCCGTACGACGACGGCGTCCACGATCCCGCCTCCTTCCCGCTCCGGCTGCTCAGTCCGCACTCGAAGTGGCGGATCCACTCCACCTATTCGAACAACCCGTGGCTCGAGGAGATCCACGGCTCCAAGCCCCAGGTGCTGATGCATCCGGACGATGCCGCCGCGCGGGGCATCGCCGACGGCGATCCGATCGAGGCGTTCAACACGCGCGGCCGGCTGCAGGCTTGGGCTCACGTGAGCGAGGCCGCCCGTCCTGGGGCGATCTCGCTGCCCGAGGGATGGTGGTCCCGTTACTACCTGGCCGGCAGGGGCGTGAACGAGCTCACGTCCTCGGCGGTCAACCCGATCCACGAGATCTTCTCGGTGGCCAACATCTGGGCGCCGTCGACCGGATGGAAGGACTGTCGCTGCGAGGTGCGCCGTGTCTGAGCAGGCGACGGGACCGAAGAGGTCCCCGGTGGAGGCGCTGCCCGAGGCGTCTCGCCGGTACGGGCAGGTCCGCAGCCACAGCCCGAAGCCTCGGTGGGGGATGGCCGTCGACACCGAGCGCTGCATCGGGTGTTGGTCGTGCGCCGTGATCTGCAAGTCGGAGAACGACGTGCCGCTCGGGATGTGGTGGAACCGGATCCTCACCGCCGGCGCGGACCTCGACACGCCCGAGGTCGACGAGCACGGCGACCTGTCCATGCACTGGGTCCCGCTCGCGTGCCAGCACTGCGACGACCCGCCGTGCGAGAAGGTCTGCCCGACCTCGGCGACCTACGTGGACGACGACGGGACCGTGCTGGTGAACCAGGCCGACTGCATCGGATGCCGGTACTGCATGGCGGCCTGCCCGTACGGCGTTCGGGTCTTCAACTGGGGCCGTCCAGAGCGCTCGCTCCCGTTCGACCACGGCATGGTCGAGCCGCGCCCGGTGGGCAGCGTTGAGAAATGCACGTTCTGCGTCCACCGCCTGGTGGAGGGTCAGGTGCCGTCGTGCGTCTGGTCCTGCCCCGCGCAGGCCCGCATCTTCGGCGACCTGAACGATCCCGACGGCGAGCTGGTGCGCGTGATCGAGGATCGGGGCGGCACGCAGCTGCTCGAGGACAAGGGCACGGATCCGAAGGTCTTCTACCTCGACGAGCGGAGGAGGCGATCCCTGTGAGCGCGATCGCGCACGCCGGGCACGTCGCCGCGCCCAACCTTCGGGGCCGTGCGTGGTACGGCGTCCTGCTGGTGGGGATGGTGGTGGGGGTCGGCTCCTTCGCCTACCAGTGGACGAACGGCCTGACCGCCACGGGGATGTCGAACACGGTCTCGTGGGGCATGTACATCATCTCGTTCATGTTCCTGGTGGGGATCTCGGCGGGTGGGCTGATCGTGGTCGCCGGCTCGGAACTGGTGGGCAGCAAGCGGTTCGAACCGCTGAACCGTCTGGCGATCGTGGTCTCCGCCACGGCGATCGCGGCCGCGGCCATCGCGATCCTCCCGGACCTCGGCCGCCCGCAGTTCGTGTGGAAGCTCTTCGTGCAGCCGAACTTCACGTCGCCCCTCGTGTGGGACATCGCGATCATCACCACGTACCTGGCGATCGCCGCCGTGGACCTGTGGATCATGACCCGGCCTCACCCCACGCCGGGTGCGCTGCGGACCGTGGCCTTCGTCGCCCTGCCGGCGGCCGTGCTCGTGCACTCGGTGACGGCGTGGATCTTCGGTCTGATGGTGGCGCGGCCGTTCTGGAACACGGCCCTGATGGCGCCGTTGTTCGTGTCCTCGGCCCTCGTGTCGGGAACGGCGCTCGTGATCCTCGTGGCTCACGTGACCCAACGGACCACGGACTTCTCACCGCCGGAGCGCGTGTTCCCCGATCTCGGGCGACTCATGGTGTGGTTCATCGCGACGGACGCGTTCCTGCTGTTCACCGAGATCCTCACCACGTACACCTCGCGCGTGCCCGATCACGTCGAGCAGCTCCGGGTGCTGTTGTTCGGGCGGCTCGCGTGGGTGTTCTGGAGCGAGGTCGCGCTCGGCGTGATCCTGCCCCTCGCGATCTTCGCCACCCCGCGGCTCCGCGCGAGCCGCCCGTGGCTGGTGACCGGAGCGTCGGTGGCGCTCGTCGGCGTGTTCTTCAAGCGCGTGAACATCCTCATGTCGGCGCTGTTCGAGCCGCTCGTGGGGCTGGCGCCCGGGATCCCGGGAGGCCGGCCGGGACAGCCGTTCCGCCCCGACCAGATCTACGTGCCCACGTGGGTCGAGTGGGGCGTGCTGATCGGCCTGGCGAGCTTCGTGGGCCTGGCCATCACGCTCGGCATCCGCTATCTGGTCTTGCCCCGGGGGCGGCACGAGGCCGACTGACCGGTCCGCACGTTCGCGGCCGGGCGCTACGCTGACGGCGTCATGTCGTCGCGCGCGGGGTTCGAGGAGCTCGTGGCCCAGGCCCTGGACACCCTGCCCGCATGGGTGCTCGAGCGCCTCGAGAACGTCGAGATCCTGGTGGAGGAGCGACCGCCGCGGGGCGAGCCGAACCTGCTCGGCCGGTACCACGGGATCCCGCTGACCCACCGGAACGCTGGGTACGCGGGCGTGCTGCCGGACACGATCACCCTGTATCGAGCCACGATCGAGCGGGTGGCGCGGGACGACGAGGACCTGAAGCGCGTGGTGGCGCACACCGTCGAGCACGAGGTCGCGCACTTCTTCGGGATCTCGGACGACCGCCTCCGGGAGATCGACCGGTACTGATGCCTCCGTCGCTCGACGAGCGGATGATGCGGTCGGCTCTCGAGGAGGCCGAGCGCGCCGCCGGGTGGGGCGACGTCCCCGTGGGCGCCGTCGTGGCTCGGGGGGAGGAGGTCCTTGGCCGGGCCGGGAACCAGCGGGAGCACCGGAACGATCCCACGGCACACGCGGAGGTGCTCGCGCTCCGGCAGGCGAGCGAGGTCCTGGGAACGTGGCACCTGGAGGGCTGCACGATCTACGTCACGCTCGAGCCCTGCGCGATGTGCGCCGGCGCCCTCGTGCTCGCGCGGATCGACCGGCTGGTGTTCGGCGCCGTCGATCCGAAGGCGGGCTTCGTGGGCTCGCTCGGCGATCTGGCTCGCGACGCGAGGCTGAACCACCAGGTCACGGTCGAGTCCGGATTGCTGGCCGAGGGATGTGGCGCGGTGCTCCGGGCCTTCTTCCAGGAACGGCGGTAGCGGGAGGCCGCGAGCTCACCGGCCGTCGGCCCGGCGGGCCATCTCCTCCCGGATCCGGGCCGCGACCTCGGGCATCGAGCGCGCCATCGCGGCGAAATCCCGCGAGTGCATCACGATCGCCCGAAGGGACGACGTCGTGATGACCGAGGCCGTTCGCCGCTGTTCCTCGAGGAGGGCGATCTCGCCGAAGAAGTCCCCCGCCCCGAGATCGGCGACGTGACCGCCGTCCACGGTCACCTCCGCCGAGCCCTCGGAGATCACGAAGAACTCGTGGGGAAACGCGCCCTGGTCCACCAGGCGGGTCCCCGGCGCCACGTCCACCTCGTCCGCCCACCTGGCGAGCTGGTCTCGCTCCTTGCGGGACAGTCCCGCGAACAGCGGGATGTTCTTCAGTCGCTCGGCATCCACGAGAGCCCTCCCTGCTCTGGGGCATCCTGCCATCCCGGCGCGGCGCACGCGAACCGGCCCGCGGAAGGCCCCGGATGTACCGTGGACCGGGGGACCTTCGCCGCTGGCTCGTGGAGTCCTATCCCATAGCGTGAGACGCGTGAGGCGAGCGCTCCTGCTCCTCGTGCTGCTCGTCGCCTGCACCATCCCGTCCTCGCAGAACGGGATCGGCCACGGCGGCTCGCGGACCGCCGCGACGGTGCGGGTGCTGCTCGGGGGCGACGTGATGCTCGGCCGCGGGGTCGCTGCATCCGGCGTCGCCGATGCTTTCGCCGGCCTCCGAGCGATCGTGGCCGGGGCGGACCTCGCGGCGGCGAACCTCGAGTCGCCGCTGACCGACCGTCCGCACCTCCGGTCGGCGGGACCGAACGCGCTCGAGGCCTCCCCGGCGTCCGCGAACCTGCTGGCCGCGGCCGGGTTCGACCTCATGTCGGTCGCGAACAACCACGCCGGCGACGCCGGGCCGCGGACGATCACCGACACGGCGGTTGCGCTCCGTTCGGCCGGCCTGGTTCCGGTCGGTTCGGGCGCGGACTCCGTCCAGGCGTTCGCACCGCAGATCGTGCGGCGGAACGGTCTGCGGGTGGCGTTCCTCGCGGTGGACGCGACCGGCCAGGGTCCGCCGGCCGGAGCGGCGACCTCGGGCGTGGCGTCGTGGGACGACGGCCTCGTCCGGTCCGCGGTGATCCGAGCACGCGGGGTCGCGGACGTGGTCGCCGTCTCCGTCCACGGCGGTGCCGAGTACGTGCCCGCGCCCGATCCATACCTGATGGGGCTCTCCCGGAGGCTGGCATCGTGGGGCGCCGACGTCGTGTGGTGCCACGGGCCGCACGTGCGGCAGCCCACGCGGGTGATCGACCCCGACGGCGACGGCCGGCCCACGGTGGTCGCGCTCAGCCTCGGCAACCTGCTCTTCGACCAGTGGATACCCGGGACCCGCCGCGGGAGCGTGCTCGAGGTGCTTGCGGGCGCCGGCGGTGTGGTCGCGTTCCGCCTCGGCATCACCGAGGTGCGCGTCGGATCGGTCGCGTTCCTCGGATGGCGGCCTCCGACGGGGACGGCCGTCGCGCTGGAGGGCGCCTGGTGGATCCCTACCCGACCCGTGACGCCCGCGCGGGTCCTCCGTCCGGGCCTCACGGACTTCGGGGGGGACGTCGTGGACGCGGCCCTCGGGGACGCGGACGGCGACGGACGGCTCGAGGCCGTGGTGGCGTTCCGTCGTCCGTTCCGCCCCACCGAGGTGAACGCGCTCCGGGCCCGGCGGACGTGGATCGACGCCGAGGGACGCAGCGCCCACGTCGGCCTGTACGCACCGGGGAGCCTGCGGCCGGAGTGGGTCGCCGGCACGCTGCTGCGGCCGGTGGCCGGCATCGCCGCCTGCGACGGATCGGTGGCGGTGGCGTTCTCCGCGCTCGACGATCCCGCGATCGTCGCGGCCGGAGCCTGGACGTGGCACGGCTTCGGGTTCCTCCCGCTTCCGGATCTGGAGGGGCCGGCGATCCCTGCCTGCGCCGACGTGGATGCGGACGGGCGCCTCGACCCCGTGCTGATGGATCTCACCGAAGGGAGCTCGACATGACCCGCCGTCCGATCGTCCTGGTCCTGCTCGCCGGCCTGGTGGCCGCGAGCTGCACGTCCGGCGGTGGAGGCGGACCGAGCCCTTCGACGCCTGGTTCCTCTCCGCCCGTGACCGCGTCGCCATCGGGTGGGCCTGGCGGAGCGATCGTCGTTCCCGCGGCGGCGTTCCGGTTCGCCCCGTTCACCCTCGTTCCGCTGCTGGGGGCGGACGCCCCCGCGTACGCGGGCCCGACGACGCCGCATTCGCTCCAGGGCGTGCAGATGTCTGCCGAGGTCCGGCGGCTCCTGCGCGACCCCGCCGTGGCCGACGCCCTTGCGGCGCAGGGGTTCGCCGTCGTGCCGGCGGACTTCCGCCTGTTCCACATGGCGTACCAGGGCAACGTCTACGACGGGTGGCCGGTGTTCGTGACGACCGACGCCGCGTACCACACGTGGCACCTCGTCTTCGACAAGGTGCTCCGGAGCCTCGAGCAGGAGGTGCTGCTGCCGAAGCTCGAGCGCTTCGTGCTCGCGTTCCTGGACGGCACCGAGCTCCAGGCCGAGCAACTGCGCGGAACCGGGCTCGCGGACGCCGCGGCGGGCCTGGTGCAGCTGCTCCAGGTCGCCGGCGCCGAGCTCGGGCTCGACGTGGGCCCGCTCGGGCCGCAGGCCGAGCGGGAGAAGGCGCTCATCGACGCCCACGCCGTCGCCGGAACCTCGCCGATCCTGGGGACGAAGATCGACTACTCGCTCTACACGCCCCGCGGCCACTACACGCGGAACGAGGACCTCACCCGGTTCTTCGTGGCGATGTCGGTCCTCGGGCAGTCGGCCTTCTGCCTGCCCGGCACGATGGATTGCCCGGGCACGGGTCCCCTGCGCATGGCCGTGCTGGCCGCCCGCATCCTGACGCCCGATGCCGAGCTCACCGCGATGTGGAAGGACCTGTACGAGCCCACCGCATTCCTGGTCGGCCTGGCCGACGACTACACGCCGTTCGAGGTCGCTGAGGCCGCGAACGCGGTGGCCCCGGGATGGTTGGACGACCCGTCGGCGTTCGCCCGCGATCCTGCGGTCGAGGACCTCGCCGGGCTCCTCGCCGCGACACGGCCGGTGCGGATCGACCCGGAGAAGGCGTCCGTGCGCCTCATGGGCACGCGGTTCGTGATCGACTCGTTCGTCCTGGACCAGATGATCTTCCCGAACGTTGGGACGGGATCCGAGCCCAGGCTGGTGGCCTCGCCGCTGGACCTCGCGGCGGCGTTCGGGTCGGACTTCGCCTACGGCGTCCAGGATGCGGCCGGCGAGACCCGCTACCGGAACTACGACCGGCAACTCGGGCTGATGCGCCGCGCGATCGCCTCCCGTCCCGAACAGGATTGGGGAGGGACCGTCTACGACGCCTGGCTGTCCGCGCTCGAGCCGATGTGGCTGCCGCACGGGAAGGCCTTCCCCGACTTCATGCGGACGGACGCCTGGGCGGCGAAGGATCACCAGACCGGCTTCGGGTCCTACGCCGAGCTGAAGCACGACACGATCCTGTACACGAAGCAGTCGGTGGCCGAGGGCGGCGACGGGCTCCCGGTCCCGCCCCGCACGAACTGGGTCGAGCCCGACCCGGTGGCCTTCGAACGCCTGGAGGCGGTCGTCGACCTCATGCGCGACGGTCTCTCGGGGCGCGACCTGCTGCCTCACGAGCAGGATCGTCTGCTCCGCGACCTCTCGGACCTCCTCGGCTTCTTCGGTCGCATCGCCGAGGACGAGCTCTCGGGCCGGGCGATCTCCGAGCGCGACAACGAGCGCCTCACGCACATCGGCGGCGAGCTCGAGGGGTTCTGGTGGCGCACGTCCGATCGGCCCGGTTCCTCCGCTCCGGAGGCCGACGAAGACGCCGCGATCGTGGCCGACATCTCGAGCAGCCCGGAGGGTGTCGTGGAGGTCGGCACCGGACGGATCGACCGGATCCTCGTGCTCGTGCCGAACGACGACGGCGTCTTCCAGGTGGCGCTGGGTGGCGTGTACTCGTACTACGAGTTCGTGACCGACCCCGGGCAGCGGCTCACCGACGAGCTGTGGCGGCAGATGCTCGACCAGGGGAAGGCCCCGGCCCGGCCCTCGTGGGAGGTGGTGGCCGGCGGGTGAGCCGGCCGGGGTGCCTCGGCCGGGATTGCTAGACTCGCCGGCGGAGGCGTGCCGGAGTGGACGAACGGGACCGCCTCGAAAGCGGTTAGGGGTCTAAACCGCCCCTCGCGTGTTCGAATCACGCCGCCTCCGCCATATTGAGCCTGTGCCCCGCACCCGCCCCGCACGGGGGCGGGCAGCGGGGGGCGCAGGAGGTGGGGGAATGGCCAGCATCCAGCAGGGCGGGACCGCTACTACGTGCGCTGGCGCGAGGGCGGCCGCGGCACGCGTGAGCAGGTGCGCGTTTTCAGGACCGAGGCCGAGGCGCAGGCGTTCAAGGTCGAGGCGGAGAACAGGCTCGCCATTAGGAGGAAGTTCGGGCCGGACTGGGGACGCTCGGACTACTTCGAGCGGCACCCTGAGCACGACATCTTCGGCGGGTACCTAATGGGACTCGACGGCATGCGAGGAGCATGCTGGGCCCGAGCCGCCGGAGGGTGAGCACTCGCACGACCCGGAACTCGACCGTCAAGTCGCGGAGCGCGCCGATGGACGAGCCTTCCGCGATGTCCGCTCCCCTCGCGTCGACCGTCCGTTCAGGTGTCGACCAGTCGACCTGGGAGTGCTCATCGGGATGGAACGACCACGTGCTCCCGTCCGGCCACTTCGACCGCAGGACGTTCACGAACAGGTGGTGATACATGCGGCCCAGGTTCGCGACGTCGTCCCGCCCACGCACGCCGCCGTGCCGCGCGTCCTCGATGTCCCACATCAGGACGTCCACGCGCAGGTTTCCCACGCTCGCCTCGTCGATCGCGGCCTCGACGATCTTCAGCGCTGCAAGGCGCTCTCTCGCTCCCTTGAGGTCCTTCCAGCTGAGCTCCGCAACCGAGGACTCGTCGAGCAGCCCACGGCAGCGATCCACGATCCGATCATGCTCCGAGGCGGGCACCGTGACCGTCGCGACGGACCGATAGCGCCCCACATTCCAGTTCGACTCGTCCGCGTATGCGACGTGCGACCAGGTCGCACCCATGTCGAGAGGGTTACGCGGCGGATCGATCGGCTGAACGATCTCGGCCGAGAATGGCACCCGTCACGAAACGACACTCGACCCAGAGGCCCCGCGGCGCCCGATCCTGACGGGAGGAATCAGCGCACCCGCTCGCGCCGCGCCAGCTTTCAATCTGCTCCAACGACGCTCGAAATGTCGATCAGCCTCGGGAGCCTCGAGGACACGGGAGGCGTCACTGCGGGGGTGGCCCAACGGCGGGGTTGCCCCGCTTGCTTCTCGTAGCCCTGTTCGTTATGTTCCGTCTTCAACGATCGGATCGTCGAGGCACCAACTTCCTCAGGCGGGGGTCGACATGGGGGACGAGGTCGAACCGGGTCAACGCCCGCCGGCGCCTGCGGACGAGTTCGAGGCGGCAAGAACGGTGGGAGTGGTGGAGGCACCACCGCGCGAACCGGCAACGCCGCACCATTATCGTGAGGCGATCAAGGAACAGCTCGGTCTCCGCGGAATCGTCAGCGAATACCTGATCCCGGTCGAGACCAACACCATCTGGTACGTGCTCGGCGGCGTCCTCGCCATCGCCTTGGTGCTCGAGGTGCTCACGGGGATGATCCTCGCGCTCCGTTACATCCCCGATGCGGGCAGGGCGTACCAGATCACCTCGCAGCTGCTACGCGAGGGCGGGTGGTCGGTCGATCTCAATTTCCACTACTGGAACAGCTATGTGATCTTCGCGCTGGTCATGATCCACATGCTCCGGGTCTTTCTGAGCGGCGGGTACCGGCGCGGCAAGACCGGCCTGTGGCTCATCGGAGTGGGACTGGCAGGCACCGTGTTCCTGCTCAGCCTGACCGGCGAGACCCTGCACTGGGACGAGCGAGGGTTCGCCGTGCCCTGGCACGTCGCGGAGTTCTTCGAGGCCACCGGGTTGCAGCACGTGTTCCATTACGCCCGGGACCCGGACCTGCTCAACGTCTCTAGCGCGACTCGCCACCTGATCCCCTTTTACGCGCTCCACATCGCGGTCCTCCCGCTCCTCCTGTTCGCACTAATCGCGATGCACTACTACCTGGTCAAGGTGAAGCGGATCTCGGTTCCGTTCTGGCACAAGCCGTCCGGCAGGACTGGGCCGTTCACCGAGCACATCAAGGTGTGGTTCGCCTACAGCGGCGTGATCCTTGGAGCGGTCCTGCTGATCTCGATCTTCATCCATCGATCGCCCGGCGACGCGCCTCAGCTGCTTCCTTCTTCCCCGTTCTTCGGGTCGGAGCATGGTCCGGGCGGCCTCGGAACCGTTCCGACGTTCCCCATCAGCTGGACCCACGGGATGAACCGGTTCGTGAATCTGGCCTTTCACCTGGAACCGGACATCTGGGGAACGGTGGTGGGCATGGTCCTGATGACGGCCGCGCTCATCGTCGTCCCGTTCGTCGACCGGTCCGACCATGAGCCCTCAAGCTGGGGCGAGGCGCTCGACGTGCGGCGGCGTGGGTGGGCGTTTCTCGCGATGGCCATCTTCTGGGTGACCATGTTCACCGGGGTACTGACCAACGCCATCACGCCGGTGGGCTGAGGGCATCGGAGGAAGACACCGGGCACGTTGATCGGCAGGATGCTTGTTCGCGCACGATCTGCACCTGACTCTTGCGACGGCCACCGTCGTGGCCGTCGCCGTGGCTGCCATCGAGGCAGCGGGGCGAGCTCTCGCTGGACGGGCACCTGGCCGATTCTCGGCGACGATGTCCGCAATCGTGCTGGTCGTGCTCGGCATGACAGCAGCAGGAGGGCTCGCCATGCTCGCACGGGGCCAGCGTCCGACGGAGTTCCTTCACTTCGTCTACGCCGCGCTCGCCTTCGGCCTCATCCCCTTCGGCCACTCGCTCACCGTCCATGCGAAGCCTCGCAGACGCGCCGGGGCGAGACTCGTCTCCGCGCTCGTAGTCCTCGGCGTTATCGCCCGACTGTTCGCAACCGGGTGATGCAGCGGCTTCGATCCCAGAGGGGTGGAAAGGTGGACCGTGAAGGCCCCACCCTTGCCACCGGCCCGCGCGTGCGGTGGTCAGGAAGAGAGGCGTACGATCAGCTGGGGATGATGTGTGATCGTCGTTGTCCGCTGTAAAGAGCAAGACTAGGCATCGGCCGCAGCACCGGCCGATGCCAGAAGCGGAGGAGCAATGTCAAGAGCTCTGGCTCTTATCGTGGTGGTGGTGGCCGCATTCATCGTCCTGATGGGGGTTCTGGCCGTCTTCGCCGGGATCGCCCCCGCATTCCCCACGACGGAGGAATCGTTCTTCAAGATTGGGGCGATCCCGGAGGTCAAAGGCGTCGTCCTGGCGGCCGTCGGCGCAGTCCTCATCGCAGGCGGCTACTTCCTCACCCGGTTCGCGGGCAAGATCTACCAGTAGGGACGTCGTCTTCACGTCATCCGTGGCTCTCAGGTTCAGGGATGTCGCTTCCGACGGGACTCGTAATCAGGACGCGGCGCTCTTGAGGTCCGGGTTCAGCGCGAGGAACACGTTCAGCGCGTCCAACCGCGGGTTCTGCTCAAGCGCGCGTATCGCCCGGTCACGGAGCTCGCCGTAGCGTCGCGTCGCCCGCATCGCGTCAAGACGGCGCTTCGCTTCCCGGAGATCCGCACCAGCCCCAGCCAGTTCCCGCACTTCGGCCAAGTCACAGGAACCAAGCGCGGCACCTCCATCGGTCCCGCTAGCTTCACTATCAGCGTCTCGATCGCGATGCGTCTGGTGTCCTCGGTGGTGCCGTCGCTCTGGGGTGGCGTCAGCTTCACCTCGCCCGACCCGTGTTTCCGGCGGAGCGCGTCCTCAACCGGCCAGCCGAGCAGGTACGCGACAACCAGATGCCCAGCTTCGTGCTTCGAGGCTATGAAATCCGTGATGATCTGTGCGTCGTCCATCAGATCCCCCCAATCGTCGTGTACAGGCGCAGGCGTCCGTCGTCTTCCGGCTCGCACCTCGTAGATGTGGTCGGCGACGAGTGTGCGCTTCGCGGTGCACCGCCACCGCAGCCTCGGCGCTCGGCGCCTCAACCAAGCAGAACACCTTGCCCTTCACCCACCCGATGCTTCTTGTAGCTGACGCCGTGGTGCGGTCTTCTGCCGCAACCTTCCCCAAGCGATCGGAACGTCGTCAGGCATACCGGCGAGTGGTGGGCGCGGTTCAGGCTGACCGCCGCGAAGTCCGGCGGGCCCAACTTCGGCCGTTGATCCGAGGTTCACGATCCGATGCGCTCGGGTGCTCATCGACGGCGAGGGCATCATCAGGGGACGGTTCGAGGGAACGGTCTTGGCCCCCTCATCGCATCGTCTCCGAGCCGGTTGCTCCAAGGCTGCGTGACGGCCGGGCGGCGCCCGGTCCGCCCTCCGCGTTTCCGTAGACTTGTCGCGGTGGCCTGCCCGAGCGGACGAAGGGGCACGCCTGGAGAGCGTGTAGGGGGCAACCCCTCGCGGGTTCGAATCCCGCGGCCACCGCCGTTGCTCAGCCGGGCTGTGTGAGCGCCTTCGCCCAGCGCGCGTACGTCCGCACCACACGCATCCCGTTCCGCTCGTACAGGCGTCGCGCGCCCGTCCACGAGTCGGTCGAGAGCCCGCATCGCTCACGGCCGATCTCCCGCGAGGCGGCGAACACCGTCCGGAGCAGCGCGCCGGCGATCCCCTGGCGGCGGTGGGACGCCGCGGTCGCCACCTGTCCGATCCACACCTCGCTGGCGTCCGGGAAGTCGTACGCGAGGAGCGCGCCGACGACGCGCTCCCCGTCGAGGGCGACCTTCGAGAGCTCGGGAGCGAACGCTGCGTGCGCGATCGACTGCGAGGCCCACACGTCGAGCGGGTCGGGTTCGCGCCCCCGCGCGGCGCTGATCGCATCCTCCCAGACCCGGTGGACCATACGCTCGTCTCGCGCAGAGTCGTACGTCCTGATCGAGACCCCGTCGGGGACGATCGGCGCCGGCGGAGGCTCGTCGAGCTCGATCCGCAGGATCCACGACTCCCACGCGCGCCGATAGCCGTTCGAGGAGAAGAGCTCCCTGGCCCCGGTGTTCGCCGCGGTCTTCGTCTGACCGAGCTCACCGAGCCCGAGCTCCCGGCCCCGGTCCTCGGTCCACGCGAGGAGCGCAACGCCGAGCCCTCGACCGCGGTGCGAGGGTCGGACGTCGGCCTCGGCTCGGTCGCGGTACACCTCGGCCCACGCGACGGGGACCTCGCCGTCGAAGACCAGGATGCCGTCGGTCGATGGATCCCAGCCGACCCTGCCGAACGCCATGTCGAGGTCCTCCGGGTCGATCTCGGCCACGCCGTCGTCATGCTCCTCGCACGCCGCGATCAGCTCGGTGATGGCGGCGACGTCGGCGACGGTGGGAGGCCGTTGGGTCATCCCCCCCGGCAGCTCGATCACGGTTCGCGCCATCCGGGACACCGTTCCGGTGCGACGGGTCCGGGAAGCTCGCGCAGTCCCTCGAGCGTCGTGCGCACGTCGTCGAAGGTCCGCCACGGCAGGAACGGGACGCCATCCGCCCGGCAGATCCCGACGAGCGCGTCCTTCGCGAACACCACGTCCGAGTACAGCGCGCCGTAGCGGTCCGACTGGCCCTCACCCACGAACGCGACGGCGCCGTTCGCCTCCCGGGCGCGCACCGCGGCGAGCATCTTGCACGTCCCGCAGCCCACGCACTCGGGGTGGCCGTGCGGGCGACGGAGCCTGGGGAGACCGTCACCGAACACGGTCTCGTTCGTCCGCACATCGAGATGGCCCAGGCCTTCGGCCTCCAGGATCGGGCGGATGTAGAAGCCGAACCCGTCCGAGACGAGCGTCACCGGGATGCCTTCGGCCGCCGCCCACGCCACGAAGGGCGCGAACGTTGGGTCGAGCGGACAGTGCTCGAGCACGAACGCGAGCATCTCGTCGTGGCTCCCGCCCAGCAGCGCGACCTGATGATCCCCGGCCTCGCGCAGGCCCATCTCGCCGCGGTCGACCGCCTCGTCGTACTCGGGCCACGAGGGGTGACCGAACCGTTGGAGCAGATGCTCGGCCACGTCGTGCAAGCACGCTGTGCCGTCGAAGTCCACCAGGAGCGCACCGATCTCGATCACCGGGCAGAGGGTATCGAACGCGCGGTGCAGACCTGGACGTGGTTCGAGCCCCCGGCACGCCCGGAGGACCGGGTGGCCGAAGGCTCGGATGTTCGCGTAGCTCAGGCGGCGCGCAGCCCCTGGGTCCGCTCCATGGTGGTCGCCTCGTCGGTGACCTTCCGAACCAGGCCGGAGAAGAGTCCCAGGGTCACGTGCCAGGCGTAGCCGATGCCGCCGAGCATCACGCCGGTGAGCGTGGTGCCCAGCCAGCCGGCCCGTGAGGAGATCCCCCACAGCGACCAGACGTTGAAGCCGGTCGCCCATGCGGCTCCGACGCCCAGGCCCACCAGGACCAGTGCGCGGAACTCGGGGATCCTGATCAGGTACCGCTCGGCGAACCCCGCCACGATCGTGACGGCGAGCCCCAGCAAGACAGCGATGGCAAAGACGTGCATCGACGTCTCCTTTCTGCACTCGCTACATGTGATTCGATGCGTGCCGGGGCAGGGTTCGAGCGCTCCGGGCCGTCCCCAATCGAGGGCGTCGGAGCGCGGCCGTATACTCGCCGTGGTGACCGTGCTAGGTGGGGAGCCAGCGGTGCCCTGTACCCGCAATCCGCTTCAGCGGGGCTGAATCCCCGCCCGCGGCCCGATGGGTCCGAGCCTGCTCCCGGCACGGGGCGATGAAGGTCGGGTCCCACGCGACGCCAACCTGCGAACCCGGTCAGATCCGGAAGGAAGCAGCCGTAAGCGGGCGCTGGCGGGTGCCGTGGGGTCGCCTGGCCGGAGCCACCGGCCGGTGATGCGATCGGGTCCACCGTGCGGTCAACGGCGGGTGCACGGTCACCACTAGACTTAGCGTCCCGCGCGTCTTCCCCCGGGCGGGGAGGACCGACGCCCGAGGGGAGCACGTGGCCGACGAGAAGCAGTACCAGTCCCTGTACCGCAAGTACCGTCCGCAGGGCCCGAACGAGGTCCTCGGCCAGGAGCACGTGATCCGCGCGCTCATGGGCGCGGTCCGCGAGGGACGCCTGGCGCACGCGTTCCTGTTCACCGGCCCGCGGGGGACCGGCAAGACCTCCACCGCCCGGATCCTGGCGAAGATGGTGAACTGCGAGCACGGTCCCACGCCGGAGCCGTGCGGGACCTGCGAGCAGTGCCTGCGTATCCGCGAGGGCACGCACCTCGACGTGGTCGAGATCGACGCGGCCTCGCACGGCGGCGTGGACGACGCCCGCGAGCTCCGCGAGAAGGCGCCCACCGCGCCGGTCCAGGGCCGCGAGAAGGTCTACATCATCGACGAGGCCCAGCGCCTTTCGCGAGAGGCTTTCGACGCGCTGCTGAAGGTGTTCGAGGAGCCGCCGGTCGGCGTGCGGTTCATCCTGGCCACCACCGAGCCGCACAAGATGCCGGCCACGATCATCGGCCGGTGCCAGCGGTTCGACTTCCGCAGGATCCCCGCGGAGGTGGTCGCCGACCTGCTGCTGCGGATCGCGAAGGACGAGGGGCTCGCCCTGTCCGCCGACGCCGCCCAGGCCATCGCGCGGCAGACCGAAGGCTCCGCCCGCGACGCGTTGTCGCTCATGGACCAGGCGTCGGTCCTCGGCGCGGGGCAGATCGGCGAGGAGGTGGTCGCGTCGCTGGTCGGCGCCGGGCCCTCCGACGTCCAGTTCGCTCTGGCCGACGCCGTGGCGGTGGGCGACGCGCGCACGATGTTCGAGCTCGTGAACGGCATCGTGCAGGAGGGACGCGACCTCCGGCACGTGACCAGTGAGTCGCTGACCCACTTCCGGAACCTCCTGCTCGCCCGGACGGCTCCCGAGCAGGGCGAGCTCCTCGACGTCACCGAGGACGAGGTCGAGAAGCTGCGGGCGCAGGCCGCGAAGTTCTCCTCGGCCGAGCTCGCCCGGGTGATGGCGCTGCTGCTGGCGGCCCAGACCGACATGCGGTGGACCACCTCGCCGCGGCTCACGCTCGAGCTCGCGCTCGTTCGGGCCACGATCCCCGAGACCGATGCCCAGCCGCACGGGCTGATCTCCCGTCTCGAGCGCCTCGAGCGCCTCGCCGGCATCGCACCCGCCGCCGCGTCCGGGGCGGAGCGGCCGCCAGCGGTTCCCCTCGAGCCTCCCGTCGCTCCGGGCCCCCCCGAGCCTGCCACCGCCTCGGGATCCACCGCACCCTCGGCGGCTCGCGGGGTCCCCGAGCCCGCAGCGCCGGCGCAGCCTGTGGTGGGGGCGGGGACCGCAGCGGTGGACGTGAGCATGATCCGGTCGTCGTGGGGAGCGCTCGTCGGCCACCTCCGCTCCGAGCGCAAGCTCGTGATCGCCTCGTTCCTCGAGGTCGCCACGCCGGCCGCGTTCGACGGGGACACGCTCGAGCTGGTGTTCCCGCCGGACCGCCCGTTCGGCGCGTCGAAGGTCGAGGAGCGCGAGGGCGAGCTGCGGGGCGCCCTCCAGGCCGTCCTCGGGATCGCCCCGCGGATCCGGTGCGTGGTGCGGGACGCCGTGGCCGGACCGACCGACCCCGAGGAGGACGAGCCGCCGCTGTCCGAGGCCGAGGCGCTGGCTCGGTTGAAGGCCGAGCTCGGGGCATCCGTGCCGGAGAGCGACTAGGGAGGGCCATGTACGAGGGCCCCATCCAAGATCTCATCGACGAGCTGTCGCGGTTGCCCGGCATCGGGCCGAAGTCCGCGCAGCGCCTGGCCTTCTACCTGGTGAAGGCGCCGGCCGATGAGGCCAAGCGCCTGTCCGAGGCGGTCCTCGCGGCGAAGGAGCGGATCGTGTTCTGCCGGGAGTGCGGCAACGTCGCCGAGCATGAGCTGTGCCGGATCTGCCGGGACGACAGCCGCGACCGAACGGTGCTCTGCGTGGTGGAGGAGCCGAAAGACGCGGCCACCGTCGAGAAGGCCGGTGTGGTCCGGGGCCGGTACCACATCCTCGGCGGCGCGATCTCGCCGCTCGACGGGATCGGGCCCGACGACCTGCGCGTACAGGAGCTCCTCGAGCGGGTCGAGCGCGACCGCGTCGCCGAGGTCATCCTGGCAACGAACCCGAACCTGGAGGGCAACGCCACGGCGATGTACGTGGCGGGCCTCTTGAAGCCGCTCGGCGTCCGGGTCACCCGGCTGGCCAGCGGTCTGCCGGTCGGCGGCGATCTCGAGTACGCGGACGAGGTCACGCTCTCGCAGGCCCTCGAGGGCCGTCGCGAGATGTGAGGCGCCGGTGGTGAGCGAACCCACCCGGACCGACGACTTCCCCGCGCAGGTCGCCCGCACCCGCGGATTCGCGCTGGGGGCTCCACGGGATTTCACGGTCTCTCCCGACGGGTCGCGCGTGGTGTTCCTCCGCTCGCGCGCCGGCGACGATCCGGTCACGTGCCTGTGGGTCCTCGACGTCGCGAGCCTTGACGAGCGCTGCCTCTTCGACCCGCGGGCCCATGGCACGGACGAGGACGACATGGCGCTCTCCGAGGCGGAGCGCGCCCGGCGCGAGCGTACCCGCGAGCGCGCCGGCGGGGTGACCGCCTACGCCACCGATCGCGAAGTCCGCCGTCTGGTCTTCACGCTGTCGGGGCGACCGTTCCTGGCCGATGTCGAGCAGGACCGGGTCGACGAGCTCACCGTGCCCGGGGCCGTGGACGACCCGCGGCTCGACCCCGCGGGGGGGCGCGTGGCCTACGTGCTCGGTGGCGCGCTGCACGTTCGCGACGTGGACGGGCCCGACCGGGTCCTCGCAGGCGACGACGACCCCGACAGCTTCTGGGGTCTGCCGGAGTTCGTCGCGGCCGAGGAGATGCGCCGCCTCCGGGGCCACTGGTGGTCGCCCGACGGGACGCGACTGGTCGCGACGCACGTCGACCAGCGCGAGGTGCTCACGTGGTACATCTCGGACCCGACCGATCCGGCCGCGCCCCCGCGCGCGGTGCACTACCCGCAGGCGGGCACGAACGACGCCGTCGTCACGCTCTGGGTCTTCGACGCCGCGAGCGGCGAGCGCGTGGAGGTCACGTGGGACCGGGCGGCGTTCCCTTACCTCGCGCGCGTGCACTGGAGCCGGAGCGGGCCCCTCCTGCTCCTCGTCCAGACCCGGGATCAGCGAACGGTACAGCTGTTGAGGGCCGACGAGGCGACCGGCGAGACCAGGCTCGTCGGGGAGGTGTCCGACCCGGAGTGGATCGACCTGCCCGAGGACGCACCGGTCCGGCTCGACGACGGGCGGGTGGTCTGGGTGATCGCCGACCGCGACGTCGACACCTACCGGCTCACGATCGACGGCCGGGCCGTCACGCCCCCCGGCCTGCAGGTGCGCGAGGTCGTCTCCGCGGGTGAGGGCGTGCTGTTCACGGCCTCGGACGATCCGCTCGAGGTCCACCTGTGGCGATGGGCACAGGACACGGGCCTCCGGCGCCTGACGAAGGAACCCGGCGTGCACACCGGTGTCGAGGGGGGCGACGTGCTGGTCGTCACCTCGGCCACGGCCGGCGGCCCGCGTCGCGAGACCACCGTGGTCCGTGGCGACGACGTGCTCGCCCGGATCGAGAACCTCGCCGAGGTGCCCGTGGTCCGGCCGCAGCCTCGGTACCTGCGCCTGGGCGAGCGCGAGCTGCTGGCTGCCCTCTTCCTGCCACAGGGCCGCGAGCCCGAGGGACCGATCCCGGTCCTCATGGATCCGTACGGCGGGCCTCACGGCCAGCGCGTGTTCCGCACGGCCTCCGCGCACCTCACGTCGCAATGGTTCGCGGACCAGGGCTTCGCGGTCCTGGTCGTCGACGGTCGCGGCATGCCCGGGCGCGGTCCGGCCTGGGACCGCGAGGTCTACCGCGACTTCACCGTCACCCTCGAGGATCAGGTGGACGCGCTCCACGCGGCTGCCGAGCAGCACGCGTTCCTGGACCTGTCTCGGGTAGCGATCCGAGGCTGGTCGTTCGGGGGCGAGCTGGCCGCGATGGCGATCTTGCGGCGGCCCGACGTCTTCCATGCCGCCGTCGCCGGGGCGCCCGTCACCGACCAGCACCTGTACGACACCTTCTACACCGAGCGCTACCTCGGTCACCCCGACGAGGAGCCCGAGGCCTACCGGCGGAGCTCGCCCATCGGGGACGCCGCGAACCTGGAGCGCCCTCTCCTGCTGATCCACGGCCTGGCCGACGACAACGTGGTGGTGGCGAACACCCTGCGGCTCTCGGCGGCGCTGTTCGAGGCGGGGAGGTTCCACGAGCTCGTCCTGCTGCCGAACGCCACGCACCTCACGCGTTCGACCGCCGTCACCGAGAACGTGCTCCGCGTGCAGCTGGACTTCCTGCGGCGAGCGCTCGGCCTCGCCGAGCGCTGACCGCCACCCCGCACGTCCCCGTGTGGGCTACGCGCCCCTGTTACCCTCATCCCGCCGAGGAGGATCTCCCGTGTCGATCATCGTCCAGAAGTACGGCGGCACCTCGGTGGCCGACGCCGAGCGGATCCAGGCGGTGGCGGACCGGGTGGTCGCGGCCCGGGAGGCCGGACACGACGTCGTGGCGGTCGTCTCGGCGATGGGGCACACCACCGACGAGCTGCTCGGCCTGGCCCACCACATCACGCCGATCCCGGAGCCTCGAGAGCTCGACATGCTCCTCACCGCGGGCGAGCGGATCGCCATGGCGCTGCTCGCGATCGCGGTGTGCGCCAGGGGCTGCCGGGCGGCCTCGTATACGGGCTCGCAGGCCGGCATCATCACCGACACCCAGCACGGCAAGGCACGGATCGTGGAGATTCGGCCGAAGCGCATCGTCGAATCGCTCCAGGCCGGCAACGTCGTGATCCTGGCCGGGTTCCAGGGCCTGTCGACCTCGTACGACATCACCACGCTCGGGCGCGGGGGCTCCGACACCACCGCCGTGGCCATGGCGGCCGCGCTCGGCGCCGAGGCTTGCGAGATCTACACGGACGTGGCCGGGGTGTTCACCGCCGATCCCCGGATCATCCCCGAGGCGCGGAAGGTCGACCGGATCTCGTACGAGGCCATGCTGGAGTTCGCGGCGGCGGGGGCGAAGGTCCTCCAGGTGCGGTCCGTGGAGTACGCTCGCAGGAACGACGTGCGGGTCCACGTTCGGTCCTCGTTCTCGAACGAGAGCGGTACGTGGGTCGTGGGGGAGGACGAGATCGGGATGGAACAGGCGCTCATCTCCGGCGTGGCCCTCGACGACGGGGAGGCGAAGATCACCCTCGAGGACGTCCCCGACCGTCCCGGCGTCGCCGCGGCCATCTTCAAGGCCGTTGCGGCCGAGGGCGTGAACGTGGACATGATCGTCCAGAACGTGTCCCACGCGGGGAAGACCGACCTGTCGTTCACGGTCGCGCGCGACGACCTCCCGAGGCTCGAGTCCACCGTCCGCCGGATGGTCGGTGAGGTCGGGGCCGCGCGCTTCTCGGCCGACGACGCGATCGCGAAGGTCTCGCTCGTGGGCGCCGGCATGAAGAGCGATCCCGGCGTGGCCGCGGATATGTTCGACGCGCTCGCCGCCGACGGCATCAACATCGAGATGATCTCGACCTCCTCGATCCGGGTCTCGTGCGTCATCCGCGGCGTCGACGCCGAGCGGGCCGTCCGCATCCTCCACACCCGGTTCGGTCTGGACGGGGGGCCGGCTGGAGACCGGGGATGATCGTCTGCCCCCACTGCCGGCAGACGAACGTCGAGGAGGCGACGACCTGCTCGAGCTGCGGCCGGTCCCTCGATCCGGGCGCGATACAGCTCACGGCCAGGCGGACGTCCGCGGAACGCCCGCCCGTCGAGATCGCCCCGCCCCGGCGGCCGTCGCGGTTGCCGGCGTTCGTGGTGCTCGGCGCGCTCGTCCTCGGCGGGCTCGGGACGGGGGGGTGGTACCTGTTCCGGCCCGATCCGTGCCGGGGCGCGAACTTCTCGTCGGCGAACTTCGGGTACTGCCTCGCGGTTCCGGAGGGCTGGACGGCGCAGCCGGCGAACGTCGGGAGCACCGTGACGCTGGACCAGTTCGCGCCGGCGTCGCAGGGGGCCGTGGTCCTCGTGGACGCCGCGGACCTGCAGCAGGGGACTGGGCTCCAGCAGTTCGCCGACTTCGTGCGCCAGAAGGACCAGCAGGCGGGGCTCACGCCCGGCCCCATCAGGGCGCTCACGGTCGGCGGGGAGCCCGCCCAGCAGTGGGACCTCGAGGCCACGACGCCGGCCGGGACGACGTACTCGGTCCGCGAGGTCGTCGTGGTCCGCGATGACGTCGGCTGGCGCGTGCAGCTGTCGGACGTCGGGGACGCGTTCCGGTCGTCCCTGCAACCGTTCCACCAGATGCTCGGCTCCTGGCGCTTCCGCTGACCGCCCCGCTCCTCCCGGAGGCGCGGCCGGTGGCCGGTACCATGTCGGGACCATGCGAGTAGCCGTCGTCGGCGCCACCGGTGCGGTCGGACGGGAGATGACCCGCATCCTGCAGGAGCGGGACTTCCCGGTGGACGAGCTGGTTCCCCTCGCCTCGCCGCGCTCGGAGGGGCTCCAGGTCGCGTTCCGCAGCGAGCCGCACACGGTGCACGCCCTGTCGCTGGATCGCCTGCTCGGTGTTGACGTGGCGCTCGTGTCCGCCGGCGCGACCGTCTCGCGATCGTTCGTTCCCGAGGCGGCGAAGGCGGGCACCACCTGCATCGACAACTCCAGCGCGTTCCGGATGGACCCGGACGTCCCGCTCTCGATCCCCGAGGTGAACCCCGAGGCGCTCGACGGGCACCCGAAGATCGTCGCCGTCCCGAACTGCACCACGATCACCGCGATGATGGCCGTGGCGCCCTTGCACCGTGCCGCCGGGCTCCGCTCGCTCGTGCTGTCCTCGTACCAGTCGGTCTCGGGCGCCGGGCACAAGGGCGTCTCAGAGCTGGCGGAGCAGATCGAGAAGCTCCACGGCATGGAGGACGAGCTCGCGCACCCGGACGCGGGCGCGCTGCCGTTCGGCGAGGTCTTCGGCAAGACCATCGCGTACAACGTGGTGGCGAAGATCGCCGACTTCCAGGACGACGGCTTCACCGGGGAGGAGGCGAAGATGATGGCCGAGCCCCGGAAGATCCTCGGCCTGCCGGACCTCCCGGTGGTCGCCACCGCGGTCCGTGTGCCGGTCCCGGTGGGGCACGCGGTCTCGATCCTCGCCGAGTTCTCGCGGCCGATCTCGGTCGCCGAGGCGCGCGAGGTGCTGGCCTCGGCGCCCGGCGTGCAGCTCCGCGACGATCCGGCGAACGGCGTCTACCCGAGTCCCCTCGAGGCGGCCGGCCTGGACGACGCGTTGGTCGGACGGATCCGCCAGGTCCCCGGCCGGGACGACGCGCTGCTCCTGTTCAGCTGCGCCGACAACCTCCGCAAGGGCGCCGCCCTGAACGCGGTGCAGATCGCCGAGCACCTGTTCGCGTGACATAGGCTTGCCCGCCGAGCCCGAACTAGTCTGACCCAGACTAGTCGGTCGTCTCGACGCCGCGGCGAGGGGACCAGGCGGGGTCGAGCACCTTCACGAACCAGGTGCCGTGCTCGGTCCAGCCCTCGCGACGGTAGAAGGCGTGCGTGCGCTCGCGCCACGCGCCCGTCTCCAGCGACATCCGGAAGCAGCCCCGCCGGCGAGCCAGGTCCTCGGCCCGGTCGAGCAGCGCCTTGCCCACGCCCTCGCCGCGCGCCGAGGCCGTGACCACGAGGTCGTTGACCCAGGCCTGCGGCCGCGGGTGGCCGAGGCGCTGGCGAAACTCCATGTCGAGGAACCCGATCAGCCGCTCGCCCTGCTGGGAGACGAGCGTGCGCACCTCGCGCCGGGCCAGGTGACCGCCGAACAGGATCGCGTACGACGGGTTCTCGGCGGCCGACGCCGTGACGTCGCGTCCCAGCTCCATGAGGAGCGAGGCCACCTCGGGCCAGTCCTGCACCCTCGCGTCTCGGATCGCGAAGCCCACCCGGCCCCCTCAGAAGAAGTCCAGCATGAACGGAGCGGGCCCGGCGAACATCGCCGCGCGTCCACCAGTCGCCGTCGTTGCAGTCGATCGGTCCGTTCGGTGCTCCTCGTCCGGCGCGCGGACCTCGATCATCGGACGAACTCGCACGAGCACGGCGTGCTCCCGCATTTCGGGCAGCCCTGCGCGTAGCGGGACGCCGCCTCCTCCAGGTCGACGCCGGCCAGGTTCGCCAGCGACGCGAGCCAGGCGATCACGTCGCCGAACTCGTGGCGGAGGTTCGCGGCGTCGCCCGTTCGCAGCGCCCGCGCGAGCTCGCCGACCTCCTCCGTGAACCAGCGGAACGTGGCGTCGCGTCCGCGTTCCGCGTCGCGCCGCTCGTACGTGCGGCGCAGGACGTCCTGCAGCTCGGAGATCTCCATGGTCCGCCGAGTCTACCGACCCGTCACCGCCCGAAGCGCCGACGCTCAGTCGGCCGTGAGCGCGCCGTGGGGGATCCGCATCGCGATGGCGAGGAGCACGAGCATCGCGACCAGGCCGAGGGAGAACGCGCCGACGAGTCCCGACCGGAGCGACGCGTCGGTCGCCTCGGCGAACGCCACGCACGCGCCCGCGAGCCCGGCACCGATCGCGACGCCGAGCGTGTCCATCAGCAGCGTGGCCGAGAGCTGGCCCGCCTCGTCGCCCTCGTCCGCTGCGTTCATCACCGACAGCGGGATCGTCGGGAAGGCGATGCCCATGCCGAGGCCCGCGATGGCCCAACCGGCGTACGGCACGACGAGCGAGACGTCGAGCATGCCGGCCATCGTCGCCACAGTGCCGGCGAACACGAGGATCGTCCCGATCTGCACCAGGCGTCCGAGCGGGATCCGGTTCACCACGCTCGACTGCCACCAGCTCCCGAGCGACCAGGTCACCGTCGCGAGGGTGAGCACGATGCCGGCCTCGGCGACGGAACGCCCCCGAACGTTCGTCAGCATCAGCGGCACGAACGCGTCGACGGCGAGGAAGCCGACCGAGAGCAGGAACGCGGCCGCGGCCGCCGCGGGGAGACCGGGCCGGGCGCGCAGCGTTCCCTTCGGCACGATGCGCAGCAGCGCCGGCAAGGCGGCCGCGAGCCCAACGCCGATCAGCCCCGCGCTCCACACGGACAGGTCGGTGAGCCCGGCGAGCACGCCGGCGGCGCCGGCCGCCAGGACCAGTGGCCACAGCAGCGAGATCCTGGCCTCGCGGTCCCCAGCGGGCGGCAAGGCCGGGAAGACCAACGCGGCCGCGATGGCGAGGATCGGGATCGGCACGACGAAGGCCCATCGCCAGCCGACGGTGCTCGCGAACAGCGCCCCGATCGCCGGTCCGACGAGTCCCGGCAGGATCCACATCGCCGCGAGCAGCGCGAGCACGCGCGCCCGGACGTCGTCGGGATAGGTCTTCGCGACCGTGCCGAGGGACACCGCGTACATCGCGCCGCCGCCGACGCCCTGCAGCAAGCGCGCGAACACGAGGGCGAGCATCGTCGGCGAGAGCGCAGCGAACACGAGCCCACCCGAATAGGCGACGAGCGTCACCGCGAGCAGCCGCCGAGCGCCGAAGCGGTCGAGGGCATGCCCGGCGATGGGGATGGCCGCGAACTGGCCGAGCCCCGACGCGCTGAACGTCCACCCGTAGAGCGCCACGTCGCCGAGGTCGCGGCGGACGGCCGGCATGATCGTCGCGACGATGAGGATCTGCATCGCGACGAGCATCTCCAGGACCAGCAGCCCCGCGGTGAGCCTGCCCCGAGCGCCCGCGAAGACCTCCCGCCACGGGACGGGGCGCGTGGCCTCGGCGCTCCTTCCCCCCACCCCTTCCACCATGGGGCCAAGCGTACGAGGCCGACGGGCCGGCGGAACCACTTGTCTACCACGTGGTAGATACCCCATAATCTGCCGGATGGTAGAGAGCGGGGGAGCCGCCGAGGGGGCCCGCCGGCCGCGCACCACGTCGATCGTGCGGCGCCTGGCCGGCAAGAAGGTGTTCGTCACCGGCGTGACCGGGTTCCTCGGCCAGGCCGTGCTCGAGCGCCTCCTCACCGACTTCCCGCAGACCCGGGTGGCCGTGCTGATCCGGCCGCAGCTCGGCTCGAGCGGCCGGCAGCGTTTGGAGACCGTGGTCACGCGGCCCACGTTCGAGCCGCTCCGCGACGCCGTGGGCGCCGACGGCGTGAAGGCCGTGCTCGACGGCCGCGTCGAGGTGATCGAGGGCGACTTCGCCAAGGACGTGCCGGTGTTCCCCGCCGACGTCGACGTCGTGATCCACTGCGCGGCCACGGTCGCGTTCGACCCGCCGATCGACGAGGGGTTCCAGACGAACCTGCTCGGCGCGGTGAGCTTCTACGAGGCGGTACTGGGGGGAGGTGCGACGCCGCACCTCGTCCACATCTCGACGGCCTACGTGGCCGGCAACCGCAAGGGCGTGATCCCCGAGGCCACGCTCGACCACCGCGTGGACTGGCGGGCCGAGGCCGACCTGGCGCTCCAGGCCCGGCGCGACGTCGAGGCCGCCTCCCGCAAGCCCGAGCTGCTGGACCGGTTCCTGGCGAAGGCGCGGAAGGAGCACTCGCGGGCCGGTCCCCAGACGGTGGCCGACGACGCCGAGGAGCGCCGCAAGTCGTGGGTCACGAAGCGACTGGTGAACTACGGGCGGGCGCGAGCGCAGACGCTCGGCTGGCCCGACAACTACACGTTCACGAAGGCCATGGGCGAGCGCGCGGTGGAGGAGCTCGCCGCCGAGCACGGCGCCCCGCTGTCGATCGTGCGGCCCTCGATCATCGAGAGCGCGCTCGAGCACCCGTACCCGGGATGGATCGAGGGGTTCAAGATGGCCGAGCCGATCATCCTGGCCTACGGACGCGGCACGATCCCCGAGTTCCCCGGCATCCCCGAGGGCATCGTCGACATCATCCCGGTGGACTACGTCGTGAACACGATGCTCGCCGTCGCCGCCACCCCGCCCGAGCCGAAGGCCCCGGCCTACTACCACGTGAGCTCGGGCTCGCGGAATCCGCTGCAGTACCTCGGGCTCTACCGGCACGTGAAGGAGTACTACGAGGAGCACCCGCTGCCCGAGCGCGGCCGTGGCGACGTGAAGGTCCCCACGTGGGACTTCCCCGGCAACCGCAAGGTCGAGGGGCTCCTGAAGACGGCCGAGCGCCTGGTGGACGCGGCCGACAAGGTCGTCACGCACCTGCCGAAGTCGAAGAAGATGCGCGAGCTGGTCGGCCGGGTCGACCGCGACCGGGGGCGGGTGGACTTCGTCCGACGGTACGCCGACCTGTACGGCGCCTACACCGAGGCCGAGGTCATCTACACCGACGACCGCACGCTCGGGCTGTTCCGCTCGCTGCCGAAGAAGGACCGGGAGCGGTTCCCGTTCGACGCCGCGGCGATCGACTGGCATCACTACCTGGTCGACGTGCACTGCCCGGCCGTGACGATGGGGCTCCGCGCGCTGTCGAGCGCCCGCATCAAGCCGAAGGTCCAGATCCGCGAGCGCGAGCAGCTCGTGCTCGCCCTGTTCGACATGGAGGGCACGATCCTGCCCTCGAACGTCGTGGAGTCCTACGTGTGGTCCAAGATGGCCGACCTGCCGTGGTGGGAGTGGCCGACCGAGCTCGCCGACGTCTTCGGGCGGATCCCCTCCTACCTGATGGCCGACCGCCGCGACCGGGGCGAGTTCCTCCGCACCTTCTTCCGCCGCTACGAGGGCGCGAGCGTGGAGGGGATCGACCGGCTGGTGGACGAGGTCGTGACCGAGTTCATGCTGCAGAAGGTCTCGGCCGCGGCGGTCCGGCGGATCCGCGAGCACCGGGCGGCCGGCCATCGCACGATCCTCATCACCGCGGCGGCCGAGCCGTTCGTGCGGCCCATCGTTCCGCTGTTCGACGTGGTGATCGCGGCCAAGCTCGCCGTGGAGCACGGCGTGTACACGGGCTACCTCGCCGAGCCGCCGCTGGTCGGCGAGGCCCGGGCCGCGTGGCTCCGCCGGTACGCGCAGCTCGAGGGCGCCGACCTGAAGCAGTCGTACGCGTACGCGGACAGCCACTCGGACCTGTCCCTGCTCCGCGCCGTGGGCAACCCCGTGGTCGTCTCACCCGACGCGGCCCTGCTGCGGGTGGCCCGGCGCCGGCGCTGGCCGATCGAGGAGTGGGAGATGTCGGGCGGCATGCCGCGGGTGCGTTTCCCGAAGCCGGCGGTGAGGACGTGACCATCCAGGCCGTCGAGCTGTTCCGGTCGATCCCGCGGTACCTCACCGCGCGCGCCGTGGGCTCGAGGGCGCCGGGGCTCGTGTCGGGCCCGCTCGCGCCGCTGCGGCTGGTGAACAAGAGCGATCCCGAGCCGCTCGGGCCGGGGTGGGGGCGGGTCCGGCCGATCCTGTCGGGGATCTGCGGCTCGGACCTCGCGACGGTCTCGGGGCAGTCGAGCTTCTACTTCTCGCCGCTGGTCTCGATGCCGTTCGTCCCGGGGCACGAGGTCGTGGGGGAGCTGCTCGACGAGCTCGAGGAGCTTCCGGCCGGCACGCGGGTGGTGCTCGCGCCGGTGCTGGGGTGCCCGGCGCGCGGCGTGGAGCCGTGGTGCGAGAGCTGCAAGAACGGCGCGTTCGGCCGGTGCGACCGCGTGACGACCGGTCACGTCTCGGCCGGCCTGCAGACCGGCTACTGCAAGGACACAGGCGGCGGATGGAGCCGGATGTTCGTGGCTCACCGATCGCAGCTGTTCGCCGTCCCAGACGACATCCCGGACAAGCGCGCCGTGCTGATCGAGCCGCTCGCGTGCGCGATCCACGCCGCGCTCCGAGCGCGGATCGAGCCGAACCAGGACGTCCTGGTGATCGG
>DASWAT010000044.1:0-5766 GCA_036390995.1 Actinomycetota bacterium | reverse complement strand
GTCAACGAGGTCCTACCTCTCGGTGGTCGGCCTGACGACAGCGATGGATCAACTCATGGCGATGGGAGTGGACAGGGTCGAGCGACACGCGACGCGACTGCACGACCTATTGCTCGATGCGGCCGAGGACCGTAGCTGGCGGCCCTTCCGCCAGCGCGGGGACCCCGCTGCCGCATCGCACATCGTCTCGCTGGGGCGTCGAGGTCAGCTGTCCGCCCGCGTCGTGACACGGCTTCGCCGCGAGAGGATCGTGTGCAGCCTCCGCGGCGACCGGCTCCGGGTGTCCCTGGCCCCGTACAACGACGAAGATGACATCGCCGCTCTTGTGAGCGCCCTCGCATAGCCCCCCGACGATCGCCGAGCCGGGACAGCGCTCGCACTTTGGCCACGGCCCGGAGGGGAAGGGTGCCCGGCAGGCCCCCACCTTGCGAAGCCACTCCCTGGCGCAGGCGGTCATGGCCTGCACCGGGGCAAGGGGCTCGGGGGATCCGGAGACCTCCACCTCGGTGCCCCGCCAGGACCCCACCAGCCGCAGCAGCCGCCAGGCCCGGGCGTAGGGCTCGGGGTCGGTCCCAAGGGTAAAGGCGGCACGCCACACGCCGGGGGAGATCTCCGCCGAGGTGGTGGCATGCGCCGTCGCGTAGGAGGCCGCCCGGCCGAACAGCGGCGAGGTGGTGGGCCCAAAGCCGATCAGCAGCTCCAGGGTGCCCCGGCGGTCCATGGGACGATGTTGGCCATGGTGGGGCGGCGAAGTCCAGCTGGAGCCTGCGCCTCTCACGTGCGTAGGCGCGTGCGGCTCGGTCGAGGAGGAGCAGCGGTGCTATCGGTTTCCTGCGTGTTCCCATGTGGATGCTCGGAAGCAGCCGGGCGGGGTGCGAGGATCCCGCAGGGGCTGGAGGGTGACCCATCAGTTCCTGTCGAGCCGGTGGGCTCTGACTTCGTTTAGGCCAGTCCCCTCGGTCCCCGCGGCGACCCGTGACTTGATAGCAGCGTGTGGATCTTGACGGCAGGAATGTCCGTGGTCGCCCCCGTTCGCAGCCACCGAGAAGGAGGTGAGGGTGGTCACGATCGGGATCGACCCGCACTCGAGGACCCACTCGGCCGCGGCCCTCGACGAGCACGGCAGGATCCTGGCCGAGATCACGGTGCGTTCCGATGCATCTTCGAACTCGCCGGTCGCGACGAAGCCTAAGTTTGCGTACAGGGACGAGTTTCTTTACCCCACAGGAGCGCCGGGAGCCGTGACGTCACCGAGGTCCTGGACGTTCCGTCGTCGGTCAGTCGATGAGCCGGCTGCGCAAGGCGATCGCGACGGCCTGCGCACGGTCGGCAGCGCCAAGCTTCTCGTACGCCTGCCGGAGGTAGCTCTTGACCGTCGTTTCCGACACGCCAAGCTGCGCTGCGATCTGCTTGTCGGCCAACCCTTCGGCGAGGAGCGCGACGACCTCGAGCTCCCGCGGGGAGAGCGGGACGGTCACCCCGCTCGAGCGGACCGCGGTCGAGAACCGCTGTAACAGGGGGCGGGTGACCTCCGCCTGGATGTAGGCGTCACCGCCGGCCGCGGCCTCGATGGCGCGGATCAGCTCGCCGCGAGGCGCGCTCTTCAGCAGGTAGCCGGCGGCGCCGGCCCGGACCGCCTCCTCCACATACGTGGGCTCGTCCGACATCGTCAGCATCACGACCGGCAGCCCCGGGAATCGCGATCGGATCGTGGCCAGGAGGTCGAGGCCGCTCCCGTCCGGCAGGTGGATGTCGAGCAGGACTACGTCCGGACGATCGGCCTCGATCGCCTCGAGCGCCTTGGCGCCTGTCTCCGCCTCGGCCGCGATCTCGATCCCGCTGTCCGGGCCCAGCATCCACCGAAGGCCCTCACGGACGACCAGGTGGTCATCGACGACGAGGATCCGCACCGTCGGTTCCTCCGGCCTCGAATGGCACCGTCGCCGTCAGCGTCGTGCCCCCCTGTCGGCTGCTCCTGACCTCGACGGTCCCGCCGAGCGAGGTCACTCGGTCGCGCAGGTGCGACAGCCCGGTCCCCTCGAGCAGATGGTCGTTCCCGGTCCCGTCGTCGTGGACCGTCAGCACGACACGGCCGTCCGAGCGCGAGAGCCGGATCCAGACGCGGTTCGGCCGCGCGTACTTGCGCGCGTTCATCACGGCCTCCTGGGCTGCTCGGTACAGGGTGACGCCGATCGCCGGATCCAGCTCGGGCATCGCCTCGACCCGGACGTCGATGGGAACGGGCCATTCCGCCTCGTGCTCGCGAGCCAGCTCCTCGAGCGCCACCGGCAGCCCGAAGTCCTCGAGGACGGCCGGCCGGATCCGTGCCATGAACCGCCGGATCGACCGCGACTGATCCTCGGCGAGCTCTTCGAGCCTGCTCAGCTCCTCCGCCACCTCGGGGTGATCGCGGAGCCGGGCGCGGGAGCCCCGCAAGCCGAACAGGATCCTCGTGAGCCCCTGGCCAAGCCCGTCGTGCAGGTCGCCCACCAGGTGCCGACGCTCCTCCTCCTGCGCCTCCACCTGCCGACGGAGCAGGCGGCCGCGCTCCTCGGTCATCCCCCGCAGGTCCTCGAAACGCCGAGCGCTCTCCACGGCCACGCTCAGCTGATGCGCGACGCCTGTCACGAGCAGCCGCTCGCGTTCGCCGAACGCCGCCTCGCCACACCCGGCCAGGACCCCGGTGACGTCGGCTCCGACCGGGAACGGGACGGCGAGGACGGTGCAATCCGAGTCCTCCGAACGCACGAGCGACGCCTCGACCCACCCGGAGACCTGCGGCGGGGGCTCGGCCAGCGCGGACCGCGCGACCGAACCAAGGGTCGGGCACAGGTCCTCCCCGTGAGACGAGAACGTCATCAGCGGGGTGGGGTCGCCCACCCACAACGCCGCGCACCGCAGCCCGAGATTCGCGGACACCGCCGCGAGCACCTCCTGCCCGGCGCTGTCGAGCGAGGGCTCCCCCGACAGCAGCCGCGACGTCTCGAGGAGCAGGGAGAGGTCCTCGGCCCGCTCGACGGCCTCGCGATGCTCACGTGCCATGGATCGCCCGGTCGCCGCGAACAGCAGGATCAGGAACACGAGCAAGACAGAGAGGCCCGATCCCACCGCGATCCACACCGCCGTTCGGATCTTGGCGAGGTGCGCCCCGAGCGGCTCGAACCGCTGGTAGATCTCGAACGCGCCGAACACCACCGGGCCATCGTGGACGGGGACGTAGATCTCCAGCAGCGGCGCCTGCAGGGACGTGTCGAACTCGTTCTCCTCACGCGACATGTCGGAGATGTCGGCGGCCGTGGTCCCCGCGAGGGCGCTCGCGAGCTCCTTCTCCATCGGGTACTGGTGGCCGATCTCGCGCGGCTCGTCCGAGTACACGATCGTGCCCGATCGATTCCACAGCTTGACTCGCACGTTCTCGCCGCCGAGCAAGCCGTCGCGGACCGTGCGGTCGAAGGCCTCGTACTCGGCTCCGCTCAGTGGGCCATCGATCGTGGGGATGAGGTCGCTCGATCGCAGCGAGTGCACGAGGGAGTGCGCGGCCTCGGCCCGCGCGTCGATCGACTGGCTCTCCGCGATGCGCGGGATGGCGATGCCAAGGGCGATGGCGAGGGCGGCCGAGGCCGCCACACCGGCGATCGACAGGCGCCCGGTCCTGGACAGGGCGGCCCAGGGCAGGCGGCCGGTCTCGCGAACCCTGCCCAGGAGATTCCGTCGCCCCACCTCGCTCCTCCGATCCGCTCCGTCGACCCGTCCACTGTGCCTCGCGGGGCGCCGACCCGGTCTGGGCCGGTCGGGCCGTCCGGGGAGGGCCGACCGGACCCCCAACCCCCTTCGAATGAAGGAGGCCGGGACGGGTCACCGGGAGGGCCTCTTGGCACCGGGCCGGGGCGCGGTCGGGCTCTACGGTGGCTCCCATAACCCGATCGAGGGAGAAGGAGGTCACCGAGATGCCACGTCGAACGTTCGACGCGATCGTCTCGTCCGTCGGGATCTTGCTGACGGCGGTTCTGCTCATCGCGGGCGGGCTGCTCTTCTGGGGCTACAGCTTCGCGAACGGCCAGGTCTACGAGAACCTGAAGGCGCAGAACATCTATTTCCCCGAGGCCGGCAGCGAGTCGCTGGCTTCGCCCCAGGTCGGGCCGTACTTGAACCAGTACGCCGGCCAGCAGCTCCTCAACGGCGAGCAGGCCAGGGCGTACGCGAACCACTACATCTGGGTTCACCTCCAGGACGTGGCCGACGGGAAGACGTACTCGGAGGTCAGCTCGCTCGCACGGCAGAACCCCGACGACCCGGCGCTGGCCGCCCAGGTGGACACCCTGTTCCGGGGAACCACCCTGCGGGGGATGCTCCTCGACGCGTACGCGTTCTGGAAGTTCGGTCAGCTCGCCAGGATCGGATCCCTGGCGGCGTTCGGTCTCGCGGCGATCATGGTCGTGCTGACCGTGCTGGGGTTCCGGCACCTTCGCACCGCCTCGCCGAACGCGCAGGTCTTCCGGGCCGCCGCCGAGCCCCTGTCGATCCAGGACGAGAAGCTCGTCGACACCTCCGCGTAGGGCTATCGACCACACGAACGAGCCGCGGGGCTCGTCCGAACCCATCGGACGAGCCCCGGCGCCATGCTCGAGCCGGAGCGCCGGGGAGGCCCGAACCAGCGAGTGGCGGGCCTTCAGCGCGCGGCGGACGATGCCTCCCCAAACCACCCCCGCGAAGCGGGCCCTTCGGACCTGGGTCGTCGCGGCGGCCGCGGTGCACGATGTGGGCATGGGCACGATCCTCGTGGCCTACGCGACGAAGCACGGGTCGACCGAGGAGGTGGCTGAGGAGATCGCGTTCAGCCTGTGCGATCTCGGCTGGCGGGTCGACCTGCGGTCGGCGCGTGAGGTGCGCACACAGATCAAGGATGACGATCTGGTCGTACTCGGCGGCGCGATCTACTCGGGACGGCTGCATCGCGACGCTCGTCGGTTCCTGAAGCGGCACCGCAAGGAGCTCCTGAAGGTTCCCGTCGCGGTCTTCGGGATGGGGCCCCTTGGGCTCGAGAGGGAGACCTGGGAGCGGTCGCGCGCCCAGCTCGCCCGCAACCTCGCCAAACGGGCGTGGCTGCGGCCGGCGCGGATGACGGTCTTCGGCGGCGTCGATCCCCGAAAGCCCCGGTGGGACGTTGATCGAGACCTCCGCGACTGGGAAGCCATCAGGTCCTGGGCCAGGGAGCTCCCGAAGATCGTCGCGAAACCGGGCTCGACGATCTGAACGGACGGCGAGCACTCCGGCACCCTAAGATCGAGTCCCCGGTGGGGCCTCTGGGAGTTGTAGTGGCACTCGTAGGCGGCAAGGAGTCGCCCGAGATATCTCCGGCCGAGCACGAGGGTGAGGTCGAGCACCTCGTGGCGCACGGTCCTCACGGAGCGCTCGGCGAAGGCGTTCGCCTTCGGTGATCGGATCGGCGTGAGGATCACCTCTGCGCCCTCGGAGCAGAACACCTCATCGAAGGAGCCCGTGTACTTGGAGTCGCGGTCGCGGATCAGGAAGCGCAGGGGCGATCGCGGTCCGGAAGCTCGAACGAGACGTTTCACCACCCGCGGAGGCGGCACCCACCCTCACATTGGACCACCGTATGGCTTGGTGCCCCCGGCAGTGTCTGGTTTCACGACATAGTTCCGCCCTGTCTCGCGACATCGTGCCTACCTCAGGCGGAAGGGGTGGGGGATGTCGCTTGCCAGGCTGGTGGTCACCGCGGTCAGGATCGAGGGGCGGAGCAAGGCG
>DASWAT010000043.1:0-1533 GCA_036390995.1 Actinomycetota bacterium | reverse complement strand
GGGTGGCTCCGGCCCGTGCCGGGTGCGCTCGCGCGACGGTGCGGGATCGCTACGCTCGTGGTCATCCTCCTGATCCCGGCCATGGTCCTGTCCGCCGAGCCGCTTGGCCTGGACGAGAACGCGTACTTCGGGGGGTGGCGCCTCACGGCGCTGATCGCGGCGATGCTCGAGGGCGTGATCGCCGTCTCAGCACCGATCTGGGTGTTGGCCTTGGCGCAGCGGCACCTGAACGGCTCGGGACGGCTCCGACGAGCGATGGCCCGAAGCTCCTACCTGGCGTTCATGATGCAGGGGCCGGTGCTCGTGGCTCTCGCGCTCGCGCTGCGACCGACCCATCTGCCGGGCGACGTCAAGGCGCTCGTCGTCGCGTCGCTGGGGATCGTGGGGTCGTTCGCCCTCGCCTGGCCGCTCGTGACGCGGACACCCCTACGCCGGATCTTGTGACGCATCGGGATCTGCCCGCAGGGAGTCCGACGATGCGCCCAGAGCCCGACCAGTAGGCAGAACGGAGAGCTCCTCGCGGACCGCCAAAGGCGGGATACGCCGACGTGCAAGCGGATCAGGCATCGGAGTACTGTCACCGCGTGGACATCGATCGCGGTGCACCCGCCACCGCCGAAGGCGAGATCCAGATCGCGGCGCCACCGGAGACGGTGTGGGCGGTGATGGCCGACCTGTCTGGTTGGCCCACATGGAACTCCGACGTGAAGTCGATGGCGTTCGAAGACCGACTCGAGCCCGGTTCCACGTTCCGCTGGAAGTCCGGTTCGGCTTCGTTGGTCTCGACCCTCCAGGTGGTTGAGGCACCCCGTGAGATCGGCTGGACGGGGGTCACGATGGGGATCCACGCTGTCCACACGTTTCGGTTCGAGCCAAGGGATGGCGGCACCCTGGCACGCTCTGCGGAATCGTTTCGAGGTCTCATCCCGAGCGTCCTCAAGAAGTACAGCCAGCACATCCTTCAGCGTGGCATCGATGGCATCCTCGGGTCCTTGAAGATCGAAGCTGAGCGTCGAGCTGCCGCACCGAACAGCTGAGCCTCGGGTTCGTGAGTAACGCGGCAAGCGAGCGCCGACGCTCAACATCGCGATCAGCAGAAGACGTTCCTTGTGCCTGGACCGGCCAGGAGTGAGTCAGAGACACGCAGGCAGCGCGCGCCGAGGCGCATGGCAAGTTGCTTCGGCTAACGCGGGTGCGCCCAAGTAGCTGAGGAGCGGGGAGGTGTGAGGACGGGGGCTCGTGGGTACACGGGAAGAAGGGACAAGGGAGAGGCGTCGATCCTGGATAGCCGGTCGGAGCCCGGGACCAGAAGCAGGGAAGACCACGAGCGAGGAGAGCTCGGGTCTTCGGACACATCCGGTGTACGCCCCTACACCCCGGAGAGGGAGGAGTGGAGCGTGGATCCCACGAGACGGATCGCGACGGTTGCGGGATGGCTCTTCATCATCACCTTCGTCGCCGGGATCCCACCGGCGCTGTTGCTGTACACCCCGGTCCTCGACGACGCCCGCTACATCGTCGGCGCCGGCGCTG
>DASWAT010000042.1:0-3393 GCA_036390995.1 Actinomycetota bacterium | reverse complement strand
CCCGACTCGCGCCCGACCGTCCGCGAGAACGTGCAGGCCCTCGGCGATCTGCGGGACGAGTTCGATTTCTCGCAGGACCCCCTGCCGCCGCCCATCCTGGATCCGTTCCCATCGCCGGGCCCGGCGTCGATCCCCGGCACGTGACGAGGGAGAAGGATGCGGTGACCACACGCAGGCTCTTCCGTGTCGCGATCCTGAGTGCGGCCCTGGCGGTCGTCCTGGCAGCCGTCGCGTTGAACGCCGGCTCTGGGCGGAAGGCGTCCGCGTCCTCGGCCTCCGCGTCGTCTGCCGTCACCCAGCTCGCCCGGGCGCAGCGGCACATCGACCACCTCGTCTTCATCGTGCAGGAGAACCGCTCCTTCGATCACTACTTCGGGACCTTCCCAGGCGCCGACGGCATCCCGATGCGGGACGGCCGCCCCACGGTCTGCCTCCCGGACCCGGTCCTGCAGGCGTGCGTGCGGCCGTACCACTCGTCGAACCTGGTGAACCTTGGCGGCCCGCACACGCAGCGGCATTCGGTCGCCGACGTCGACGGCGGCAGGATGGACGGGTTCGTGCGCACGACGGTGGCCAGCCAGATCCGGTGCGGCGACGCACGCGATCGGTTCCGCCCGAAGTGCAGGCGGTACCTCGGGCCGCAGCTCCAGCCCGACGTCCTCAGCTGGCACGACGCGCGGGAGATCCCGAACTACTGGAGCTACGCCGAGCACTTCGTGCTGCAGGACCATATGTTCGCGCCTACCGACTCGTGGACGCTCCCGTCGCACCTCTTCCTGGTCTCGGGGTGGTCGGCCACGTGCAGCGACCCGAAGGACCCCATGAGCTGCACCTCGGACCTCGCGTTGAAGCAGGCCGCCGAGGTCCAGCACGGGGGGCAGGAGCCGCTGTACGCGTGGACGGACATCACGTACCTGCTGAACGAGGCCGGCGTGAGCTGGGCGTACTACGTGGGGAAGGACACGTGCTTCCTGGATCCGTGCACGAAGCGCGCTCCTGGCAGCCAGTACACCGTCTACCAGCAGAACCCCCTGCCGGGCTTCGTCACGGTGCGACAGGACCACCAGCTCCGAAACATCGAGGGTCATCCGGCGTACTTCCAGGCCGCCGCCGACGGGACGCTCCCGTCGGTGTCCTGGGTCATGCCGTACGACGGCGTGTCCGAGCATCCCTCGAACGGGATGCCGATCACCGACGGCCAGGCCTGGGTCACGAAGGTGATCGACGCCGCGATGCAGGGCCCCGACTGGGACAGCACGGCGATCTTCCTGGCGTGGGACGACTGGGGCGGCTTCTATGACCACGTGCAGCCGCCCCGGGTGGATCGCAACGGCTACGGCCTGCGCGTGCCGGGGATCCTCATCAGCCCGTGGGCGAGGGCCGGCACGATCGATCATCAGACGCTGTCGTTCGACGCCTACCTCAAGCTGATCGAGGACCTGTTCCTGGGCGGGCAACGCCTGAACCCGAAGACGGACGGCCGTCCCGATCCCCGTCCCACCGTGCGTGAGAACGCGAAGATCCTGGGCGACCTGCTGAACGAGTTCGACTTCACGCAGCAGCCGATCCCGCCGCTGGTGCTGGATCCGCGCCCGCCGCCGGGTCCGGCGTCGATCCCCGGGACCTGAGCGGCCTAGGCGGAGCGCTCCCGGGGCACGAAGCGGCCCCGGCCGGGCTCGGCCTCCGCCGGCTCGCCGCCGCGCGCCACCACCTGCCCCCGGGCGATCGTCACGGCCGACCAGCCGGTGACGTTGAGGTCGGCATAGGGGCTGTGATCGGTTCGCATGTGGAGCTCGCCCGCGGACAGGCGCTTCGTTGCGGCCGGGTCGAACACCACCACGTCGGCGTCCATGCCGGGCGCGATCCTGCCCTTCCGGTGCGACAGGCCGAACAGGCGCGCGGGGGCGCCGGACACGAGCTCGACCCATCGCTCGACCGGGAACCGGCCATCGAGCACCCCTTGGTACACCAGGGAGAGCCGCGTCTCGACGCCGGGGAGCCCGCCGGGGATCTCCGTGAAGTCCTTCCAGTGCGCGCCCCCGGCCTTCGTCCCGCGGCGTCGCGCGTCGCGGGTGAAGGGACAGTGGTCGGTGGACACGGCGTCGATCTCCTCGGCCCCCAGCGCCGACCAGAGCTCCTCGCGGTCCGTGTCGGTGCGCAGCGGCGGGACGCAGACGAAGTCGGCGGCTTCCTGCGTGGCCCCCCAGACGCCCGACGAGCGGAGGACCCGGTCGGTGAGGAACAGGTACTGGGGACAGGTCTCGGCCAGGACCCGGACGTGGCGGCGGCGGGCGGCGCGAACCTCGTCGAGCGCCGCCCCGCTCGACAGGTGCACCACGTACACGGGCGCGGTGGTCCGCTCGGCCAGCTCGGCGGCTATCCGGACCGCGGCGGCCTCGACCTCCGGGGGGCGAGCGTCGATGAGCGCGGAGGGATCCGTGCGGCCCGAGGCCAGGACCTGGCGGGTGCGACGGTCGGCGTCCATGCCGTCCTCCGCGTGCACGCACACGAGGACGCCGGTGTGCTTGCCCGCGGCCAGGGCCCGCCGCAGGGTGGGGGGGTCGACCATCAGCCGCTCGGGGTACGCGAGGTACAGCTTCACGCTCGTCACCCCTTGGAGGGCGAACCATCGGAACAGTCCCTCCGCCTCGACGGGATCCTCCGGCACCGACGTGACGGTCAGGTGGAACCCGTAGTCGACGACCGCGCGGTCTTCCGCCTTCGCGTGCCAGACGCGGAGCGCCTCGTCCGGCGCCTCGCGGCCGGCTCCGGCGAAGTCGATGACGCACGTCGTCCCGCCGCACGCCGCGGCGAGCGTGCCGCTCGCGAAGTCGTCGGCGGAGACGGCGGTTCCCACCGACAGGTCGAAATGGGTGTGGACGTCGATCGCGCCTGGGATCACGAGGGCGCCCGACGCCTCGATCACGTCGTGGCCGGTGGGATCGATGGCAGTCTCGACCGCCGCGATCCGCTCGCCGTCGACCAGCACGTCCGCGGTGAAGGTCCCGCTTGGATCGACGATGGTCCCGCCCCGGACCAGCAACATGGCCTCAACCCCCTCCGACGATACCTCTATCATCTGGTGTTGAACGGGGGTGGAACCGCCTGGAGCTGCAGGGTGAGGTGGTCGACGGCGCGGCGCTCGACCGGACGGTCGAGCGCTTCCGCAGGGACGGCATCCTGCTGCCCACGTTCGAGCAGCTCGCCGACCCCACGAAGATCCCCGACCGGGTCCGCGACGCGCTCGCGGCAGTCGATCCGGACGCTTCGCACCCCCTGAACCTTTTCCGGGTGCACTGGTTCGACGGCGCCGACCGGCGGAGCCAGGTGTCCGTCCCCGACCACGTGGTGCTCCCGCCGGAGCTCACGGGGGTCGACGCGAAGATCGTCCTG
>DASWAT010000041.1:0-12316 GCA_036390995.1 Actinomycetota bacterium | reverse complement strand
GGGGCGAGCTCGGCCGTCTGCTCGAACCACAGGTCGACCACCCGGTGGATCTCCGGTACCGACATCAGCGCGAGGTCGAGGTCGTGACGGGGAGAGAAGCAGAGAACCCGGCAGGTACCCGGACCGCTCCTCGTCTGGAGGAGCGGATGTAGCTCCGTGGATCCCTCCGGCGTGCCTGGGTCCAGGCCGGGGAAGTCGTTGGTGAAGACGAACGTGCCCTCGAAGCCCGGGTTGCGCTGCCCTCCGGCACGCTCGTTGCCCGGACACAGGTAGCAGTCGGGGTCGTAGCTGGGGCGTCGCACCGACGGGAGCGATCCTTCCTTCCCGAGCCACGGGCGGGCCGTCCGCCCCTTCGAGACGAGGACCCACCGTCCGTTGAGGGGATTCAGCCGGCGATGCGTGCGATCGGGAAGTTCCATCTCCAGGACCGTTCCGACGATACGACTTCTCGGATCGCCGCCGCCGCCCGCTGTCGTTGCGCCCGAACGCTCCCTGCCCACGGCCGGCGAGCGGCGGTCTAGGAATCACCGGTGGCTCTCCCTACACTCGGGCGCATGGGCACGCTGGCCGAGCGGCGGTGCGCCACCTGCGGCACGCAGAACCTCGTGTCCGCTCGGTTCTGCGCGCGCTGCGGCACCCGGTTCTCCGGCTCGTGCCACGCATGCGGAGCCGAGCTGCCCGTCGACGCACACTTCTGCCCCGAGTGCGGCAGCGCCGTCGTGCAGGTCGCCGTCACGGAGGGCGAGGAGCGCAAGCTCGTCACGGTCCTCTTCTCCGACGTGGAGGGATCCACCAGCCTCGGCGAGCGCCTGGACGCCGAGCGCCTGAAGGAGGTGATGGGGGCCTACTTCGACGCGATGCAGGCCGAGATCGAGGCCGAGGGCGGCACCGTCGAGAAGTTCATCGGTGACGCGGTCATGGCCGTGTTCGGCGTCCCGGTCGCGCACGAGGACGATCCCGTGCGAGCCCTCCGCGCGGCGCAGCGGATGCTGTCGCGGCTGAACGCGCTGAACCGCGACCTGGAACGCGAGTACGGGGTCACGCTGGCCATGCGGATCGGCGTGAACACCGGTGAGGTGGTGGCCACGGCGCTTCCGGCTCCGGGCCGGGGCATGGTGGCCGGAGACGCGGTGAACGTCGCCGCCCGGCTGGAACAGATGGCTCGCTCCGGGCATGTCCTGGTCGGACCGCGAACGGCCCGGGCGGCGGCTCGCCGCGTCGCCCTGCAGGACATCGGGAGCCGGCAGCTGAGGGGCAAGGAGGAGCCGGTCCAGGTCTTCGAGCTCCTCGACGTAGGGACGACCGAGGCCGCCGGAACGACGGCCATGGAGCGGCCCAGAGGCTCGATGGCGCCTTTGGTTGGACGGGAGCGCGAGCTGGCGCTCCTCGAGTCGGTGTTCGAGCGGGTGACGGCAGAGGGCCGGCCGCACCTGGTCACGATCTACGGCGAGGCGGGGGTCGGCAAGTCGCGCCTGGTGGAGGAGTTCGAAGGCCGGGCCGTGGCACGGGCGGACGCGCTCATCTCCGTTCGCGGCCGGTGCCTGTCCTACGGCGACGGCGTCACCTACTGGCCGCTGGCGGAGATCCTCAAGGCGCATGCCGGTGTGCTCGACGACGACCCGCCCGCGCTGGTCCTCACGAAGTTCTCGGACGCCGTGGACGAGCTGCTGGCCGGTTCCGACGTGGCGCCGTCCCGGCGGGAGACCGTCCTGCGGGGGTTGGCGTTCACCGTCGGCATCGAGGGTTCGGACGGCCGGTCGCCGGAGTCGGATCCTCGTCGGATCCGCACCGAGACGCAGGAGGCGTGGCGGACGTTCTTCTCCGCGCTGGCCACGCCGGGGCCCGTGGTGGCGGTGATCGAGGACATCCATTGGGCCGACGCCGCGCTCCTGGATCTGCTGGAGGACCTGGCCGACCGCACGAGGGGCGGGGTGCTGTTCATCTGTCCCTCGCGACAGGAGCTGCGGGAACGTCGCCCGATGTGGGGCGGCGGACGGCTCAACTTCTCCTCGGCCCTCCTCGAGCCGCTCTCCGGACCCGACTCCGACACGCTCCTGGGCCATCTGTTGGGGAGCGGGGGCCTCCCGGCGGCGCTGCGGCGTCGCATCCTTCAGCGCGCGGGCGGCAACCCGTTCTTCCTGGAGGAGATCGTCCGCCACCTCCTGGACGAAGGCCGGTTGGCACAGGGTGCGGGGGAGGCGCCGTCGGCTCCGGAGATGGAGGACTTCGATATCCCCGAGACCGTCCAGGGCGTGCTGGCGGCGCGGATGGACCTCCTGGAGTCCGGCGACAAGCGCGTCCTGCAGAAGGCCGCGGTCGTGGGGAAGACCTTCTGGTCCGGCGCCGTCGAGCAACTGCTCGAGGCGGACGATCGGGTCGCCCCGGCCCTTGGCGACGCATTGATACGTCTCGAGGACCGCGGCCTCGTCCTGTCGCGGATCGGGTCGACCATGGGGGGCGAGCGTGAGTACGCCTTCCGTCACGTGCTGACACGGGACGTCGCGTACCAGAGCCTGCCCCGGCGAGACCGTGCCGGTGCCCACGCCGCCGTCGGGGCGTGGATCGAGGAGCGAGCCGCGGAGCGACTTCGGGAGTTCGCGGAGCTCCTCAGCCATCACTACCAGGAGGCCCTCCGGGACATGGCCGAAGACCCTCGACGAGATACGGCCCAGGAGGAGGCGCTCCGGAGCAAGGCCTTCCGGTTCACGCTCCTGGCCTCCGAGGCCGCCCTCAGCAAGGCCGTGCTGGGGAAGGCCCAGACGTTCGCGGAGGGCGCGCTGAACCTGGCCGCGGACGATCTGGAGCGCTCGATGGCGCTCGAGGCGGCGGGGCTCGCCTACTTCCACGACTCCCAAGGGGACCTGGCGTGGAAGGCGCTGAAGCGGGCGATCGACATCCGCGTGCAGGGGACCCTCGCCCGTGAGGAGGATGCCCGGGACATCGCCCGGCTGTGCGCGGCCGCCCTGGAGATCACCACACGGCGTCGGGGCGCGATGCGCCAGCGCATCCCCCCCGAGCAGCTCGAGCCCTATCTGCGGATCGGTCTGGAGCACGCAGGCGAAGAGGACAGCGAGGAGCGCGCCCGGCTGCTGATCGCCAGGTCGTTCTGGCCGCGGGCCGAGTCGGCCGTCTCTCGCGTGGATCAGCGGAGCCTGGCCGAGGCTCGGCGCATCGGCGAGGACGGGTTCGCCATGGCCCAGCGTCTCGGCCGGCCGCTCCTTGGCTCGGCGGCGCTGGATGCCGTCTGCTCGACCTACCACCTCCAGGGCAGGTACGGGCCGATGGAGGAGCCCCTCCGGCGCCGGCTCCAGCTCGCCGGCTCCCTCGAGGACCCCTTCGAGGTGGGGGACATCTTCGGGATGGCGGCGTGGTGGGCGCTGAACTCGGGACGGTACCGGGAGGCGTTCGGGTTCGCCGACCGTGGGCTCGCCGAGACCGAGTCGAGATCCTCGATGTACGCCCTCTACTGCCTCGACTTCCGGGCGGCGGCATCGTTCCGGTTGGGCGAGTGGGAGCGGTTCCTCTCCGACGTCGCCATGGCGGACGAGCTGCTCGGGGATCGTCGGGACACGCCGCCCGGGTTCGCCGCCGTCCACGTGGCCCAGGCCGCCTTCCTGCACGAGGTCCAGGGGGACACGGAGGGGGCGAACCGAAGCCTGCGGATCATCGAGTGGCTCGAGCGGGTGGAGGAGAGCCCAGACACCGCGTGGACGTTGTGGCGGTCCAAGCTGCTCGCCCGGCGGAGGGAGTTCGACGAGGCTCGAGGCCTGCTGACGCGGCCGGCGATCGCGGACTCCGGCGAGGGGCGGGAGGAGGTGCTCGAGGCGTGGTGCGAGCTCGTCGCGGAGGAGGAACGGTGGGGGGACGCGCCCGCCGTCGCGAACGACGCGCGGGCGCACGGCGAGTGGGCAGGTGTCGTGTCACTCCCGCCGTACGCGGACCGGCTCGAGGGCCGGGCCGCGCTCGCGTCCGGCGACCACCCCCGGGCAACCGAGCTCCTCGTGTCGGCGGGAGAGGGGTTCGAGGCTCTCGAGGCCGCATGGGAGGTCGCGGTGACGAGGCTCGACGTCACCCGGGCCCTGCTGGTCTCGGGGCGCCGCGACGAGGCCCGGGCGCACCTCCAGCTGGCCGTGCCGACCCTGGAGCGCCTGCGATCCCGGCGCGAGCTCGCGACGGCGTCGGACCTCCGCGAGCGTCTGGCCTGACCGGCGATCTCAGGCCGGGCGGACGCGGTGGTCGTCGGCCGCCCTCTCGCTGGTGGAGACGTAGTCGATGACCCGCAGCGAGACCGTCTTCAGAACGGGCTGCAGGGCACGGATCGCCCGGATCCGTTGGGCGATCCGGTCCGCATCGTCCCCGCCCACGTAGGCCAGGACGTCGAAGTCGCCCATCACGCTCTCCGCCTCACCTTCCTCGTCGGCCGCATAGCGCTCGTCCCTGACGATGCTCCTGATCTCCTCGAGCAACTTCTCTGCCTGGTCGGCGTCGGGCTCGGGGTCGATGGAACCGACGTGGATGCGGACGAACGCCGAGTCGGGATGGTAGACGCTCTTCTTCAGGTACCGGGTCCCACGGGTGGCGCAGATACCGGTATCCGACCCGATCGCACCCTTCGTCAACGCAGGGAGCTGGGACAGGTCCTCCATCTCGTAGATCCCGAACAGTCGCCACGGGCCCGTGACGGACGCCGCGTACCGGAGGCCCCTCGGCATCATCCCTGATTCGCGGATGCCGTCGATCAGGTCGTAAGGGGCATCCTCGGAGAAGACGTACACGTCCTCCATGGTTCCTCCCTTCGCCGGGCGCCCGGCCCTCCCCGAACGCCTCACGGGGGTAGTTGACGCCATCGGGCACCGGTCGCACAAGTCGAACATCCCACGCGGAGCCGGCGCGGGCCCCGACGGCCCATCCCGGAATGGTCACTCGGGGTCATGTCATCTCGGCGGCCGGATGCCGACACCCCATCATCGGAGGTATGCGATGGGTGGGCGGATCACCGAGAAGCGGACGCACCATCACCGCCGCGAGGCTGACGAGGTGGACGCGGCCGACACGGAGCGCGTCGAGCGCGCGTCCGCCAAGGAGGACCTGAAGCACGACCTCGATGAGCTGCTCGACGAGATCGACTCCGTGCTGGAGGAGAACGCCGAGGAGTTCGTCCAGGGCTACGTGCAGAAGGGTGGCCAGTAGCGCCGGTTCGAGCCCCGCGGACGCGAGGGGCCGAGCTTCGCCCGGCCCCTCGAACCTCGTGTGCGCCCCGCCTACCGCACGACCAACTTGCCACGCATGAACGGGTGGATCAGGCAGATGTACCTGAACGCGCCGTCGGTCGACCGCCTCGCGAACCGCAGGTCGTAGTTCGCGTCGCCCAGGTATGACGTGGCACCGCGGACGCCGGAGTTCTCCAGGTCGCTCCCGCGGAACACCCCGTTGCCGATCTCCGGCGTGTGCCGATCGTCGAGCTGGATCTCGAGCTGGGTCGGGTCGCTGCAGAACGGCGGCCCCTCGAGGTCCGGCGGGCCATCCGGACCGCTGCCCGTATCGCAGACGGGGATGAAGCTGTTTCGCACGATGTCCCTGGCCGTGTCGATCGGGAACGTCACCGTGTGGACCTCGTACGCGAGCGTGTCGAAGTGCCACTGGACGGTGTCGCCCTCCCGGATCCGCAAGCGCTGCGGGAACATCCCGTACAGGACGACGTGCTGGTTGTCCACGCCGGCCCACGCATCCCACACACGGGTGCCGCCGGGTCCGCGGTGCCAGGTCTGCCGGGTGCTGTACTTCGCGAACAGCGCCTCGGCGCTGTCCTGGTCCTGGTTCACGGCCGCCTGGTTCGCGGACCTGATGTCGGCGTTCGTCGACGCGGCGTCCGAAGCCCCCACCACGTTCACCTTCAGCCGCATGTTCGGGCCGTGGATGATGCAGACCATGTAGAAGGTGCTTCCCGCCGAGGCGTTCACGCCGACGCTGAAGTCCATGGGACCCGAGATCGGGACGCCCGAGTTCAGGAGGGCGGACCCGTCGTAGCCGCAGGCGGGCTGGCCTGTTCCGCCGCACGTGGGATCGGTGGGCAGGGCCACCGCGGTGCTGAACTTCGTGGCGTTCGGTCCGTCGTCGGGATCCGTCTGGATGATCGAGTACGGATCGGTCGGCCCGGAGGCGTTCGCGTCGAACCACTGGACCGGCCCCTCGCCCACCGGTAGCGCGGTGGCCGTGTGGAACCCGTCGGTCGAGAAGTGCAGGGTGTCGCCCTGGTGCACGTCGACCGTCGACGGGAAGAAGCGCATCGATTCGGCCGGGACGTTCTGCAGGAACCCGCCGACGCCGACCTCGTACGTGGTCGCTGCGGCCGCCGTGGTGGCCGGCAGAAGGACGGCTCCCAGCAGCATCACGGCTGCCAGGAGCCCAAGCGGGATGCGACGATGCTCCATCGGATGGTGCCCCCCTCGCCCGAACCTTCGGGCGTGCCCCTTGCCCGCGTCCATCGCGGATGAAGGAGAACTTTACGGTTGGCGTCTCGTGCGTTCAAGGGGGTAGACGCCCCAACGCGCCGGGGTGCTGGCTAGGTGACGACGATCGTGCCCTTCATCGTGGGGTGCACCGTGCAGTAGTACGCGAACGTCCCCGCCTTGCGGAACACCCTGCGGTACCGGTCGCCCGGCTCCAGCAGGTCCGAGCCCCACGGCCCCTTCGACGCCTTCACCGAGTGGACGTTGTCGCCCCGGTTCACCCACCGGACCCGCGTCCCCCTGGAGACCGTGACGGTCCTGGGCCGGAAGGTGTTGTCCACGATCCGCACGCGAACGCGGGTGGCCGCCAGGGCCCGGTCGTCATGACGTCCGGACCGACGTTCGGCCGACGCTCCGGCCGGGAGCGCGGTCAGGCCGAGGGACAGAAGCGTGGCGATCACGGTGCGCGCAGCCGTTCGTTCCACCGGGTCCCTCCTCCCGTCCGAGCCGCACATGGTAGCGGGACAAGGGGCCCGATCGCAGGGGCCGTTCCGGCCAGCGATTCAGCAGACCTGCATGAGGAAGGGATGCGGGTCCACCGCCGGCCCGTCGTTCGGGTGCCACTCGAAGTGGTCGTGGGGCCCGCCCGCGTTGCCCGTGGCGCCCACGTAGCCGATCACGGTCCCCTTCGTGACCTGCCCCAGCTGTCCGAACAGGGACAGGTGCGCGTTGTAGACGTAGCCGAATCGCCCGTAGACCTTCACCGCGAGCCCGCCGATCTTGTTCGTGGCGACCACTGCAAGGCCGTCGAACGGGGCGACGATGGGCGTGCCGGTGGCGGCCATCATGTCGTTGCCCTGGTGGATGTGATCGCCGCCCTCCTTCTTCGTGTGGTGGACCCAGATCCCGAAGTCGTCGGCCACTGCCACCGGCCCGTCGACCGGACAGACGCCGAAGGGATGCAAGCGGGAGATCTTGGCCAGGATCGCCTCGCGGTGCGCCTTCAGCTCGTGCCAGATGGCGCGAGCGTGGGCCATCGCCGCTCGTAGGTCTTTCTGGTCCTGCTTCAGCGTGAGCGCCAGCATGCGCCGGGCGAATCGCGCCCGCCCCAGCGCCTCCTGCCGGTAGTCGAGGTCCGCCTTCGCCAGGGAGACCTGGTCGGCCAGCACGGCGTCCCGGCGGTTCATCTCGTCGAGCAGCATGATCCGCGAGGCCGCGTCCGCCGCCGACGAAGCCGTCAGCAGGTACATGAGCGGTGTCCCCGGACCGGCGATGTAGGCCTCCCGGGCCCTCTCGGCCAACCGGGCCTCCAGGTCGGCGAGGTGCGCCCGGGCCCGGGCGATCTGCCTCTTCAGCTTCTCGGCCCGGACCTTGGCCCGGTCCAGCGCCGACCGGTTCTTCGAGATCCGCGTGGCCAGGCGGTCCATGTCCTTCTGGAGGCTGCGGAGCCGCTCGTTCTGCCGCCGGACCCGCTGTCGCGTGTGCTTGAGCTCCTTCCGCGCCTGGTGCAGGCGTTGGTCGCTCGCGGTGGTCTGGGCTCGGGCGGGCTCCGGCGGGCCGCCGGGCACCACGCCGAACACCAGCGCACCCACGATCAGGGCGGCGAGGAGCCTCAGGGGCGCGCGGGTCCCCTCCATACAGGAGTTGTCGGCGCCGCGGCTCCAACTCTGAAGCCGCAGGTGAGTGCCCCGAAGGGCGCTGCCCCGGCGACCGGATCTCTCCTAGGATGGGTCTGACCCCGTCGGGCGTGATGAAGGAGATGACGATGCTCGACTTCGAGGCGATCGATCTTGCTTCCCTGGCCGAGGCTCTCGAGGACCACTCTGCCGAGACCTCCCGGTGGTTCGATCCCGGGACCGGTGAGGTAGAGCCGTGGATCGACGATCTCTCCTCGGAGGAGGAGGGAGACCACCCGGAGGACCGAGGCCTCATCCGGGTCGACCCCATCCCCTCCGAGGTGGGCTACGGGGACATGGAGGGCTTCATCGAGCGGGTCCGGGAACCTCGCGCCAGAGATCTGCTCCAGCGGGCGGTCCAGGGACGGGGCGCTTTCCGCAGGTTCAAGGACACGCTCTTCGAGTTCCCCGAGCTCCGCGCGGCCTGGTTCGCGTTCCACGACGCCCGATACCAGCGAAGGGCACTGCAGTGGCTGGCCGACGAGGGGATCATCGACCCCGAGGTCGCCCAACGCGAACAAGCCAGCCGACCCGATCCCGAGCTACCCGAGCTCGGTCCGAGCCTCGACCCGAACGAGGTGGCCGGCGCCGTCGCCCAGGATCTTCGCGAGCTCTACGGGGAACGCCTCGAGCGCGTGATCCTCTACGGTTCGTGGGCGAGGGGGGACGCGCACCCCGAATCCGACATCGACCTGCTGGTGGTGCTGGATCGGGTCGACTCCGCGTGGGACGAGCTCCGCAGGATGGAGCCGGTCCTGTGGCGACATTCCTACGCGAGCGACACGGTGGTCTCGGCCACGCCGGCCTCCGAGGCCGACGTGCGTTCTGGACGATGGCCGTTCCTTCGGCAGGCCACCTCCGAGGGACGAGAAGTGGCGTGACGGACGCTCTCGGACGGAGCCGTCAGGAGCTCTCGGCTGCTCGGCTCCTCGCCTCGGAGCGGTTTCCGGCCCAGTCTCCTCAAGGTTCGGAACGGCGTGCGTGAGCCAGCGCCTCTTCCAGCGAGGGGTTGGAGCGATCCCGGTCCGAGAGGAGGGGCTCGCCGCTCGGCCAGGTGAGGCCGACGTCGGGGTCGTCCCAGGCTAGGCCGAACTCGTCCTGGCCCGTGAAGTACCGGTCGACCAGGTAGGCCAGGGTCATGTCGGTCTCGGCGAAGAAGCCGTGCGCCACGCCCGGCGGGATGTACAGGCCCAGGCGCTCCTGCTCCGTGTCGATCAAGATCTCGGCCTTCCGCCGATGGGTGGGGGAGTCCTCACGCAGGTCGAACAGCCCCACGACGGCCCGTCCGGACAGGACGCACCAGTAGTCCGCCTGCTCGCGATGGAAGTGGAGGCCGCGGAGCACGCCCGCGCGCGAGCGGGAGAGGTTGATCTGGACCACCTCGGAGGCCTCGGGCAGCCAGGATCTACGGAAGACCTCTGTGAGGGAGCCCCGAGGGTCCTCGTGCGGATCCAGGTGCACCAGGTGCACCCCTGCGATCCCCGGCATCGATGGCTCCATCATGCACGCTCCCTCAGCCGGGTCGTCGGAGCACCTCGAGGGCGCATCTGGGACCCGAAGCCCGAGCGAGGCGGGCATCGAGCGTCACCAGGGTGCCATCCAGGGCCTCGGCCAACGCCACATAGAGCCCATCCCATGACCGGAGCGAGGTCCGAAGCTCCCAGGCCCGCTCGAGCAGCCCGCGATGGCCGTACCGGAGCCCAGGCCACGAGAGCAGGTCCTCCACCGCTTGCCGCGCGGCCGTGGGGTCGAGCATGCCTCGCAGATGGTCTCGGCGGATCAAGCTGAGCACCTCGGCGTCCACGAGGTGGGGCGCCGCCTGCTCATCGTCCGTCGCGAGTCGCGCGCGGATCGTCTCCGCGTCGACGCCGTCGGCGACCACCTCGTACAGACAGGAAGCGTCAACGATCAGCATCCGGCCACTCTCCCCGCAGGTCGTCGAGGGCCTCGACGATGTCGTCCGAACTGAGGGGGGAGGGTCGCCGCCGGGTCCGTTCGAGCCACTCCGAGATGGTTGGGCGCGCCGCCAAGCGCGCCGCCTCGCGCCGAAGGAGCTCGGGAACCGTGAGTCCCGCATCCGCGGCGCGTCGCACGAGACCCGCGTAGACATCGTCATCGATGTCACGGATCTGCACGGTCTTAGGCATATACGCATCATATCATGCGCACATGCATGAACAGACAGCGATAAGTCCCGCTGCTTCAGGTCCGTCCTCGTGGTGACAGCCGACCAGACCTCCTTCCACGCATCGCACCCCCGGCGCGTGGACTTGCCATCCAAAGGGAACCTGGTGGGCGCCGGGCGCGTCAAGGTGCACAGGGTGAAGTCCCGCGATGGCAGGAGCCGATAACTCGACGATGCCCATCGGCAAAGACAGACCGCACGAGCACATGTCCCCCTACAGGGGTAGGTCGAAAGACCCCTTCCAGATGGTCCGCCAGGGGCTTACCAGGGGGTTGCTGCATGGTACAGTGGCCGGTGTTGGGCGCCGACCGGATGATGTTCCCCCCGCCCGCGCAACCAAGCGCAGACCTCAACCGTTAGGGTTAGGGGAGAGCTATGGTCACACGAGTTTCCGAGCTGCGGAACGGAGCGAAGGCGCCCGGGTCCTACGAGGACCTCGATGACCGCATGCTGGTCCTGGACTTCCAGGCCGGCAACATCGAGGCCTTCGGCGAGATCCATCGCCGGTACTCGGCCCTGGCCCGTCACATCTGCAATCGCGTGCTGGGGAACCTCGACGACGCCGACGAGGCCACCCAGGAGACCATGCTCCGCGTCTACCAGGGCCTCGGCCGGTTCAACGGCCGATACCTCCTGCAGCCCTGGATCGCTCGGATCGCGACGAACGTCTCGCTGGACGTCACGCGAGCCAGGGCCCGCCGCCCGCAGACCGGCGGGGAGTCTCTCTCGCAGCTCTTCGACCATCCCGACGACGACGAGATGGCCGATCCGCTCGAAGCCGTCGAGCGGATGCACCAGCACGCGCAGGTCGTCTCGGTGCTCGCCACGCTGCCCGAGCACCACCGCGACGCCCTGATCCTGCGCGAGTTCGAGGGCCGGTCCCACAAGGAGATCGCGGAGGCCCTCGGGATCACGCCGGCCCAGGCCAAGGCGCTGATCCACCGGGCGAAGGGCAGCTTCCGCTCGGCCTGGGACCGGCAGACGGCTCGTCACGGGTTCGCGGCGCTCCTGCCGATCCTCCTCGCGCCGATCAAGATCCCCGCGGCCCTGCGCCGGTTCTTCCTCTCGCTCACCGAGAGCGCAGGGAGCGCGGCCTCCCAGGCCGCCTCGACCGTCACGGCCTCGCCGGCGGTCGCGGCCACGGCCTCCAGCACGGCCGAGCGGGTCACGGCGGCAGCCGTAGCGGTCTTCACGGCGGCCAGCATCACCGTCGGCGCCGTGGCCGTGAACCGGACGGTCCATCACGCCAAGCCCGCCGTCACGCCGAGCCCGCCCGCCGCGATCTCGGTCGCACCGCCGCCGGTGAGCCGTCCCGTGCAGGCGCTCGGCCTCCAGCCGAAGGAGAAGGTCAAGGCCAAGCACGTGGAGAAGGCGAACAAGGCCGAGGTCGCCGTGCCCGTCGAGTCCCCCACGGCGACGGGCTCGCCCTCGCCCACCGAGTCGCCCAGCACGAGCCCCACCGACACGGTGTCGCCGACCCATCCGCCCATCCCTCCAGCGCCGGCCTGGACGATGGCGTTCTCCTCGTCGGTGCCGATCGGATCGGACGGATTCCAGCTGATCGATTCGACCGTGTCCGGTAGGGCCGGCGGTACGGTCCTGTTCTCGCAGGCGACCCGCGCGGATGGCATTTACTTGGAGTACTGGGGGAACGTGGACGGCGAGCACGGCTCGACGAGCCTGTGGCTCTTCGTCGACACGCCCGCCGGTGCCATCCGGCTCGACGGGAACGGGGCCGTGGTTTCGAAGAGCGGCACCGAGGAAAAGGGCTTCACCTACACCTTCAGGGGTACCTACTGGCTGGCCGACGCGCCGAGCGCCAGTCCCTCGCCAACGGTCTCGCCATCGCCCGAGCCGACCACGCTGCACGACGGAACGTTCCGGCTCAAGCTGCGCTTCTGGGCTGACGGAACCTCCCTGTACTCGGTGGCTGCCAGCTTCACCGAGAACGAGCACTCCTGACCCGGCCTTCGTTGCCGGGAGAGCGCAACCTTCGGGCCCCGCGA
>DASWAT010000040.1:0-16370 GCA_036390995.1 Actinomycetota bacterium | reverse complement strand
CGTCCCGTGGGATCGTGATGGTCGGCGCGCGCTGCGGATCCGGCGAGGCGGCCCCGGAGGCCACGACGGTCGACGAGACCCGGACCAGGTCGCCGATGGGGGGTGCCGCGGGGAGCGACGCGGCCTCGGTCGCGAGGTCGCGGCGCGCCTCGGCGGCGGACTCGGGCCGGAGCTCGCGCTCCTTCTCGGTCATCGAGGCCACCCACCCGTCCAGGCCCGGCGGCACCGCCGGATTGCGGAGCGACGGCCTCGGCACGCGCTCGCGCACGTGCTTGTACGCGATCGCCAGCGTGGTCTCCCCGCCGAACGGGACGCTCCCGGTGAGCAGCTCGTAGGCGACGATGCCGAGCGAGTACAGGTCGGTGCGCGGGTCGGCCGGCTCGCCCTGGAGCTGCTCGGGCGCGAGGTATTGCACGGTCCCCGTGACCGATCCGACGTACGTGGCGCGGGCGTCCGCGTATGCGCGGGCCAGCCCGAAGTCGGTGACCTTGGCCACGCCCTCGGGTGTCACGAGGATGTTCTCGGGTTTCACGTCACGGTGGACGATGCCCTTCGCGTGCGCGTGGGTGAGCGCGCCGAGCACCTGCAGGAGGACGTCGGTCGCCTGCGCCGGCGCGAGCAGCCCCTCGGCGTTCAGCAGCTCGCGGAGGCTCTGGCCGCGAACGAGCTCCATGACCATGTAGTAGATGCCGTCCACGGCGCCCCAGTCGTGGACGGCCACGATGTTCGGATGCGACAGCCCGCCGGCGGCGCGAGCTTCGCGGCGGAACCGGTCGATGAATCCGGGATCGCCGGACAGGCTTCGATGCAGGACCTTGACGGCGACCTCGCGGGCCAGGACGGCGTCGTGGGCCAGGAACACCTCGCCCATGCCCCCCGCCGCGATCCGGCTCACCACGTGGTAGCGGCCGTCGAGGGTGGTTAGGCTCAGGCTGTCGTCCGGGATGCGGATCGCCGGGTCCGGTTGGGTGCGGCTGGACGTGACGGTACCTCCGCTCGGGGGAAGCTCTGAGGGGCCGGGGAAGCGTCCGGACACATCCTAGCGTGCGTGGGAGGCGAGATGGTCGAGGCTCCGGAAGGGGGGGAGACGTTCCAGGAGGCCTTCGCCCGGATCGAGGCCGCCGTGGATGGTGGCGAGCGCGACCTGTCGAAGCTCGGTTTCTGGCGGCTCGTGCGGTCGGTGAAGGTCGATCCCGCACTGTCGGAGCATTGGGCGGACGTGGTCGGCCGCATCGACCGTACGGCGTTCGAGCGGGCGGTCCGGCCCCGGTTCCCCGTGTGGTTCGGCAACGCCGTGCTGGCGAGCGGCACGCTCGTCGGTGCGGCCGCGGTGGTGGTGGCCCTTCGCTCCACGTCGGAGGCGATCGCCGGCGTCGCGCTGGTGGCCGCCGGGCTGATCTGGTCCGTCTCGCTCCACGACCTGGCCCACTGGCTCGTGGGGCAAGCCGTGGGGATCCGCTTCACGTGCTACTTCTTCGGCGGACCCTTCCCTCCGCGCCCCGGCATGAAGACCGACTACGCGACGTACCTGCGAACGCCCCCGGGTTCGCGGGTGTGGATGCACGCATCGGGCGCGCTGGCCACCAAAGCGGCGCCGTTCGTGGCCCTCGCCTTCTGGTGGGCCACCGACGCTCCGGCGTGGGCGGCGTGGGCCCTCGTCGCGTACGGCGTGTTCCAGATCGTGACCGACGTCCTGCTCTCCGCGAAGTCGAGCGACTGGAAGAAGGTCAATCGCGAGCGCGCGGTGGCCCGGGCCCGGTTCGGTCATCGCGCGTAGGCTCGCGCCGACGTCGCCTGGGGGTTGCCCCGAGGGTCCGTATACTCGCGGGTGGAACACCGGGGAGCTCGGGCGACCGGGCTGAGAGGCCGGCAGAAGGCGCCGGCGACCCGCCGAACCTGATCCGGGTAATTCCGGCGGAGGGAGCGATGGATCGCAGATCCCCATCCCTCGGGGTGTACGTCGTCACCTCGAGCGGCTTCGTGCCCGGACGGGGGCATCGCGAGGTAGCGCTCGCCGCGATCGAGGGCCATGCCGACGCCGTCCAGCTCCGTGCTCCCGAGCTTACCGACGACGAGCTCCTGCCGCTCGCGACCGAACTTGCGGCGACATGCCGCCGATCCGGCGTCCTCTTCGTCGTGAACGACCTGGTGCGTGTCGCGGTGGAGAGCGGCGCCGACGGCGTGCACCTTGGCCAGGGCGACGAGCTCCAGGGGGCGCGCGAGCGCCTGGGACCCGATCGGGTGCTCGGGATCAGCGTGGCGGCACCGGAGGAGGCCCTGACCGCCGAGGCCGCGGGCGCGGACTACCTCGGCGTGACCGTGTGGGCCACGGCGACGAAGCCGGAGGCGCGCCCGCAGGGGATCGAGGGGCTCCGTCTGGTGGTGGCGGCGACCTCGCTCCCGATCGTCGGCATCGGCGGGATCGACGCATCGAACGCCGCGGAGGTGCTGGAGGCCGGCGCCGTGGGCGTCGCCGTGATCTCGGCCGTCGGCGCAGCTCGGGATCCCGCGGCCGCGACCAAGGAACTGGCGGACGTGGTTCGTTTACAGCGGAGGAAGGTGGGGGAGAGATGACGGAACCGAGGTTGGGCAAGGCCACGCCGGAGCTGTTCGAACAGATCATCCTGCGACGGCTGGGGGCGAAGGATCCCGACGTGCTCGTCGGGCCCCAGCACGGGGTGGACGTCGGCGTGGTGCGGGTAGCCGACGGCGTGGCGATGGCGGTCACGGCCGATCCGGTGTTCATCGTGCCGGCGTACGGATGGGAGCGCGCGGCATGGTTCGCGGTGCACATCCTGGCCTCCGACGCCGCCACGAGCGGTCTGCCGCTCCGGTGGATGGCGGTGGACCTGAACCTGCCTCCGGAGATCACGGACGAGGAGCTCACCGCGATGTGGGACGCCTACCACCGGGCGTGCGAGGACCTCGGGATCGCCGTCGTGACCGGCCACACGGCGCGCTACGAGGGCTGCACCTGGCCGATGGTCGGCGGCGCCGTCTGTATGGCCTCCGGACCAGAGGATCGGTTCGTCACTCCCTCCATGGCGCGACCGGGTGACCGGGTCGTCGTGACGAAGGGGGCAGCGATCGAGGCGACCGCGCTGTTCGCCGCCACGTTCCCGGAGCGACTGACGGCGGCCCTCGGCGAGGACGTGGTGAGGGCGGGGGACGCCCTCTTCGAGCAGATGACCGTTGTCCCGGAGGCCACGGTGGCCAGGGAGTTCGGACTACGAGAGGGCGGCGTCACGGCGATGCACGATGCCACAGAGGGCGGCGTGTACGGCGGCCTCACGGAGGTGGCCGCCGCATCGCACGTGGGGATGCGGATCGAGCTGTCGGCCATCCCGGTTCTTCCCGAGGTGCGGACGATCTGCGACCACGTGGGGATGGATGTGTACGCGTCGATCTCGGAGGGGACGCTCGTCTGTTCGGTCACGCCCGATCGCGCGGAGGCGTTCGTCGATGCGCTTGCGGGGAGGGGGATCGAGGCCGCTGTCGTGGGCGAGATGACCGAGGCCGGCGCCGGGAGGGTCCTGGTGACCGACGACGGTGAGGTCCCGCTGGAACATCCTGGGCTGGACCCTTTCTGGGGCGCCTTCGGTCGGTGGGCCGCCGAGGCCGCTGGGATGGCGAGCACCTCGTAGCGCGCTCCGGGCGGGGTAGGGTGTGCCCGGCATGGACCTCGTAACCGTGGGCGACGTGATGCTCGACGTGAGCGTGGAGGGCTCGGAGCTCCGGACGGGCGGCGACGTCCACGGCCGGGTTCGGGTCCGCCCGGGCGGCAGCGCGGCGAACGCGGCGGTGTGGGCGGCGGCCTCGGGCGCGCGGGTGCGGCTCCACGGCCGGGTGGGAGATGACCTGGCAGGCCGCCTGGTGTCCGAGGCCATGGGCCAGCGGGGGGTGGAGGCGGTGCTCGCGGTGGATCCCGCGAGCACCACGGGCTCGATGCTCGTGATCCACGGGGCGGGGGAGCGCTCGATGGTGGCCGACCGTGGGGCGAACGGCCGGCTCGCGCCCGGCGATCTGCCCGAGACGATCGAGGCCGGCGCCGTTCTGGTCTCCGGATACCCCCTGCTCCACGAGGGCTCCACCGCGGCGGGGCAAGCGGCGCTCGAGCGCTCGCGCGCACGGTACGTCGCGGTCGACGCAGCGTCGTGGCCGCTCGTGGAGGCCTTCGGCGCGCCCCGGTTCTTCGAGGCGACGGCGGCCGCGAACGTGCTGCTCGCGAACGAGCTCGAGGCTCGGGCGCTCACCGGACGCGAGGGCGAGGACGCCGCCGACGTGCTGGCCCAGCGCTACCGGGTGGTCTGCGTGAAGCTCGGGCCGAAGGGCGCCGTGATGTCGTGGGAGGGCCTGCTGATCCGGTTCTCGGCCGAGGAGGTCGAGGAGGTGGACCCCACGGGGGCGGGCGACGCGTTCGACGGGACGCTTCTGGCGGAGCTGGTTCGAGGAGCCTCGCCGGGCGACGCGCTCCGCCTGGCCTGCCACGCCGGTGAGCAGGTGGTCGGGAGCCACGAGCTCTGGCCCGAGCGGCGGCGCCCGGCATGACGCCACCGGTCGTGATCGCGCCGGAGGTTCGCGAAGCCCTCGCCGGTGGACGGGCCGTGGTCGCCCTCGAGACGAGCGTGGTGGCGCAGGGGCTCCCCCGCCCCCGCAACCTGGAGGCGGCCGAGCGCATGGCGAAGGCGATCGCCGCGCTCGGCGGGACGCCGGCCTGGATCGGCGTTCGCGACGGGACCGTCCGTATCGGCCTGGGCGACGCCGAGCTCGAACGCCTGGCCGAGCCCGGGGCCGCCGCGAAGGTGGCCAGGCGTGATCTGGCGGTCGCCATGGCCGGAGGGGTGCTGGGAGCCACCACCGTCTCGGCCACGATCTGGGCGGCGCACCGCGCGGGGATCGCGGTGGCGGCCACCGGCGGCATCGGCGGCGTGCATAACGCGTCCGGCGACGTCTCCGCCGACCTCGCGGAGCTCGCGTCTACGCCGGTCCTGCTCGTCTGCTCGGGGCCGAAGTCGATCGTGGATCCGGTGGCCACCGCGGAGCGCCTGGAGGAGCTCGGCGTGGTGGTGGTGGGCTACCGGTGTGACCGGCTCCCGTTCTTCCTGGCCTCCGAGGCGCAGGTGGACCTTGAGCACCGCGTCGACGATCCCGCCGAGGCGGCGGCCTTGCTCACGGCGCAGCGGCACCTGGGGATCGGGTCGGCGATCGTGCTCTGCAACCCGGTCCCGGCCGATCGCGCGATGGACGCGACGGTGGTCGCCTCGGCCGTGCTCGGATGCGAGGAGCGAGCGGGGCGCGAGGGCGTTCGGGGCAAGGAGCTGACGCCGTTCCTCCTGCGCTGCCTGGCCGAAGCGACGGCGGGCGCCAGCCTCGAGGCCAACCTCGCGCTGCTGGAGTCGAACGCAGCCCTGGCCGCCGAGGTCGCCCTGGCCGTGGCGGAGGAGCGCCTGTCTACCTGAGCCACGTCTTGGCGATGGCCTTCGTGAAGTTCCAGCCGTAGCGGAGCGACTTCGGCTTCTTCGACACCCCTCCCCGCCGGGTGAGGAACGTGACCGGCACCTCCACGATCCGCGCGTGGTGGCGGAGGGCCTCGATCGTGACCTCGGAGGTCCAGAACTGGTCCTGCTCGAGCAGCAGCTTCCGCAGCGTGTCGGCCCGCGTCGCGCGGTACCCGCTGGAGATGTCGGTGACGCGCTGGCCGGTCAGGATCGTGACCAGCCAGGAGAAGAAGTGCACGCCGAGGTGCCGGACGAGGCTACCGCGCTCGAAGTCGCCGAGCATCCGGGACCCGTTCACGTGGTCGGCCTCTCCCTGGATGATCGGCTTCACGACGGTCGGCAGCTCCTCGGGCTGATGCTGTCCGTCGGCGTCGATCGAGACCACGATATCTGCGCCGAGCCGCAGGGCCAGGTCGTAGCCCACCCGGAGGGCCAGCCCGCCGCCCCTGCGGATCGGGAGCCGGGCCACCAGCGCTCCTGCCCGGCGGGCCGCCTCCGACGTCTCGTCGTCCGAACAGTCGTCGATCACGATCGGTACGACGCGGTGGCCCTCGATCTCCTCCGGCATCGCGTGGATCACGGCCCCAACGTTCTCGGCCTCGTCGAACGCGGGGGAGATGACGACGATGCGCCGTCCCGGCGGCAGCGCCCCGGCCCGCTCCCAGTCGAACGTGTTCTGTCCCAATGCCTCCACGAGCAGCCGGATGCTGCGCTCGTTCGAGTCGACCGAGGATTGCATCCGGAGCAGCAGCCCGAACAGGATGACGACGGCGATCATCAAGGCGCCCGTCAGCCGCTGTCCGGTGCCGGGCCGGAAGTTCAACGCGTCGAAGACGGGGTTGAACAGGTTCGGTGTGGCGGCGAGGAGGATCACGCCGATCGAGATGAGCGTGGTGATGATCAGCGTGAGCCGGCTCACCTGGCGCCGCCGGTGGCCGATCACGGCGCCGACGAACAGGACCACCGCGACCAGCGCGCCGACGACCCGGAGGGCGATCATGCTCGGCCGGCCCTCTCCACGTCCCCCGAGCTCACGTGGCGGTGGGCTCGCGGAGCGGAGCCCGCCACCTGGTGCGCGGCATGATGTGGTCGAGGATCACGCGGTGCTTGTGCCGCTCCATCTGTTCGATCATCGACTCGATGAGCGTCTCCGACAGCAGGTGCGGCCTCAGCCCGAGGTCGAGGAGCTTGGTGTGTTTCGCGTTGTAGAAGTGCTCCTCGGCCTCTACCCGAGGGTTCTCGACGTGGTCGATCTCCACGTGTAGGCCGTGGTGTGCGCCGGCCTCGACGACCTTGTGGGCGAGCTCCATGATCGAGAACTGTTCGGTGAACTGGTTGAACACCCGGTACTCGCCCTCGTCGGGCGGGTTCAGCACCGCGATGTCCACGCACTGAAGGGTGTCGAGGATGTTCAGGTAGCCGCGGGTTTGGCCGCCCCTGCCGTAGGCGGTCAGGGGGTGGCCGATCACGGCCTGCAGGCAGAACCGGTTCAGGGCCGTCCCGAACACCTCGTCGTAGTCGAACCGGGTGACCAGCCGGGGGTCGAGCTCGGTCTCGTCGGTCTCGATCCCGTACACGACCCCCTGGTTCAGGTCGGTGGAGCGAAGCCCCCAGACCCGGCACGCGAAGTGGATGTTGTGCGAGTCGTGCACCTTCGTGAGGTGGTAGAAGCTGCCGGGCATCTTCGGGTACGGGAGCGTGTCGCTGCGCCCGTTGTGGTTGACGGTGATGAAGCCCTCCTCGATGTCGATGTTCGGCGTGCCGTACTCACCCATCGTGCCGAGCTTGACCAGGTGGGCGTGGGGCGCGTACTCGGCCATCGCGTAGAGGACGTTCAGGGTGCCCATGACGTTGTTCGTCTGCGTGAAGACGGTGTGCTCCCGGTCGATCATCGAGTACGGGGCGGAGGGCATCTCCCCGTAGTGCACGATGGCCTCGGGGCCGAACTCGCGGAACACGCGCTCGACGACCTCCCAGTCCAGCAGATCGCCTTCGGTCACCCCGATCTCCAGGCCGGTGACGTCCTTCCACGCCTGCGCCCGGGCGGGAAGCGAGGCGAGGATCGGTGTGAGTGAGTCCGTGCCCGCCTCGACGTGGGAGCGGCGCCGAAGGTAGTTGTCCACCGCGTGGATCTCGTGACCCCGCCGGGAGAAGTACATCGACGTGGCCCAGCCGAGGTACCCGTCGCCGCCCAGGATCAGGATGCGCATGATCGTCCTTTCGGTCTCACGTGGGGGAGCGCGGCAATCCTACCAACCCCTCGACCTGCGGAAACCTCGTCGGATCCGCCGCTCAGGCGAGGGTTCGCAGCTCCTCGAGGACGCGGTCGACCTCATCCTCCGTGTTGTAGTGGCAGAACCCGATCCGCACGGCCCCGCCCGTCTCCTGCAGCCCGAGGCGCTCCATCAGCTCCAGCGCGTAGTAGTGGCCCTCCCACGTGAACACACCTCGCTCGCCGAGCGCCTTCGACATCTCGAAGGGGTTCCGGTCGCCCAGGCGGATCGCGAAGGTCGGTGTCCGCTCGTCGGCGCGACCCGGATCGCCGATGCCGAACAGCCGCGCGGTGGGGACGTCGGCGAGGCCCTCCAGGAACCGCCGGGACAGCGACACCTCGTGGGCCCCGATCGCCTCGAACGCGGCGGCCAGCGCCGGCCGGCGTCCGTCGGATCCGGGCGTGCCATACGTGCGGCCGACCCAGGCGAGGTAGTCGACGGCGGCCACGAACCCGGCCATCCCCTCGTGGTTCTGCGTTCCGGTCTCCCACCGGAACGGCAGCTCGTCGTCGGCCGGCCGGACCTTGTACGGCTGCAGCGCACGGAGCAGCTCCCGGCGGCCGAACACGATGCCCAGGTGCGGACCGAAGATCTTGTACGGCGAACAGGCCAGCAGGTCGCAACCGATCCGGCGGACGTCGATGAGCCGATGCTGCGCGAAGTGCACGGCATCGCACACCACGACGGCACCCGTGCGTTGTTTCACGCGGCGCATGAGCTCCACCGCCGGGGTCACCGACCCCACCGCGTTCGATGCCAGCGTGAACGCGACCACCGCGGTCCGGTCGGTGAGGGCCGCGTCGAAGGACGCGAGATCTAGCGTCACATCCTCCACGCGGACGTCCACCCAGCGGATCGTGGCGCCGGCGTCCTCGGCCGCCATCACCCACGGGCGCACGTTCGCGTCGTGATCGAGCCTCGTGACCACGACCTCGTCACCCGGGCGGAGGGTCCGTGCGATCGACCGCGAGATCGCGAACAAGAGGGTCGTCGCGTTCGGACCGAACACGACCTCATCGGGGTCGGACCCCACGAGGTCGGCTGCCGCGCGGTGTGTCTCGGCCAGGAGCGCGTCGGTCTCTTCGCTGGTGGCGAACGTGCCGTGGGTGTTCGCGTTGCTCCTCCGAAGGTAGGAGGCCATCGCCTCGATCACGGTGTCGGGCACCTGCGAGCCGCCGGGCGCGTCGAGGAACGCGCAGGCCCGGCCGTCCTGCGTGCGCGCGAGCGCCGGGAACCGCGCGCGAAGCGGTGACAGGTCGGGGACGCCCACGCGAGAGAGCTTGCCCGAGGGAACCCGGCGCGACAACCCGAGGATCGCGCCGGAGGCTAGACCACGTCCCAGCCGGCGGGGAGCTCCGGGACGCCCCACGAGGGGTGCGGGCGCCAGTCCAGCCAGTCGCGATCGAATGGCGGCGTGCGGTCGACGATCCGGCGGACCAGGTCCTCCCCCTCGGCCCGCATGCCGGTGGCGCGTTCCTCGGTGAGGTGGCCGCGTTCGATGGCCTTCGCCAGCTCGTCCTCGTCCTTCCACCTCCACGAGGAGCGGTCGAGATCCACGATGGCGTCGAGCTCGAGATCGAGGTAGTCGAATCCCACCGGGGTACGCCGGAGCGGATCCTGGAGGTTCACGTACCAGGACCGAGGCAACCAGGAGACGTCCCACATGAGCAGGACGGCGTGCGGACGGCCCGGCCAGGCGAACGACAGCGCGCGGGTGTCGTCCCAGGTCCGTTCGCCGAGCTCCCATGCGTCCTGGGGGATGCGGAGCCAGGCTCCGCTGCCGGGCTCGCGCGGGCACATCCACCGCATCGGGGGTCCGACGTAGAACATCTGCGTGTTCGCGTCTTCCACCACCAGCGCCGGTCTCGCGGACCAGATCCGGCCGTGCCAGATCTCGCGGAGGGCGACCGCCGTGCCCGGCGTGAAGCCCCAGCCGGTCGCGCCCTCGCTCACGTCATCCGCTCGGCGAAGGCGGCCTCGGCTCGGTCCAGGGCCCTCCGAGCCCGCTCCCGGAGCGAGTCCACCTCCTCGCGGAGCTCCGCCGCCTTCGCCGGGTCCTTCAGCGATCCAACGTTGATCTCGACGTTGTAGATCCCGCACCGGGCCGCAGCGAACAGCGTCTCGGAGGCGGACGCCCCGTCGGAGGCGGCGTTGACGTTGCCGATCCGCACGGCCAGGGCGGCGAGGTCCATGAGGTCCACCGCACGCCGCGCGATGTCGAGCGGCACGAGGGCCGCGCCGAGGAACGCTCGCTGGATCGCGCCCGCACGGGCCTCCTCCTGCTCGGCCGTGTCCTTGGGGAGCTTGAAGGCGGCCATCACGGCGTCGAAGGCGCCGGCGTCGCGATCCGCCAGTTCGAGGAACGACGTCCTGGCCTCGTCGGCCGTCGCGATCGCCTCGCGCATCGGCTCCCAGGCGTCCACGTAGCCCTCCTTGTCGACGGTCAGGCGGGCCACCATCGAGATCAGCGCGGCGCCCGTTGCGCCGCACACCGCCGCGACGGCACCCCCGCCGGGGGTGGCGCTGTCGGAGCCGAGCACCTCGAGGAAGTCCTCGATGCGCTGCGAGCCGATCCCTCGGGCCTCGGCGGCGCTCACCAGACGCTCCAGGATCTGTCCGTCCGCATCGAACCCCTCCAGTCTCAGGTCGGTCACGTCCCCCTCCGAGATCGCGGCCTGCGGAACCAGGCCGACGATCTCGCTCGACAGCACCTTCGAGCCCCGCCGTCCGGCGTGTTCGCGAACGGCCTCGAACGCCGCCCGGATGCCGGTCACCTCGTGGTCCACGAGGTTCATCGAGACCGTGACGCATCCTCGTTGGGGGACGTCGAACCCGATCGCTCGCACCGCCGGCAACCCCCCCGAGGACTCGCGCACCGCTCGGGCGATCTCCTTCGCTGCCGCGTCGTCGCGCCCCGACAGGTACACGTTGAACGCGATCAGCGGCTTGCGCGCGCCGACCGCGGTGGCACCCGCCTTGCCGATCCGGTGTGGACCGAAGTCGGGGAGGCGCTCACCGCGCTCGACCGCCTCCCGCAATCCCTCGTACTCACCCCGCCGGACCTCGGCGAGGCTGCGCCGATCCTCGGACAGTGCCGCGCGGTCGTAGCAGTACACGGGGAGGCTGAGGGTCTCGGCGAGCTCCTTCGCGAACGCCCGGGCGAAGGCCACGCACTCATCCATCGTCACTTCCTGCACGGGCACGAACGGGATCACGTCGACCGCGCCCATCCGGGGGTGACTGCCGCGGTGCCGGTCCATGTCGATCCGCTCGACGGCCGCCGCGGCGCCGGCGAGGGCGCTCCGGCGAACCGCCTCGGGCGGCCCGATCACCGTGCAGTCCAGACGGTTGTGATCGGGATCGGCCTGCCGGTAGACGAGGTGCGCGCCCGGCTGCTCGAGAGCCGTGCAGATGGCGTCGATCACGTCTGCTCGCCGGCCCTCGCTGAAGTTCGGGACCGCGGCGATCAGCGGTGTTCGCTCCGGCATGTTCCCCTGTGACCTCCGGCGGCGTTCCTCGCCGCTCACCTCGGCCGCCCCGGCACCTGGACGTCCTCGAAACGATACCCGGGGTCGGGTGCGTAGGATGCGGGCGATGGAGCTCGCCGACTTCGGTTCGTGGCTGGATCGGTACTTCCGGGCGTGGGTGTCGAACGATCCCGCCGAGGTCGCCGGGCTCTTCGCAGAGGACGCGGTGTACTCGTGGGGGCCCTTCCGGGAGCCGGCCCGCGGCCGCGAGGCGATCGTGCGGGCCTGGGTGGAGGGCGGCGTTCCCGACGACCTGCACCTCGAGTACGAGGCCCTGGCCACGGTGGGGCCCCGGGGGATCGCCCACTGGCGGTCGGCCTTCCGGTCGGAGGAGGGCTCGCGCGAGGAGGTGGACGGGATCCTTGTGTGCGACTTCGACGAGCTCGGCCGCTGCACGCTCCACCAGGAGTGGTACTCGGAACGCAAGCAGCCGCTCTGACCTGCGGCGACACCCCGATTTGACGGTGTCGGAGGGGGGGAGTACATTCGGTCTCCCTCTCGAACATACGTTCGGTTCAGAGGGGGCGGCTGAGAGCAGGCGGCGATGTGCAAGCGCTACGACGAGGAGGTCGAGGTCCGGGTCCAGAGCGATGCGGGGATGCCCTCGGCGTTCCAGTGGCGGGGCAGGCGGTACGAGGTGGCCGACGTGATCGGCAGGTGGCGGATCGAGGGCCGGTGGTGGGCCGACGGCCGCGATCGCGAGTACTGGCGGGTCGAGGCCAAGGGCGGTGCGGTCTGGGACCTGTACCACGACAGGCTCGCCGGACGGTGGCACCTCGAGCGACTGTGGGATTGAATCCACGCGTGACCCAACCGCACGTTGTGTCGATCCCCGTGTCGCAGATCCACGTGCCGGAGGAGGACCGCGCGCTGCTCGGGGTCGAGTGGTTCCCGATCGTCGCGCACGCCGTGATCCATCGCGACGGCGTCTTCCTGTTCGACACGGGGATCGGCACGGGGAACGAGGAGATCGAGCGCGTCTTCGCGCCCCGGACCACGCCCATCACCGAGGCCCTCACCGCGGGCCGGATCTCGATGGCCGACGTGACCGGCGTCGCCAACTGCCACCTGCACTTCGACCACAGCGGGCAGAACTACCGGATCCCGCCCGGCGTCCCGATCTTCGCGCAGGAGCGCGAGTGGCGGATGGTGCATCAGCCCGACTACACGATCCCCGAGTGGATCGACGCCCCGGGGCTCTCCTACGAGCTGCTCGACGGCGAGGCCGAGGTCGCCCCGGGCCTCCGGCTGATCCCGACGCCCGGCCACGCCCCGGGGCACCAGTCCCTGCTCGTCGAGACCGCCGAGGGAACGGTGGTGCTGGCCGGCCAGGCGGTCCAGTCGCTGGCCGAATGGGAGGGCTCGACCGACCGGCGGGATTCGGGCGAGGAGGGCGCGCCGGACCACGACGCCTACGTGGCGTCCGTCCAGCGGCTCCGGTCCGCGGAGCCCGTCCGGGTGCACTTCGCACACGATGCGGCGGTGTGGCAGCGAGCGTAGGCTGAGGTCGTGGACCTCCTCGAGTCCGCCCGCGCCTTCGCCCAGCAGGTCCGGTCGCACCTGGAGGATTGGGAGTTCGAGGCCACGTACCCGCGCGCCGCGGTGGGGGCGACGGGACTCACCGGCCTGTACGCCCCCCGGGACCTCGGCGGGCTCGACCTGTCGTACGCGGAGGGCATCCGGGTCTTCGAGGAGCTCGGCCGGTCCGACGCCGCGCTCGCGTTCTCGATGTCGATGCACAACGCGGTCACGGCCATCGTCGCGCGCAGCGAGCCCGACCTCCGCGACCGGTGGGCCGAGCCGCTGATCCGCGGCGAGGCCCTTGGCGGGTTCAGCCTGACCGAGCCGCAGGCCGGCTCCGATGCCACGGCCATCACCACGAAGGCCGTCGAGACCGAGGACGGCTGGCGCGTGACCGGCCGCAAGGCCTGGGTGTCGCTGGCCGGCGAGGCCGACGTGTTCCTGGTGGTGTGCAAGACCACGGACGAGCCGGGGCACCGCGACATCGCCGTGCTCGCCGTGGAGCGCGAGGGCGGCGGCGTGGGGTTCCCAACGATGTACCGGAAGGCCCGCGCCGCGTTCCTCCCGATCGGGGAGATGGAGCTGCAGGACGCGCCGGGCACGCTCGTGGCGCCGCCCGGGCAGGGCCTGAGGGCGGCGCTCGGCGCCATCGACGTGGCCCGGTGCATGATCGGTGCCATCGCGAACGGTCTGCACGCCGAGGCCCTCGACGTCGCGCTCAGGTACGGACGGGACCGGGCGTTGTTGGGCGGCCGGGTGATCGACCAACAGGGCATCCAGTGGGCCCTCGCCGACGCCGAGACCGACCTGGTCGCCGGCCGCCTGCTCACGCGGCAGGCCGCCGAGCAGCTCGGCACCCCCGAGGGCTCTGTGGCCGTCGCCCACGCGAAACGATTCTGTCCGGACGCCGCCCTGCACGCCGCCGTCCTTGCCAGCCAGGTCCTCGGCGCCTACGGCTGGCTCGAGGACCACCCGTTGGCCCGCTTCATCGATCTGGCGAAGATGCTCCAGACCGTCGACGGCACGACGGAGGTCCAGCGCGTCGTCATCGCCCGCTCCCTCCTCAAGCGCGCCGAGGAGCTGTAGGTGGGGCCATCTTGACGTCGTCCGCCGCGAGGAAGTAGCGTCCCGGGTAATCGAACATATGTTCGAACACCCATGGCGACCACCCCCGGCTTCGTGCACCTCGACGTCCGGTCCTTCTTCTCCCTGAAGGACGGGGCGTTCTCGCCCGAGGACCTGGCGAAAGGGGCCGCGAAGCTCGGCATGCCGGCGGTCGCCCTCATCGACCGCGACGGCCTGTACGGCGCGGCCCGCTTCGTGGCTGCCTGCGAGCGCGAGGGTGTGAAGCCGATCCTCGGCGCCACGCTTACCGTCCAAGGTGGTCAAGGTGGTGGCCGAGCGGGGTCACGGACAGGGCCCCCGCCCGCCACCACCGTGATCCTCCTGGCACAAGACGAGCGCGGCTACGCCAACCTATGCCGCCTGATCACCGACGCACACATGACAAGAGAGCGTGGGAACCCGTCGCTGGCCCCCGGTCAGATCTGCGCGCACTCCGAGGGGCTGCTCGCGCTCCTCGGGCCCGACTCGCTGCCGGGAGGGCTCGCGGTCGCCGGACGGTTCGACGCCGCTCGCGGTGCCGTCGATCCGTACCGCGAGGCCTTCGGCGATCGCCTCCACGTCGCGGTGCAGCACCGGCTGGAGCCGAACTCGAGCGCCGAGGTCCGCGCGCTGCTGCGGTTCGCCGAGTGGATCGGTGCGAAGGCGGTGGCCACGAACCCGGTTCGGTACCTCGTACCCGAGGACGCGTTCCTGGCCGACGCGCTGGAGTGCATGCGCGAGATCGTGCCGGTGAACCACCGCAACGTCTCCAGAGCGAACGCCGAGGGGTTCCTGAAGCCCGCCGTCGAGATGCGCGCGCTGTTCCGCGAACGTCCGGACCTGGCCGACCGGACCCTGGAGCTCGCGGAGGCGTGCGCGTTCGACCTCGGCCTCGGACGGGTCCACTTCCCGGACTTCCCGACGCCGGCGGGGCGATCCGCGTCCTCGGTCCTTGCCGAGCGGTGCTGGCGCGGCATGGACCGCCGCGACATGGAGGCCACGCGCGAGGTTCGCGACCGCCTCGACCACGAGCTCACGCTGATCCAGAAGATGGGCTACGCGGCCTACTTCCTCACCGTGGCCGACATCGTCGAGGACATCCGGGCCATGGGGATCCGGTGCGCGTGCCGGGGCTCGGCCGCCGGATCGCTGGTCTGCTACCTCACCGGCATCTGCGACGTCGACGCGGTCCGGCACGACCTCGCGTTCGAGCGGTTCCTGAACCCCCTCCGGGACGAGCTGCCCGACATCGACGTCGACGTCGAGTCGGCCCGGCGGGAGGACGTCTACGACATGATCCTGTCGCGGTACGGCCAGGACCGGTGCGCGTGCGTCGCGATGGTCGATACGTATCGCGCTCGCGCCGCCATCCGAGAGGTGGGCAAGGCCCTCGGCTTCCCCGAGGTCGAGGTCGATACGGTGGCCAAGGCGTTCCCGCACATCGGCGCCGGCGACATCCGACGGGCCGTCGAGATCCTCCCCGAGCTCGCCGGCTCGAACATGAACGCCGGCCAGCTCGAGCTGCTGTTCCGGGTCGCCGAGCGGCTGAACGGCTTCCCCCGGCACCTCGCGCTCCACCCCTCGGGGATCGTCATCTCGAACGACGACCTCGTGCACCGGGTCCCGCTGGAGCGCTCGTTCCAGGGCTACCGGATGATCCAGGCCGACAAGGACGACGTCGAGCTGCTCGGCTACCTGAAGCTCGACGTGCTCGGCGTGCGGATGCTCTCGGCCATGCGCCACTGTCTCGAGGAGATCGCCCGCACCGAAGCGGTGAAGGTCGACCTGGACCGGATCCCCGTGGACGACGGGCCGACGTTCGAGCTGATCCGGTCCTCCGATACGCTCGGCTGCTTCCAGATCGAGTCGCCGGGCCAGCGCGAGCTGCTCCAGAAGCTCCAGCCGACGAGGTGGGAGGATCTCATCGTCGACATCTCGCTGTTCCGGCCCGGCCCGGTGAAGTCCGACATGATCCGCCCCTACCTGCGGCGCCGGCACGGGATGGAGCGACCGGTCTACGCCCACCCCGCGCTTCGGCCGGCGCTGCGCGAGACGTTCGGCGTGATCGTCTACCACGAGCAGGTCATGCGAACGCTCTCCGCGATCGGCGGCTACGACCTGTCGCAGGCCGACCACGTCCGCAGGCACCTCGACCGCGACGACCTGCTGCCGTCGCTGCGGAAGGACTTCCTCGATCGCGCGGCCGAGCGCGGGATCCCGGGTGACGTGGCCGAGGAGACCTGGAACGACGTCGCCCAGTTCGCCTCCTTCGGGTTCTGCAAGGCGCACGCCGCCGCCTTCGCCGTTCCCACGTACCAGTCGGCGTGGCTGAAGACGCACTACCCGGCGCACTTCCTGGCGGGGGTCCTCACCCACGACCCCGGGATGTACCCGCAACGGCTGATCCTCGAGGATGCCCGCGAGCACGGCATCGCGATCCTCCCGCT
>DASWAT010000039.1:0-8364 GCA_036390995.1 Actinomycetota bacterium | reverse complement strand
TCACGCCAACGCGGCGCTTCACCGGATCGTCATGGTGAGACTCCGATGGCGCCACCAGGCCACCACCGACTACCTCGCGAGGAGGATGGCGGAGGGAAAGTCCAAGCGGGAGATCGTCCGGTGCTTGAAGCGCTACGTCGCTCGCGAGGTCTACGGGGCGCTTGCTGAGGGTCGAGCGCAACCGCCCGCTCGTTCGTGAGTCCCGGCGGCGAAGCGTTTGGGAGACACTCGCGAGACCGGCTTGACGTCAATAGGAGGATCGGAAGCGACATCGGAAGCGACATCCTCGGGGCCGGGAGCCGCCCTCTACCCAGCAGCCGGCACTGCGTCCCCGAACGACCCACACGGGTACATCAGCATGGATACATCTTCGTTGCTAACCCTTCGCCTACCTCTACTACCGGCTCCTCGGCCGCTGAAGCCGAGCTGTGAGGGGTGGGTCACGTGATGGTGATCGTGCCCTTCATGCCCAGCGACTCGTGGAACCGGCAATAGAACGTGTACGTACCGGGCGCTAGGTCGATCTCCACGTCCTGGGACAGCCCGCCGTCGAGGGTGATGTCCACGTCCGACCCTTTGATCGTGAAGGTGTGCGGTGTGCTGGGGGTCGTGTTGTCGACGGTGATGGTCGATCCGCTCGTCACGCTCACCTTCGAGGGATCGAAGCTGAAGTTGGCTTGGTCGATGGTGGCCACGGACGCGCCCCCACCGGAGCTCTGCGTGCCACCACCGCCGCTTCCTCCGCCCCCGTAGCCGTAGCCCCGGCCGCCGGAGGAGCTCGCACCGGAGGCCGCCGAGGATCCCGCGGGACCTCCCGAGGCCGGACTTCCGCCGCCCGCGGCAGCGGTCGTGCCGGAGTTGTTCGCACAGGCGGACAGCGCGACCGCCAGGACGGCCGTCGCCGTCAACGCGCGGGGCCTGCTTCGGATCAGCGGCATCTTCGCTCCTCCTCGTGGGTGTTCGGCAACGTGTCGGAAGGTATCGAAGGGCGTACGAGCGGGAACCGGGCCCGGCCTTCCCGCGATCGCTGCCCGGGGCGTCGGTGCCCCCGGGTACCATGAGGCCGTGGCGGCCCCGACCCCGCGCGAACGCACCGAGCAGATCGAGCGCGAGACCCTCTCGCCACGCGCAACGCTGTCCTCGGCCTCGAAGGGCCGGGAGCGCGACGAGGAGCCGGATCGACTCCGAGCCTGCTTCCAACGCGACCGGGATCGCATCGTCCATTCGAAGGCGTTCCGCCGTCTGAAGCACAAGACGCAGGTCTTCCTGGCGCCCGAGGGTGACCACTACCGGGTCCGCCTCACGCACACGCTCGAGGTGTCGCAGATCGCCCGCACGGCGGCCCGAGCCCTGCGCCTGAACGAGGACCTCGCTGAGGCGGTGGCCCTCGGACACGATCTGGGGCACACGCCGTTCGGCCACCTGGGCGAGCAGGCCCTGACCCCGTTCCTCGGCCGGCCTTTCCGCCACAACGAGCAGAGCCTGCGGGTGGTCGACTACCTCGAGGGCGACGGGAGCGGGCTGAACCTGTCGTGGGAGGTCCGCGACGGCATCGTGAACCACAGCTGGTCGATGCCGGCGCCCTCCACGCCGGAGGCTCAGGTCGTCCGCTTCGCCGACCGGATCGCCTACGTGAACCACGACGTCGACGACGCCCTGCGGGCCGGCGTCCTCACCGAGTCCGAGCTCCCTCGGGCTGCCCTCGGGGTGCTTGGTCACACCCACTCCGAGCGGATCGACACCCTCGTGACCGACCTCGTCGAGCGCAGCGGGGATTCCTCCGAGATCGGCCTGTCCGAGCCGGTGTTCGTGGCGCTCGACGAGCTCCGCGACTTCTTGTTCGAGCGCGTGTACCTGCGGGACGAGGTTCGCTCCGAGCAGGACAGGGCGATCGCGATGATCCGGTCGCTCTTCGCCTACTACCTGGAGCATCCTGAGGCGCTCCCGGAGGAGTACCATCGTGCACCGGGCGACCTTCCGACCCGGGTGGCCGACTTCATCGCCGGCATGACGGATCGGTACGCGCTGCGGATGTACGAACAGCTCTTCCTTCCCCAGGGCTGGCTCCTGTAACGACGGAGAGCGCTGGGGGACCATGGCGGGCAGGATCAGGCAGGAGGACGTCCAGGCGGTCCGTGAGCGGATCGACCTGGTGAAGCTGGTCGCGGGCTACCTCACGCTGAAGAAGGCCGGCCACGACTCGTTCGTCGGGTTGTGCCCTTTCCACACGGAGAAGACGCCGTCCTTCTCGGTCTCCCCGGCCAAGGGTGTGTACTACTGCTTCGGCTGCGGCGCCGGCGGCGACGCCATCCGGTTCCTCCGTGAGGTCGAGCACCTCGAGTTCTCCGAGGCCGTCGAACGGCTGGCCCGCGACGCCGGGGTCACGCTCCGGTACGAGGGCGACACGCAGGCCGATCGCCGGGCCGCCTCCCGGCGCCAGGCGCTCCATCGGGCGAACGAGGAGGCGTTCGGCCTCTACCACCGGATGCTCCTGGAGGGTCACGAGGGCGAGGACGCCCGCCGCTACCTGGACTCGCGGGGCATCGACCGTGACACGTGGGTCGAGTTCGGGATCGGGTACGCGCCCCGGTACTCGGACTTCCTGCTTCGCCGTCTCGCTAGGACGTACTCGCCCGAGATGCTGCTCGAAGCCGGGCTGGCGGTTCGGGACTCGTCGGAGAACATCCGGGACCGGTTCCGAGGGCGCATCACGTTCCCCGTGCACGACCTGTCGGGCCGGGCGGTGGGGATCGGGGCCCGGATCCTGCCCGAGCCCGCGCGCGGCCGCGAACAGCACGGCGAGGGCGAGCGCGACGAGGGACCGAAGTACCTGAACTCTCCCGAGACGCCGATCTACCGCAAGGGCGAGGTCCTGTACAACCTGCACCGGGCCAAGGCGGACGTCTCACGCCGGGGCGAGATCGTGGTGGTGGAGGGCTATACCGACGTCATCGCGCTCGTCCGCGGTGGCGTTCCGGCCGCCGTCGCGACGTGCGGGACGGCGCTGGGGGAGGGGCACTTCCGCCTGGCCTCGCGGTTCGCGCAGCGGATGGTGCTGGCCTTCGACTCGGACGAAGCAGGCGCCCGCGCGGCCGAGCGCGCGTACGCGTTCCTCGAGCGGTTCCCCGTGCATCCCGTGGTCCTGATCCTTCCCGAGGGACTCGACCCCGCCGACTTCGTCCGGCAGCGCGGCGGCGAGGCGTTCCGGGAGCTGGCCGGACGGGCCCTCCCGCTCGTCGAGTACATGCTGCGCCGCAGCGTCGGCCGGCAGGACCTGTCCACGGTCGAGGGGCAGAGCGCCGCCGTCGCTGCTGCGCTGCCGATCCTCGAGGGACTGGCGGACCCGGTGCGCCAGCGCGAGTACGCGCACCTGCTGGCCGAGCTGGCCGGGGTGGCCGAAACCTCGGTGCTGATCACGCTTGAGCGGCGACTGTCGGGCCGGCCCGCCGAGGTGGCCCAGGCCGTGAAGCGGGCGTCGGTCCAGGATCGCGTGGAGCGCGAGATGCTCCGGCTCATGACCCGCGATCCCGAGGTCTTCGAGCGGAACGCCCCCCGGCTCGCCGAGGAGCATTTCCAGTCCGCTCAGCACCGTAAGCTCTTCGGCCTGTTGGTCCGGGCGGGGGGAGAGGTGCGAACGTTGGTCGCGGACGCGCAGGACGACAAGGCCGCGCAGGCCGCATCGGCCCTTGCGCTCGAGCCCCTGGACGGCGAGGCCTCCGTCCACTACGCGGACGACGTCTGGGCGCGACTGCAGGAGTTCGCCCTGAAACGAAGGTCGGCCGTCCTCAGGCAGCGGCTCCAGAAGCTGAATCCCGTGACCGATCCCGGCTACGACGACCTCTTCCAGGAGCTCATCGCGACCGATGGCGAGCTCCGGAGGTTGAGGGAACGGCACGGGGACGCCGCGTAGGGTGCGCGAAGGGCGGATGGGTCGCCGCCGGGCTCGTTTCGTACACTCTCGGGCATCCACCGTCCCCGCCCGCAAGGAGCCTCGTTGAGCGAAGTCGCCAGGGACCTGGGTCTGGAGGAAGCGAAGGAAGCGATCACCGCTCGAGGACGCGAGCGCGGGTTCGTGACCTCCGAGGATCTCCTGGAAACCGTACCCGTCGACGATTTCACCCCCGAGCAGGTCGAGGATTTCCTCTCGCAGGTCGAGGAGCACCTGCGCAGCGAGGGCATCGAGGTCATCGAGGTCCCCGGCGACGACGGCGCCGACGCGGCCGTCGCGCGGGTCGACGTCGACCTGCTGAAGGCGCCCACGAACGACCCGGTCCGGATGTACCTCAAGGAGATCGGGAAGGTCCCCTTGCTCACGGCGGCGCAGGAGGTCGACCTGGCCCGGCGGATCGAGGCCGGCGAGTTCTCCACCGAGCTCTCGGAGCAGCTCGACGGCGACGAGAAGGTGGACCAGAAGAAGCAGAAGACCATCGTCGAGCGGGTCATCGCCATCCGGGATCACCAGGCCGAGAAGTTCGGCAAGGTCGAGGGCATCGGGCGCGACCGGGTCACGAAGAGCTGGAAGCCGAAGAACCGCGACGAGCTGGCCGACTTCCTCCGCCGGGTCGAGCGAGATGGCCAGCTTGCCAAGCGGAAGCTCATCGAGGCGAACCTGCGCCTGGTGGTCTCGATCGCGAAGCGGTACGTGGGCCGCGGGATGCTGTTCCTGGACCTCATCCAGGAGGGCAACCTCGGCCTGATCAGGGCGGTCGAGAAGTTCGACTACTCGAAGGGCTACAAGTTCTCGACGTACGCAACGTGGTGGATCCGCCAGGCCATCACGCGAGCCATCGCCGACCAAGCCCGTACCATCCGGATCCCCGTGCACATGGTCGAGACCATCAACAAGTTGGTCCGGGTGCAACGTCAGCTCCTGCAGGACCTCGGCCGCGAGCCGAGCCCCGAGGAGATCGGCAAGCAGATGGGCATCCCGGCCGACAAGGTCCGCGAGATCCTCAAGGTCTCGCAGGAGCCGGTCAGCCTCGAGACACCGATCGGCGAGGAGGAGGATTCCCATCTCGGCGACTTCATCGAGGATTCGGATGCCGTGGTCCCGGTGGATGCGGCGTCGTTCATCTTGCTGCAGGAGCAGCTCGAGTCGGTACTCCACACGCTGTCAGAGCGCGAGAAGAAGGTGATCCAGCTCCGCTTCGGGCTGCTGGACGGCCACCCGCGCACGCTCGAGGAGGTGGGTCGCGAGTTCGGTGTCACCCGCGAGCGGATCCGGCAGATCGAGTCGAAGACGCTCTCGAAGCTGCGCCATCCCTCCCGGTCGCAGAAGCTCCGCGATTACCTCGAGTAGGTCCCCGGTCGCAGGTTCGCGATCGCGACGAGCGGGTATGGTGGAGGCGGCGGAAGGAGGAGACCATGCCCGCTGCGAAGCAACTGCACGAAACCCGGATCGACATCCCGAAGGAGAGCCGCAAGGAGCTCGTCGGCTTGCTGAACGAACGCTTGGCCGACACGCTGGATCTCTACACGCAGGCCAAGCACGCGCACTGGAACGTGAAGGGGTCGGACTTCATCCAGCTGCACGAGTTCTACGACATGCTGGCCGGCCACGCGCTGGAGTGGGTGGACCTGCTCGCGGAGCGGGCGACGACCCTCGGCGGGATCGCCAAGGGGACGCTGCGGATGGCAGCCGCGGGATCGAGCCTGAAGGAGTACCCGGGGGATACGTTCGAGGGCATGGAGACGGTCGAAGCGCTCGCCGACGCGTTCGCCACCACGGCCAGGGCGATCCGCACGGCGGCGGAGGAGGCGGAGAAGCTCGGGGACATGACCACGAACGACCTGTTCATCGAGATCTCGCGTCAGGCCGACAAGGACCTCTGGTTCCTGGAGGCGCACCTCCAGGGGAAGGTCAGCTAGCGCGCGTCGGCCTCTTCGCGTCAGTTCCAGCCGGGATCGCCGTTGCCCCCGAGCCGGTTCTGGATCTCCACGCGCGCTCGCTGGACCGCCTGCAATCCCACCGCGCCGGCTCGGTCGGCCAGTGAACGTCCGCGCTCGGAAAGGAGCCGGACGGTCCGGTTCGAGGAGCCGTTCTCCATCTGCGTCCTGCGGGTCGCGAGTTGGTACCCGATGGCCACGCCGAGAGCGATCCAGAAGAGCCGTCGAAGCATGGTGCTCGTCCTTTCGGTCGGGTCGGCTCCCGAGCATATCCGTCTCGGTCGGCGGATGCCCCGTTGGTACACTGCCTCGGCACGTTCCGGGGTAGCTCAATCGGCAGAGCGGCGGACTGTTAATCCGATGGTTGGGAGTTCGAGTCTCCCCCCCGGAGCCTCACACCGGAGCCTCACACGCGGAGCCATCTGCCAGCAGCGATGCACGTTTGGCAACTGCGGGAGGGATCGCGCGGGCGAGGTCCCTGCCCTCGTCGGGTCCATAGCCTCTGACGCTCCACTCGATCGATGCCTAGGTTCACGCTGTTCGTTCGCGTCGGAGGGCGCTTGTTCTCCTCGACCGGAGAGGGCTCCCTTCCCAGGGAGGGGTGGGGAAGATGCGAAGGGCCCTGGCGACCCTGCTCCTGCTCGTGCTTGCGGGTGCCGCGGCCTGCGGATCGAACGGATCCACCAGCGAAGCTCCTCCGTGGGGTCTCGGCTCTGCCGCCCTGCCCGACGACGAGACTGGGATCGAGGCGGTCATCACGGCCATGCCCGAGCGTGTCGGAGGCCTCGAACGCACCGTGGGAACCGAGGGCATAGCGGCGTATGGGGAGGACGCAGGGGTCATGGGCTTCCGGCTCGGACCCCGGACGGAGGACACGCCGGCCGGCACCGCGTCCGAGTACCTGAGGCTCCTGTCCACCGGGGAGCTTGCGCTGTCCGCCGGTGAGATGGAGAAGGAGGAGGAGAACCTCGAGGGCCCGCTCGTCTACATCGTCTTCAACCGGGTCGCGAACGGCAGGCATCTCTACACGATCGCGTTCGGCGTCCCCGACTCGGAGACCGTCTTCGTGGTCTCAGCGGGATCCCCCGTCGATCGGGAGGCGCTGGTCCGAGCCTTCGTCGAAGCCACCTCCTGAATCGATCGAGACGGCCCTGACCCTCAGCCGGACTTCGGATGTAGGCGCAGCGTCCGGCTCCGGCGGTGGCGCCGTCAGGTCGATCCGGGGGATCGGCCGACGATGACCCGGTCGTACTCGCCCTTCGTGCGAAGGTGCCTCACGCCCTCGAATCCCGCCCTGCGGTACATCGACGCCACCTCTCGAGCGCGGAAGTCGACGACCTGGACGAGGAGCCACCCACCGAGGGCCAGCCACGCTCGCGACTCATTCACGATCCGTCCCACCAGGACGAGTCCGCCCTTCGAGAAGTCCGTGATGGCCTCCGGGGGCTCGTACCCCATCTCGTAACGGACGAGGCGCATCTCCGACCGAGCTGCGTAGGGCGGATGTGCAGCCACGATGTGGACCCGCCCCCGCAACCTGCGCGGAAGTGGTTCGAACAGGTCGCCTCGGACGAATCGGACGTTGGAGACCCCGACGGCACGAGCGTTCCTTCGCGCGAACGTCAGGGCCTTCGCCGAGATGTCCACGCCGTACACCTCGGCGGCCGGCGATCGCGCAGCGCACGAGAGGGCGACCGGTCCCACGCCCGTGCCGATGTCGACCACGATCGGCGTGGCATGGTCCTTCATACGCTCGATGGCCACGTCAGCCAAGAAGCCGGAGGACGACCGAGGGATGAACGCGCCCGGCCCTACCGCCAGCGTCATCTCCCGGAACGCAGCCGCGCCGGTCAGGTACTCGACCGGCTCCCCAGCCAGGCGGCGGGCCACCAGACGGCGGAACCGCGCCAGCTCGGAACCCTGGATCTGCTCGTTGGCGCCGATCGCTCTCCGTGTGACGAAGAGCAGGAGCTCCTCCGCTTCGGCTCGGCGGTTCCCGGGGGTCTCGATGAGAGGGGAGGCCCTGCATGCGGCTGCGGCCCCCTCGATCAGACTTCGTGCGGCTGGCAACCGGTGCTTCCCTCCCGACTGGAGGCCACACGATACCCCTTTCCGGCCTCCGCCCTGATGGTCCTGTGCCGTCGGGACCCCTGTCCCTTGCCGCACCCCACCGGTGCGCCTAGGGTCGGTGCGTCTCACGCATCGGAAGGCAAGCCTCGGACGAGGGTGCCCCCCAAGGAGGTGGCACGCGATGCGAAGGATCTCGACCTCGCTCGTCCTGTTCCTACTGACCCTCGGCATGGCCGCGCCCGCGGCTGCCAGCGGGTCGTGCAGGGCGGCCGTCCCCGTGACCGATCTGGGCGATACGGGCGGCCGTGGCCAGCTCCGATGGGCGATCACCCACGTCTGCGACGGCGGTACGATCCTGGTCGTCCGTCGAGGCATCATCACGCTGCAGATAGGTCAACTCGTGATCCC
>DASWAT010000038.1:0-36742 GCA_036390995.1 Actinomycetota bacterium | reverse complement strand
TCTGGATGGAGGCCCCCGTTCTGCCTCGGTCGTGGCCGACGGCCCCGTGGTGGCCATCCGGCTGATGCGTGGGGCGTTCCTGAAGCTCATGCGTTCGGAGCCGGCCATCGCCATGGCGGTGGTGCAGACGCTGGCCCAGCGGGTACGTCGCGGCCAGCACACCGAATAGTCGGAGAGTGGGTGTGGCGTACCAGCAGTCCCGGGCGGCGTGCATGGCCAGGCAGGGGTCGCCGCGGCGATCCGGTGCGAGCGAACCCATCCGGCGAACGAGCATCGACTTGGGGATGCCGCGGACCGTTCGCGTCACGGGAGCCACCAGGATGGTTCGAGCACGGGGATCGCCTCGTTCCGGGTGAGGAGAGGCAGGGCGGCCCTTCCCGTCGGGCGCCTCCCCCCACCAGAGCTCGCCCTGGGCGGGCTCGCTCACCACGGCTCCTCGTGGATCGAGCGGATGGCGGCCTGGGCCGCGGCATGCCATCGGCCGGCGTTCGCGCGGAAGGGTCAGAACCCGCCGAGGCCGTTCGGGGTTCCCAGCCCGGTCGGTCCGTCGTAGCCGGCAGCGCCCTGGCACATGATCGTGCCGCAACTCCCGTTCGAGCCCTGGGTCACGTCGTGCAGGCTGGCCGCGTTCGCGTACGGGAGCGACGCCGGGTACGAGACTGACCCGGCGTTCCCAGCCAGGGCGAACACGCCTGCGATGAGCGGCGCCGACAGGCTGGTCCCGCCCACCTGGAACCAACCCCTCCGCCCCTGGTAGCGCGTGGAGTCGTACACGGCCGCGCCCGTCGCGGGATCGGCGTCGGCGGCCACGTCGGCCACCCCGCGGTTCGACCCGCACCCGGTGTCGGACCAGTTCGCGAGCCCCGATTGCCAGGACTGGGCGGTGAAGTAAGCGCTGCATCCGCTCCCGGTTCCCGACCACGCGGTCTCGCCCCCGTAGGAGTCGTCCGCGCCGAGCGAGAGCGTGGTGCCCCCAACCGCCACGACCGTGTTCAGCGACGCGGGGCTCTCCACGCCGTAGCCGGCGTCGCCCGCGCTGACCGTGATGGCGACGCCGGGGTGATCGTAGGCGCCGCTCAACGTGGAGTTCAGCTCGGAGCCGCCGTAGCTGTTGGAGATCACGTTCGCGCCCATGGCCGCGGCAGTGTTCACGGCGGCGGCCAGGTTCGAGAAGCTATTCGAACTCGCCTCGACGAGCAGGATCTTGCAGTTCTGGCAGGTCGCGTGGGCGACCTCGACGTCGAGCGAGATCTCGAGCGCCCATCCGGCGTTCGACCGCGGGAGGGGGCTCGCCGCTCCGTTCTGGTTCACCTTCTGGAAGCAGGCCGTGGTCACGGTCGAGCTGCACGAAGGGAAGAACGGCAGGCCGAACGTTGCGTTGTAGGTGTCGAGGTCCTTCTTGATGTTCGGCGCATCGTACGCGTCGACGATGGCGATGGTCTGGTTGCCCGAGGACGTGGTGGGCAGGGCATACGCGCCGTGGAACTGGGCCGGGCCGTAGCCGCTCGGGAGCGTGGAGGCCATCGGCGCCCCGCTCGCATCGGTAACCACACGAGACTGGCACCACGCCGAGCCGGCCAGCGCCGAGGGGCAGACCGGCCGGGAGTGAACGGCGCCGGCGGCGCCGGCGGGGATCGCGATCAGGCCGAGCATCGCGACCGAGGCCACAGCCAAACCGATGAGAGCGACGCGGGACCGCATGTGGCGCCGGTGCGACGAGAGCATCCAGACCTCCGTGAGCTTCGAGATCGCAGGACCGTAGCACCCCGGCGGCAGAAAAGGCAGATGGTCTTTGGACCTAACCGGAAAGGCAGGCCGGAGGTGGGCCACACGGGATCGAACGGCTGGACCCGCGTGCTCCAGCTCCCCGACCGCGGGACCTCCGGCTCCCCGAGCGCAGCCCGTTCGGCCCTTCGGTTCGGTAGGGCCTCCTACTGCGAAGGACCGAGATGAGACAGGCTCACGATCCCCGCGGCTTCAGGCCGGCCCGGGGATCCTCGGAAAGGAGAGTGGCATGCCAAGGACGGACGTTCGAGGAACGGACTACTGAGCGGCGCCGGATACACCGGCCGCTGATGGCCCTCCGATGACGCCACTCCCGACCGGCGAACCGTACGAGGTCTGGACGCCGTGGAGCATCCAACCCCCGTCAGTAACGGGATCGCAGCCGCCGCGGAGACGGCTCAGGTGTCGGAGATGTCCTTCCGACGAAGCTCGTACCGGACGCCGAACCAGCTTTCGCTGCCGTGGTGGCGTTCGAACCGCTCGACGAGCCGCAGGCCGGCCTTCTCCGCAACACGGATCGATGGCAGATTCTCGGCGCTCGCGTACGCGCGCACGATCTCGACCCCAAGCGTGTCGAAGGCGTAGGCCACGAGCGCCCGGACGGCCTCGGTGGCGTATCCCCGGCCCTGGAACGCCGGCGCCATCGTGTAACCGAGCTTGATCACGCCCGGTTCACCGTCGGCAGTGCTGATCCCGACGTCGCCGACCAGACGCCCGCTCTCCCGGTCCTCCACGGTGAACTGCACCCAGCCGCCGGGCTCCCCCGGCGCGCGGCGAGCCATCTCCTCGATCTCCGCCCGGACCCCGTTGGGATCCGTCCGCTCCCATCCCTGGTAGCGGTGGACCTCAGGGTCGCTGCGGTACGCGGAGATCGCCTCGGCATCCTCGGGCCGCGAGCGCCGCAGCAGCAGGCGCTCGGTCAGGAGCGGTTCGGATCGGGCGTCGGCGCGCATCGAGCGGAAGGGTACTCCCCGGCGGGTGCGCCCAGACATGCACGGAGGGGCGTCCGAGGGCGCCCCTCCGTGCCCTTGTCGATCAGCTCGACTTCTCGACGTTCGTGAAGATGTCCGTATCCCCGGACGGCCTCCCGGGCGTGTTCCGGCCGTCGGTCCACACCGGGTAGGCCACATCGTCCGATGCGGCGATCGCGTTGTAGTCGCCGATGAAGCAACCGCACGTGAAGAACGACTGATCCGGGTTCCACGCCTGGGTGCTGATGTCCTCGCTGTCCCAGGTCTCGCCCCCGTCGGTGGAGAGCGCCTGGAACGTCTCGATCCACTTGTTGCCTGGATCGTTGCGGTTGTCGTACCAGATCGCGTGGACGTTCCCGATCTCGTCGACCGAGAGCCAGGGGAAGAACTGGTCGTTCGGGGCCGGCGCCCCCGAGGACGTCGTGCTGATGACCCGGGTGTCGGACCACGTCGCCCCGAAGTCGTCGGAGGTCTGCAGCGCGATGTCCGCGCCGGACCCGCCCCGGTTCAGGTTGTTCTGGAACGCGAACAGCAGGCGGTCCCTGGACGGGTCGAAGGCCAGCGAGGGCGAGATCGGCAGCCGGGCATGCTTGGCCGGCAGGATGTCCTGACGGTTCGGGTTGTCCCGGAACTGGCCGGGCTTGTCGATCCGCACCGGGTCGGTGAAGCTCGCGCCGCCGTCCGTGGAACGCGTGAAGAACATCGCGCGGTCGTACGAGGTGTTGCAGTCCTCGCTCACGTAGGCCACGTCGAGCGCACCGGCGTCGTCGACCACCGGCATGGCCCACTGGTTCGCGCCCGGCCCCACGCCGGAGCCGCCGGGATCGTCCGGCACGATGGCCGTGTGCGACCAGGCGGCACTCCCGCCGCCGGGGAAGACGTCGTCCGTGTAGGCGAGCTGGGCCGGACAGTAGTCGCTCCGCCCGGACGGCAGCGTCATGTGGAACTTGATGAAGGTCACGTAGAGCCGGCCGTACGTCTGGCTGTTCGGATCGTTGTCGACGGCGAGCAGCTCCTTGTCGTAGAACACCGTGCCGTCGATGCTGCCGTCAGTCGCCCGGTTCGTGATGGCGATCGAGGCCTGCGTGGAGTCCGTCCACGTGGCTCCGCCGTTGGTGGACCTCCACACCTGGACCTCAGAGATCGGGCCGAACCCGTAGCAGAGCGTGGACAGGTAGAAGGCCGAGTCCCTATGGCTGAACACCACGGAGGGGTCGGCGCCGAAGCAGCGGTCGCCCACCGACGTCTTGGGATCCTTGAAGACGCTTCCCCAGGTCTCGCCCCCGTCGGACGTGTAGCCGATCCAGAATCCGTCGCCGCAGTAGTCGTTGGCAGCGGCCACCGCGTTCATGGGGTCGTTCACGTTGAACGCCACCGACGTCTCGTTCTGGGGCGCCTTCGGATCGCAGTCGTCGTTCGCCTGGACGTTGTCCAGCGCGGTCGGGTCCGGCAAGGACACCGACGCCACGGCGGCCCTCGTTGTGGCGGTACCCTCGGTCACTGCCAGGCGCGCGCGAACGCCGTTCGAGATGCCGCCCGGGTAGTTCTGCACGTGGCGAACCCAGAGCGGCGCCGATTCCGCGCCACCCGCCGTGGGAACACCGAGCAGGGCCGCGACGAGCGCGAGCGTCAGAGCGATGCGTGGAGCTCGCGACATGGAGCCTCCCCCTTCGGTCCGTGGGGACCCGCCGAGCCGCGGGCGAGCGCAAGGCCCCCGATGCCGGTTCCCCTACACATACCCCGGGCTCAGCGATACCGCAACCTGCGGATGCAGGAACCCGCCTACGTATCCGTTCCCGCGACCTCCAGGAACCGGGACGCGGTCCGCTGCCACGACCACTCGCGGGCCACGAACGCGCTGAGCCGGCGGCGCAGCTGGTCGCGCTCGGCGGCGGGGAGCGAAAGCAGCCGGTCGATCCCCTCGGCGATCCCCTGCGTGGCGCGGGGGCCGGGCTCGAACGAGAACAGGCCGGGGCGCCCGACCTCGCCCTCGAGCCCGGCCGCGATCTCAGCCAGCCCCGAGTGACGAGCCACGAGCGGAAGTGCTCCGGCGGCCGCGCCCTCCGCGGCGACCATCCCGAACGCCTCCACCAGCACCGAGGGAACGACGAGCACGTCCATCGCGGCGAGCGCTCCCGGCGCGTACCGGTGGTCGAGCCGCCCGGTGAACACGGCCGGCGCCGACGATCCGGGGGCCGATGGCGTGGACGGCCCCTCGGTCGGCTCGAGCGACAGCCCCCCGGCCTCGCGGAGCCACACCAAGGCCTCGGCGTCGCCGCCTCGGACGGCGATGTCCACCGCCGCGAGCCACTCCCGGTAGAGCCCGAACCCCACGACCAGCACCGCCGGATGCTGCGCCGACCTGCGAGCCGCCCCGAGCAGCAGGTCGACCCCCTTCTCCGGGATCAGCTTGCCGAAGGAGCCAACCAGCGGTTCGCCGCTCTCGGCGAGCTCGCGCAGCCTCGCGGCGGCGTCGGGATCCGGAACCTCCTGGTCATAGGTCGCCGCCAGATCGGCCAGCGCCGCGGCGTCCCGCCGCGCGAGCGCCCGCTCGACGTCCCGGTCCACCGATCCCGGGCGCCCCCGAGCGGTCGAGGGATCGGCCTCGAGCCGCGCAGCCGTCTCCAGCAGCGCCTCCCGGCGGGGCATCGGGTGGAATCGCCCGACGTCCACCCCCGGTGGGATCCGTCGCAGCAGGTGCTCCAGGCCGGGGACCAGCTCCGCGCATCGGGCCAGGACGTCGTCGCTGGCGCCGGCGACGGCGCGCGCCGCCCGGAGGCCCTCGTGGGCGAGGTCCCGGTAGCGCTCCTGGGGACGGACGGCGAACTCCAGGTCGCTCCCGTGGATCCGCGCCACGTAGCGCTCCGGGCCGAGCGCCCGCCGGGCCACGACGGGTCCGGGGACGGCGTGGCCCGCGATGACGACGTCGCTCCCGTGCCAGGCCGCGGCCGCTCGCAGCGCCTCGACGTTACGTCGCAGATACGTCTGCAGCTCCTCGTCCGTGAGATCGACGAACGTCTTGACCCGGAACCCCTCGTAGTCGTCGTAGACGAACACCGGGAGCACCTCGCCGATGTCCGGCCGTAGGAGGATGCATCGCCCTTCCACGCCCGTACCCGCGGTCCCGCCGAGGATCCTCGGCCGGTCTGCGCCCACCCTCCCCCAGGCGTCGATCCACGGGTAGCGCTCGGGATGGCCCTCCTGGCAGAGGAGCAGCACGTCGTGACCCTCGGACCGGAGCACCTCGCTCACCCGCGCGGTGTGGACGTTCGAACCCGCCCCCTCGAGGAGCCAGCCATGCCACATCAGCACCCGCAATGGCGTCCCTCCCGATCCCCGCGCCGCCCCAAGCATGGCATCCAGCACGACGGGCTCGCGGCGGCCACGAGGCACTCCCATCGGCTCTCGCCGACGGTGTAACGCCTCCGCCCGTCGGCGAGACGACCACCCTCGACCGCACCGACCGAAGGAGGTCACATGTACAGAGCGAGGTTCGTGATCCTCGGTGCCGCGATGTCGCTCGCGGTGCTGTTCGTAGGCCCGGCGGCGATCGCGAACGCGATCCCGATCGGCTCGGGGGCCGATCACGCGGTCTTCGTCCAGACCGACAGCCCCACGGGTAACCAGATCGTGGCCTACGCCCGCGACGATGACGGCGCCCTTGCACCCGCCGACACTTACGACACCGGCGGCCTGGGCGGCGCGCAGGCCGGCGCCGTGGTCGACCCGCTCGCCTCGCAGGGCGGACTGACGTACGACGCGAACGACGCGCTCCTGTTCGCCGTGAACGCCGGCAGCGACAGCGTCTCGGTGTTCGGTGTGGACGGCGCCGCGCTCACGCTTCACCAGGTCGTCTCCTCGGGCGGTACGTTCCCGAGCAGCATCGCGGTGCGGGGCTCCCTCGCGTACGTCCTGAACGCCGGTGGCGCGGGCTCGGTCCAGGGCTACCGCGTGCAGGGCGGCAAGCTCCACCCCATCGTGAACTCGGCGCGCTCCCTCGGCCTGTCGAACGCCGACGTTCCGTTCTTCACGAGCTCGCCGGGCCAGGTCGTGTTCACCCCCGACGGGCGGCACCTCGTGGTTCCGACGAAGTCGAACGGCACGATCGAGGTCTTCGGGATCCGGCCGGACGGACGGCTCACCTCCGGTGTGGAGAACACGTCCGCGGGTGTGGTGCCGTTCGCCGCAGCGTTCGACGCCGCCGGGCACCTGGTCGTGTCCAATGCGGGCGTGTCCTCCGTCAGCACGTACGACGTGAACGACGACGGCACGCTCTCGGTGATCAGCGCGGCCGTGACGAACGGTCAGGCGGCCACGTGTTGGATCGCCGAGGCCCGCGGCTTCTTCTACACGGGCAACGCCGCCTCGGGCACGGTCAGCACCTATGCCGTGAGCGGCAGCGGCCAGGCTTCCTTGCTCGAGGCGGCCACGGCTACCGGGGCAGGAACGATCGACCTGGCTGCCACGCCGGACGGCTCGTTCCTGTACGTCGAGAACGGCGGCGCGGCAACGATCTCCGCGTTCGCCGTGAACGCCGACGGCGGCCTCGTCCCGCTCGGCACGACGGCCGGTCCCGCGCCGACGAACGGCGTCGGGTTCGAGGGGATCGTCGCATCCTGAGCTGGTCGCGATGACCGGTGCGGGGTCCTGTGCGGCCCCGCACCGGCTCGCTCCCCTCGACCGGCCGGGGCGAGCAATCCGCCCCGGCCCCCCGCCCGTAGAACCTCGGTTGCGGCCGGCGCGTGCGGAGGGCCCGGCCCGGAGTCGAACGGGGGAAGGCATGCTGCGAAGGCTCACGGTCCTGCTCGGGCTCGTTCCCGCGCTCATCGGTCAGGGGTTGGCGGTTGCGAACGGTGCCCCAGCGCCGCATCGAGCGTTCCTCTCGCCCCCGGTGCAGATGTCCTCCTACGACGACCATCTCGACGCGATCGTCACCACTGATAGCTCCAGCAAGGCCCAGGCCAAAGCCCTGAACATCAACTACTCGCCGCAGCTCGCGACGCTCGAGCCCAAGGTGTTCCCGGCCATCTACCTCGTGAAGGGCACGGCGGCGAGCGGCCAGCTCTGGGTCCTCGGCTCCGAGCCGGGTGAAGACAGCTACTCGCCCGTGTGGCGGGTGGTCGACGTGACCTGGGGCCAGGGCGTCACCCCGGTGCTCCTCACCAGCGACACCCAGATCGACGAGCTGGCGGCATCCGGCGATCTCACGCAGCAGCCCACCGACAAGCTCCTGAACTCCGCCGTGATCGCGGAGGACGTCGCCCCGGGCGCGACGGTCGAGCCGCCGACCATGTTCAAGACCTTCTACGACGGGCACAAGGACGGGATGCTCGCGACCGACGTGTCGACGAAGGCGCAGGCCACGGCCGAGCAGATCAACTACTCGGCGGTCCTGGCCAAGCTGGACCCGGAGGTCTTCCCCGAGATCTACATCGTCCGCGGGACGATGGCGCCCCGTCAGCTCATGGTCCTCGGATCCGAGCCCGGCGAGCCCACCTACTCACCGCTGTGGCGCGAGACCATCGTCCGGTGGAAGCGCGGCCAAACCCCCTCGGTGATCAAGAGCGACACCCAGGTGGACCGTCTGATCGCGGCGGGCAAGGTCACCGAGCGCGAGACCACCGTGCTCCTGGATTGCCCCGTCACGAGCGAGCCCGCGACGGCTTCGGGGGCCGTCGGCACGGCCGGTCACTCCGGGCCCATCGCCGCCACCGTGGCGGCCACCGCCCAGCGGGTGAGGATCGTCGACTTCGCGTTCAAGCCGAAGACCGTGACGGTCCCCAAGGGCACCCGGGTACGGTGGCTCAACAAGGGCAACGTCGCGCACACGTCGACCTCGAACACCGGCAAGTGGGACTCGGGCGCCATCCTGCCCGGCGACTCGTTCAGCCGCGTGTTCCGCAAGGCCCGGACGTACCGCTTCCACTGCACGATCCACACGGGGATGACGGGCAAGATCGTCGTCACGTAGGGGCGGCGTTCGGAGCCTTTCCTCCGCCATTACGCCCGCTTGGACGGCCCTTGCCCCTGCCTCAGTGGCGTGTTCGGCGTCGGCAGGCGAAGCCGTCTGCCCGGTCACGGCGATCTTCCACCAGGACGACCTGCCCTCCGAGTGGCGGTCCTACCGGGAGATCGACCGCGAGTTCTTCGGAGCGCGTCACCGGGCTTGGCTCCCCGCGAGGCGCAGCCACCACTTTTCTCGCGAGACGTGGCAGGATGCGAGGGACGACTCGGCGCCTCGGAGGTGACCCATGCGTACAGGCATCCGACTTCTGCTCGCGGCCTCGACGATCGCTGCGCTCGTAGCCTGGCCCGCGGCCGCTGCTCTGGGTGACGCGACGTACCCCTCGCAGCACATCGTGCTGCATCCGGTGGCCGACGCGCCCCTGCGCTCCGGCTTCGTGGAGAACATCCACCCGAACGGACCCAACGTGTATGCCCACGAGGTCTACGTGCTGAACGGAGCCTCGCCGGACACCACCTATCAGGTAACGATCTCCGTCTTCGTCCAGGACACGTCCTGCTCGAGCACGCCGCTGCAGCTCCCCACGGCAACGCTGGTCACGAACGCGTCCGGCAACGCCAAGGGCCAGGTGATCTTCACACCCGCCGACGCGGACGGTCTGCGCAACGCCACGCACGGCGCGATCTGGACGCTGTCGTCATCGGACGGCCCCCAGTACCAGAGCGACTGCTCCACGATCGTCCTGGACTGATCGGAGGGACCTAGCGGCGGGTCATCGGCTTCGGCTCGCCCTCGTCCTCGCTCGCGGGCGTCGGGTCCTCGCTCGCGGGGGCTGGCGGCTGTTCCTCCTCGACCGACTCGATCCGGACGATCTCGTTCAGGTGGGCCTTCGATCGAAGCTCGGCGTTCTCGCGCTCGAGATCGCGGACGCGGCGCCGCAGCCCGCGGCGGCGTCCCCAGCTGCCACGAAGGAGCCCGATCCCGACGAAGAGGAACAGGATCGCGAGCGCCCCCAGGACGGCGGTGGCCAGCGCGACCTCGGTCCCCGTCCGCGTGAACGAGGCGCCGAACAGCTGGAAGGTCTGGTCGGGCGCGGCCGCGAGGCCATTCTCCACGACGTAATCGGCGACGACTCCGGCGGCCGCCAACCCGAGCAGGACGAGCACGATCCCCATGGCCATCACCTCCGGTGCGTCGGAACCTCAATGCTTGCCGATGCCGACCAGATCCGGCACCACCAGACGGCCTACATCACCTTCAGTGAGCGGCGCTCGTCGTTGCGGCCGCCCGCTTCTGCCGTTCCTCCTCCTGGAGGACCCGCCGCAGCACCTTGCCGAGCTGGGTCTCCGGCAGCGACTCGCGGAACTCGACCTGCTTGGGGACGTGGTAGCCGGACAGCCCGTGCGCCGGGTCCTCGGCCCACGCGAGGATCTCCTCGGCCGTGGCCTGCTCGTCCTCCTTCAGCACGACGTACGCCTTCACGGCCTCGCCCGTGCGCTCGTCCGGGACGCCGGCCACGCAGACCTTCGCGATCTTCGGGTGGCGGAAGAGCACCTCCTCCACCTCGGTCGGGTACACGTTGAAGCCCGAGACGATGATCATCTCCTTCAGTCGGTCGACGATCCGGAAGAAGCCGTCGGGCTCCATCACCGCGATATCGCCGGTGTGCAGCCAGCCGTTGCGGATCGCGAGCGCCGTCTCCTCCGGCCGGTTCCAGTAGCCGAGCATCACCTGCGGCCCCCGGATGCACAGCTCGCCGCGCTCGCCCAGCGGCACCTCGCGCTCGGGATCGGTGAGGTCGACGATGCGACACTCGGTGTCCGGCAGTGGCATCCCGATCGTCCCGAACCGAGCACGGCCGTCCACAGGATTGGCGTGGGTGACCGGCGAGCTCTCGGTCATGCCGTAGCCCTCCACCAGACGGGCGCCGCCCGTGATCCCGGCGAAGCGCTCGGCGACGGCCTGCGGAAGCGGCGCGGCGCCCGAGACGCATGCCCTGATCGAACGCAGGTCGAACTTCCGCGTGAGCGGCGACTCGTTCAGGGCAACGTACATCCGCGGCACGCCGGGGAAGAACGAAGGCTTCTCCTTCTGCGTCTGCTTCAGGATGAAGTGCAGGTCGCGCGGGTTCGGCACGACGACGATCTTCCCGCCCACGTTCAGTCCCACGTTCATCGCGAGCATCCCGAAGGCGTGGAAGAAGGGCAGCGCGCACAGGATGACCTCCTCGCCGGGACGCATCCGCAGGTACGCCGCCGTCTGCATCGCGTTCGCGACGAGGTTGCGATGCGACAGCATCGCGCCCTTCGAGGGCCCGGTCGTTCCCCCCGTGTAGCTGAACGCGGCGGGATCCGCCATCGGATCGACGTTCGCGACCGGCGGGACGGGCTGTGCCGACCGCATCAGGTCACGCCACCACCGCACGGTGACACCCTTGGGGATCGGCGGCCACGGCTTGCCCTCGGCCCGCGCGCGCCGGCGGAGCAGGATCGGCGCCAGCTGCCGCTTCGGGAACGGCATGGAGTCGGTGACCGACGTCACGATCACGTCGTCGATCCCGAGCGAACGGAACAGGGGCGCGAAGGCCTGGTGGAACTGGTCGAAGACCACCACCACGCGGGGACCCGAGTCCCGGAGCTGGTGCTCCATCTCGCGCTGCGTGTACATCGGGTTGTTGCCGGTCACGATCGCGCCGAGCCTTGCGGCTGCGTAGTACGCGATCACGTATTGGGGCGTGTTCGGCAGGATCAGCGCGACGCGATCGCCGCGCTGGACGCCCAGGCCGGCCAGAACGGCCGAGAACCGCTCGACCTCGCTCAGCAGCATCCGGTACGACACGTGCCGCCCGAACCAGGCGAGAGCGGGACGCTTCGGGAACCGGCCGGCAGAGCTCTCGAGCATGCCGAACAGCGAGAGCTCCGGGTAGGGCTCCAGCGTGTGCGGAGCCCCCGACGGGTAGGACGTGAACCAGGGACGGTGCTCGGTCATGACGTGCCCCCCTTCGGCACCGTGCTACCCGCGAGCGAGCGTGCGTGGAAGGGCTGAAGGTCCCGCCCGAGGGATGACGCGCCGCGACCCGCCCCGCTGATCCCTCGGAGCGGGTCGCGCCGGGTCGGCTCGCTCGCCTAGAGGCGAGCCCCGTAGATGTTCTGGTCCAGGCCGCCTTGCGACAGACAGGGGTCGCCGTTGGCGGGCGAGGAGTACGAGGGTGCGTTGATGTCGTTCGGGACGTACGTGCAGGGCTGGTAGACGTCGAAGCCGTCCGCGTCGTCGTCGGTCCCGGTCTCACGAGGGTCGCTGCCGGAGACCAGGTCCCGCGAATCCGTCCACGTCACGTTCACCGCGCCCGGGACGGCCGAGACGTAGATGTAGTCGCCCCAGAACCCGATCCGCCGCGTTCCGTGGGTCTCCCAGCCGAAGTTGCTTCCGGCCGTGCTGACCTGCGATTCGGTCCAGTCGCCTCCGCCGTCGGTGGACCGCGCCACCCACGTCTGAACCACGTCGCCCGAGTTCGTGCCGGACGCCGTGTCCCCCGGCGGCACATCCGGTGCGTAGGCCGGATCGTCCCTCGAGTCGTAGAAGACCACCGTGATCGTTCCGTCGGCCGATGCGATGTCCGGGAACCACTGGTGACCCGTGGTGACGTCGTCCAACGTCGCCGCGTCGCTCCAGGTGGCGCCCCCGTCGTCCGAACTCCGCACGAAGATCTTCGACTGCCCGCTGGGGAGCTCGCCGGCCCATACCACGTGGACGCCGGAGTCGTCCGCGGTCACCGCCGAGGAGCTGAAGAACCGCGAGAACGTGAAGCCACTGGCGCAGGCGAAGGGACCGTCCCCGCAGTCGACCGTTCCCGTCGAGCCGCTGAACTGGTCCGAGTCGAACCGCGTGATCGAGGCGATGTGGATCGGCGTCTGCCACGAGACGCCGCCGTCCGTGGACTTCAGCAGCCAGACGTCCGAGGTCGGCCGGCTGCTGGACGGGTACGTCAGGTAGGTGAGGTACACCGCTCCGTCCGGCCCAACCGCGAGATCCGCGAACGAGGCCGTCCCGTGCTCCTTCGGCGTGACCTTGATCGCCCTCGACCACGAGAGACCGTGATCCGTCGAGCGCGAGAACAGCACGGCGTTGTTGGGCGAGAACCCGTTGTACTGCGACCACGCCACGTACACGTTCCCCGCCGTGGCCTCGTCCGTCTGGTCGACGGTCAGGTTGATCTTGTCCTGGAACAGGCCGGCGCTGAACAGCCCGGAGGGGGTCCCCGCCTTGACCAGGACGGTCCGGTCGTACGTGGCCCCGTGGCCCGTGTACTTCGCGACGTACACAGCACCGTTGATGGGCTTGGACCGGTTGAAGCAGATGAACCCGTAGAACAGGTTGCCATCTGCGTCGAAGGCTTGGGTGGGGTCGCCGGCGGCCGCACAGGACCCGTGGACCGGGGAGGCCGTGCCGGCGGAGGAAGAGTCGCCCGGATATCCGGGCACCAGGCTGTTCGTCCAGTCGGTTCCGCCGTTGGTCGACCGGTAGTAGCCGACCCACACCTCGGGGTTCACGATCGACGCGCAGTAGTCGTTCGCGCCCGCGACCACCACGTCGGGGTCGGAGGGATCGACCGCCACGGTGGGCTCGTTCTGCTGGCGCCGGCCCGTGCTGCAGGCGTCGAGGGTGGCGTCCGTGCCGCCATCGTAGCGCGCGTAGGTGTCGGCCGAGTTATCCACGGTCACACGGACGTTGGTCGCCGCTCGCGACGGGAGGGCCAGGCCGAGGAGCAGCACAAGGGTTGCCCCGACGGGTAGCACGCGACGTCTCATCCCTGCCTCCTTGCGCTCGAGAACGGACGATGCGCAACTGTTGACAACTACACGCAGTGGCGCGTTTCCGCAACCCCGCGGGTCAGCAGGACAGAACGGTCGGGCGGCGGGCCCGCCGACCGAAACGCTCGTTACTGCCCGACGCGACCGGTCGGCCCAAGGTGCGCGATGTACGCGATGAAGGCGACGCTGGCCGCGAACGCGAGGGCGACGAGCGCGATGAACATCTCGCGGACGATGCCTCCGTCGTGCGCTCGATGACTCATGACGTCCTCCAACGATGCGCTTCCACCTGCGATTGTCGACCCGGGTCCGCGAACCGGACAAGCGGTCGAACGGCCTAGCCATCCACTCCGCCGCCAGGGGCGCCGGGCGGCCTACGGCACCAGGCCGTCGGGCACGAGCGGCATCGAGCGGAGCCGTCGGCCGGTCGCCGCGAAGATCGCGTTCGCGACCGCGGGCGCCACGGCAACGATCGGGGTCTCGCCCGCACCTGCAGGAGGCTCGTCCGGAAGATCGACCAGAACGACCTCGATCGGCGGCACGTCGGCGAAGCGCGGCACACGGTACTCGGAAAGGCATGCGTTCAGGATCCGGCCGTTCGCGAAGCGGACCCGCTCGAAGAGCGCCCCGCCCAGACCCATCACCGTCGCGCCCTCGATCTGGTTCCTCAGGTTGTCCGGGTCGACGATCGCTCCGCACTCGAACGCGGTCACGATCCGGAGGATCTCGACCCGCCGATCCGGATCCACTCGCACGTCGGCGACGGTGGCCACCCGTCCGTCCTTCTCGACCCCGCCGGCGATGCCGAGCCCGCGCCCGGCCCCGTGGGAGCGGGCCACCCCCTCCGACCAGGCTGCGTGCTCCCCTGCCGTGCGGAACACCGCGGCCAGGCGCTCGTCCGAGAGGTGCCGAAGGCGAAGCTCGAGCGGATCGATCCCGAGCTCGTGCGCCAGCTCGTCCATGTGCGACTCACGCGCGAAGTGGTTCGCGGTGGCCGCGAGCGCCCGGTACGACCCCTGGCGGAGCGGCGACACCGCAGGCTGGAAGCGGATCGACTGGTGCGGGATGTCGTAGGGACACAGGATCGCCGCGGGTCCGGAGTTCAGGTTCGTGAACTCCCACGCGGTGATGACCCCCTCACGGGTCGCCCCGCTCCGGACGTCGATCACCGCCGCGGGGCGGAAGTACCCCCACGTGAACTCCTCCTCGCGGCTCCATCGAACCTTCACCGGGCGGCCGCTCGCTCGGGCAAGGCGGGCGGCCTCGACGGCTGCTTCGCCCGAGTGCTTGCCGCCGTAGCCGGCCCCGGTGGGCGGCACGATGACGCGGACGTGCTCCTCGGGCACGCCGAGCGCCTCGGCGACCTCCTCCCGCACCCCGATCGGCCGCTGCGTGCCGGTCCAGACGGTGACGCGTTGGCCCTCCCATTCGGCCACGGCCACACGCGTCTCGAGGGGCGCATGGGCGATGTAGGCCGTGGTGTAGGTGGCCGCCAAGCGAACGTCCGCATCGGAGAGCGCTCTTCCCGGATCGCCGGACCCGTGCTCGAACACGCCGCCCCAGCCCTCCACGTGCGCCGGGTGGGATCGGAGGTACTCGATCAGCTCGGACTCGGAGGGCTGGGGCCGTTGGTCCCACTCGGCCCGCACGGCGGCGATCGCGCGTCCGGCCGCGAGCGGATCGGGGGCCACCGCACCCACGAACGTGCCGTCGTGGACGAGCGTCACGCCCGGCACGTCTGGCGCCGGACCCAGATCCACGGATCGAAGCGTGGCCCCGAACGCAGGGGGCCGCAGCACCGCGCCGTGGAGCATCCCGGGCCGCGCGATGTCTGAGGGATACCGGCGGGCCCCGACGGCCGCCTCGATCGCCCCCTCGGTGGGCACCGGCCTGCGCGCGGACGGATCGCCCGCCTTGACCGTCGCCGAGATCTCCCGGGGCAGGATCTCGACACGCTCCAAGCCGCGGACCAGCTCGCCGTACGGGGCCCGCTGGCTCGTCCCGGTCCGGCGGATGGATCCCTCCGCCGCATCGAGCAGCGAGCGATCGATGCCCCATCGCTCCCCCGCCAGTCCCAACAACGCTTCGCGGGTGCCTGCGGCCGTGCGGGCGAGCACCTCCCCCGCATCGGGCATCGAGCGGCTCCCGAACGTCCCCGGATCGAACGGGCAGAGGTCCGTGTCCCCCATCACGAGGCGCACACGCTCGGTCGCGACGCGCAGTTCCCGCGCGACCCGCAGGGACAGCGCTGTGCGATTGTCCTGACCCACGTCCACCTTCCCCGTGAACGCCGTCACGCCGCCGGTGGCGTCGACGTGGATCCAGGCCCCACCGTTCGGGAACCAGCCGCTCCCGGCCTCCGGGGGCAGGACCACCACGAGCCCACCGGGCAGGACCTCGAACCAATCCCGAGCGTCCGGATCCGCGAGATCCCACGGGAGCTGCGGCCGCGGCCACGTTTCGTCGGCTCGCAACGCTCGGTCGGGAAGCGGCACGAAGCCTTCACCGCCGGCGGCCTGCGCGAGCTCCGTGGCACGCCGCACCGCTCGCTCGATGCGCGGGTACGTGCAGCAGCGGCACACGTTGCCCTGCAGTGCCTCGCGGATCTGGTCGTCCCCTGGATCCGGCGTCGACCCGAGCAGCGCGGCGGCGGCAACCACCATGCCTGGCGTGCAGTATCCGCACTGCATCGCTCCGACCTCGGCGAACGCGCGCTGCACCGGATGCAGAGCGCCGTCGCGCGCCAGGCCCTCGACCGTGGTGACGGAGTGGCCCGCCGCGTCGGCGAGCGGGAACGTGCAAGAACGGATCGCCTCCCCGTCCAGCAGGACGGTGCACGCGCCGCACACGCCTTCGCCGCACCCGTACTTCGGACCGGTGACGCCGAGCTCCTCTCGCAGCGCGAACAGCAGGCCTCGATCAGGCTCCGTCGAGAGCTCGTGCTCGGTGCCGTTGACGACGATACGCGCCATCCGTGCGATCTCCAGGACGCACTCTGCAGGGTGAAAGCGCCCGCCGTCGAGTATCGCACCGGCCACTACACTCGCGTCCCGTGGAGTCCCGGGAGCGCGTTCGCGCCGCCTTGTCGCTGGAGCGCCCGGACCGGCCGCCGGCCGGGTGGTGGGGGCACACGTATCGCGAGGAGTGGTCGCCCCGGGACCTCGCCCGTGTAACGGTGGCGCGCCAGCGCGAGTACGGGTGGGACTTCGTGAAGCTCCAGCCGCGGGCGTCCTGCTTCGCCGAGGCCTTCGGGTGCGAGTACGCACCGGCGCGCGGGTTCGCCGACGCGCCCGCTCAGGTCCGCCCGGCCGTCGCGACCCCGGAGGACTGGGCACGCCTCCCATCGGTCGGGGCGGACGCTCCGGCGCTGGCCGACCAGGTGGAGGCGCTCCGGATGGTCGTCGAGGCGATCGGCACCTCCGTGCCGGTGATCCAGACCGTGTTCTCCCCGCTCACCGTGGCGGGCTACCTGCTGCGCGAGGACAAGCCGGGGGCCGCGCGCGAGCTGCGCGAGCATCCGGATCGGGTGGGACCCGCGCTGGAGCGCATCGGCGAGGCGCTCGCCGACTTCGCGACTCGGTCGATCGAGGCCGGCGCCGCGGGCATCTTCTATGCCATCTCCGGCTACGCGTCCTCGGACCTGTTCTCGCTGGAGGAGTACGAACGGCTGGCGCTGCCGTACGACCGGGCCGTCCTGGCCTCGGTGCGAGGACGGTCGTGGTTCGACGTCCTGCACCTGTGCGGCCCGAGGATCCACTTCGAGCTCGCCTCGGAGCTCGACGCGCACGCCGTGAGCTGGTCCGTGCACGATCCCGGCAACCCATCGCTCCCGGAGGGGCGGGATCGGAGCGGCAAGGCGGTGATGGGCGGCCTCGATCATGCGGGAACGCTGGTCCACGGGTCACCCGACGACGTCGCCGCCGAGGCGCGAACCGATGCGTTCACCACCCGCGGGGCGGGCTTCCTCCTGGCGCCGGGATGCTCGGTCCCTCCGGAGGCGCCCGGGGAGAACCTTCGAGCCATCACGGAGCGGGTGAGGTCCTGAAGCTCCCCATGCCTCCTGGAACGAGCGGGGCGCGGGCCCCTTCGAGCCCGCGCCCCGTCGCTCCGGCGGTGCCGCCCCGTTAGCTGACGGTTTCCGACACCTCGGTGGATGGTGCGCTCTCGCCGAACGCGTTCACGGCGGTGACCACGTAGAACCACGTGTCCCCGGTGGTGAGGCCGGTGTCGTTGAACGTGGTCGTGGACGCCGATACCGACGCGAACAGCGCCTCGGTCCCCGCTGAGACACCGCGGTAGACGTTGTAGCCCGTGATGGCCGAGCCGCCGTCGGCCGGGGCCGTCCACGACAGCAAGATCTCACCCGTGAGTGGGCTCGACGCCGTCACCGCCGGCGCGGCGGGCGCCGTGACCGGGGTGGCGCTCTCGCCCACCTCGAACCCCTGCGCCCGACGAGCCCGCTTGTGCAGGTCGTCGCCGGCGTAGGAGACCTTCAGGGCGGCGCCGCCGACCTCGAGCGGCGTGTACGAGATCGCCGCGACGCCGGTCGAGTCGGTGGTCGCGATGCCGACCTCGACACCGTGGACCCGGATGGACAGCAGGGCGGCGTCGAGCGGCACCCAGGCGTGGCCGTCACGCGTCCACACCGTGGCCGTGCCGGTCAGGGACTGACCGAGCGTGATGTGATGGACGTCGAGCTTGAAGCGGATCTTCGTGACCGGCGCCGGCTTCGCCGACGCAGGCAGCGCCATCGACAGCACCAGCAGCGCGCCGACGGCAAGCACCGCGAACCTACGGGCAACGCGCACGGGGGGCCTCCTTCTGGGTCGCTTCCAGCTCGTCACATCGGAGATCCGGGCCTCGGAACTTGACCCGCGGATCCGACTTTCGCCCGTGCACGCCAGGATCGGATCCGGAGGACCTACGTCCGTCGCCGCGACCTAACCCGATCGGGCGAATGGCGGCCCGGTCGGTTCGTCAAACGTCGAACGACAGGACCGACTCGGTGAGCTCCTCCACGAACGCCTGCAGCAGCCGGATGGTGGCCAGGACGTCCCGCAGGTCGCACGTCTCCGAGGCCGTGTGAGGGTAGCGGCAAGGGATCGACAGGGCGATGGACGGGGTGCCGTCGCCCGCGATCTCGATGGCCTCGGCGTCGGTTCCGCCGGGGAGGCCGACCTCGAGCTGGTAGGGGATCTCCCGATCCTCGGCGAGCCGGCGCACGAAGCCCACGAGCTTCGCGTTCGTGATCTGGTGCCGGTCCATGACCTTGATCGAGACGCCCTCCTCGAGCCGCGTGATCGTCTTGGACCCCTCCACGCCGGGCAGGTCCCGGGCATGCGTCGTGTCGACGGCGACGGCCACGTCCTTGGCGATGCGATGCGCCGCCACGGTGGCACCACGCGTGCCGATCTCCTCCTGGACGCTCCCCACCACGATCACGTCCGCGCGGCCGCGGGGGAGCCGCCGCAGGACCTCCAGGATGACGAACAACCCGACCCGATCATCGAGGGCCTTGGCCACCACTCGGTCCCCGGAACGCTCAAGCCCACGGTCCATCGTGACGGCGTCGCCCACGCTCAGCCTCGCGGCACCCGGCAGACCGACGTCGACGAAGAACTCCTCGACCTTCGGGACCTTCGTCTCCTCGTTCGGTAGACCGAGATCGGACGGCTCGTACAGCACGCCGAGGACCGGAGCTCCGCCGTCGGCCGGTTGGATCCGGACCCGCTGCGCCCCGATGAACTTCGGGAAGATCCCGCCGACCGGGTGGATGCGGACGAACCCGCGGTCGTCCACGTGCTTCACCAGGAACCCGACCTCGTCCATGTGGGCGGCGAGCATCACGCGCGGGCCGCCATCCCCGCGGCGGACCGCGACGAGGTTGCCCATGGTGTCTACCGAGACCTCGTCCACGAGTCCCTCGAGCTCGGCGCGCACGAGCCGCCGCACGGCCTCCTCGCGCCCCGACACGCCCGGGACCGCGCACAGGCGCTCGAGCAGCGAGAGATCGAGCTCGTCCGAGGTCATCGCGTTCGGGCCCCTTTCGCGCGTCCGCCGTCCGACAGCGCCGCGGGTGATCCGCGGCGCTGTCGGCGAGTGTATCGGGCGGGCGGGAGCAGGCCGTCAGACGGCCGGACCGGAGATGAGGTTGGCCGTCGCCGTGTGCGTGGCACCCTGCTGATCGACCCACGTCACCCGCACCCGTTCTCCGGGCGTGTGGGCGTGCAGGATCGGCCCCAGAGCATCCGCGGACGCCACGGACCGGCCGTCGACCGCGGTGATCACGGCGGGGGCGGTGATCCCGATGGCGGCGGCCGGGCTGCCGGGCTGGATCCCGACCACGAGCGCGCCGGACGTGGTCCCCAACCCGAGCTGGGCCGCGGCGGCGGCATCGAGGGGCCGCACGGCGACGCCGAGGTACCCGCGCTCGCCGAGGAGGATCGTCGAGCTCCCGTGGCCGGCTCGGATCTCGTTCGCGATGCCGAGCGCGTTGTCCACGGGGATCGCGAACCCGACCTTCGTCGCCGTCTGGCCGGGGCCCGTGGACGAGCCGGCCGTGATCATGCCCACCACTTCACCGCTCGAGTCCACCAGGGCTCCGCCCGAGTCCCCCGGCACGATGGGGGCGTTGGTCTGGATGAGCCCCGTGAGGTGCTCGGCGTCGCCGGTGGGGTCCTGCGCGGTGATCGAGCGGTTCAGGCCGGACACGGTGCCGCTGGTGGTGGTCGTCGTTCCTCGTCCGAGGGCGTTCCCGATGGCCACGACGTGGTCACCGATGCTCAGCGAGGAGGCGTCGCCCAACGTCACCGTGGGCAGCCCCGACGCGTTCTGCAACTGCAGGAGCGCCACGTCGGCCGTTGGGCTCGCCCCCACGACGTTCGCCGTGTAGGTGCCCGAGTGCCCGGGGATCGACACGTGGATGCTCCACGCCCCCTGGACGACGTGGTTGTTCGTCAGCACCTCGCCGGACGAGGTGAGGATCATGCCCGTCCCGGCGCCGAGCGGGGTCAGCCCGTTCTGGCCGCCGATGATCGAGGTGGGTCCGAACGAGCGCGTGAACGTGGTGATCGTCACGACCGCGTCGCGCGCGTTCGTCGTGACCGACCCGGTGCCGGATCCGGAGCCGAGCTGTCCCGAGCCGATCGACGTCCCCGCCGTGGTCGAAACGGAGCCGTTGTGCGTGGCCACACCGATCGCCCCGATCCCACCGATCAGCAGGAGGAGACCTGCGAGCGCAGCCACGAGGACCCTCCCTCGGGGGCGGCGCGGGGCGGGCGGTTCGCCCGACCGGGGCGGCCAGCTGGGCGGCGGGGCCGGGAGGCCTGCCCGGAATCCGGGCCATGGCTCGGGTTCCCCGGCCGGAGGACCATCGGGCAGCATGAACGGGGGACTCTGACCCTCGCGGTCTGGTTCGGTCGGATCGGACACGTCGCACACCTTCTTTCGGGTCTTCTCGGCGGTGCCTTCATCCTCCATTCGTCTTGAACTAGCCCGCCGACCTGAGAAGACCCTGAGAACCCTCTGGGGATCCGCCCAGCGGGGACATCCGAGCCCGCCTACGTGCCTGGGAGCGCTCAGGCGGAGCCGGCCTCGGGACCGACCCCGACGAACCGGAGCATCCGGCGCCAAGCGTCGTCGCACGCCTCCTTCCACCGATCGTAGGCGCGATCGAAGAAGGAGTGAGGGGCACCGTCGTACGTTGCGATCTCGTGCGGCACCCCCGCGGCCTCCAGCGCGCGCTCGAAGGCCTCGATCTGCTTCACCGGGGTCGCCTGGTCGGCCGTCCCCCACAGCCCGAGCACCGGGCAGGCGTAGCTCGCCGCGAGATCCACGGGCGCGTACCGGTCGTTCGGGTCGCGCCGCTGCGGAACACCGTAGAACCCGATCACGCCGGCGAGCCCGTGACCCCTCGCCGCCTGGTTGAAGGAGTGCCGGCCCCCGAAGCAGAATCCCACCGTGAACACGCGGCTCGCGCCGCCGCCCGCCTCCGAACGCACGTACGTCGCCGTCGCCGCCACGTCGAGCGCCACGGTGTCCGGTTGCGTCTGGTCGACGTGGCTCATGAGGTCGAAGTCCTCGCCCCGCTCGCCGGTCCCGGCCGTTCGGCCGAAGTAGTCCATGGCCGTGGCGTGGACCCCGGCTTGCGCGAAGCGCTCGGCGAGGTCCCGGTAGAACGGGTGGAGGCCGCGGACGTCGGGCAGGATCACGATGCCCGGCGCGTCGGGCTCGGCAGTGCGCGACGAGTAGGCCAGGAACCGGTTGCCGTCAGAGGCCTGCAGCACCTGCTCCTCGCAGCCCGCGATCCCGGCTCCTCCCATGATCGGCGGCAGCGGGGGACGGGCGGTCGGCTCGTAGCACATCCTCGGACTCCTTCCTCGGCAACGCTTCCGGCACACCCGCCCGGACGAGGCCGGAGAGCGTGGCTCCAAGGATGCTATCGCCGTTGCCACGATCAGGAGTGTCGGCCCTTCGTTCAGAGGAGCGCTACCGCACCTCCCGAAGGTCGCTCACCCGATCGACGTCGAGGAGCTCCTCGAACAGCGCCCGGTAGTGCACGAGGCCCTGGCGCATGTCCTCGATGCCGGCGTCTCCCTCTTCGGCCCGGACGGACACGTCGTGGGCGGCGCGATAGTTCTCCACCACGTACGGATGGTCCACCGAGACGTCCGCGGCCCGCTGCTCGAACCGGTTCATGGGGTAGCCGCAGCCCCGCATCAGATCGTGCACGAGCGCGTCCGCCTCCTGGAGCGCGAGCGCGGGCCGGTCCACGAAGCTCGCCTGGACCTGCCGCCATGCGGCCACGTACCGCTCTCGCTCGTTCGGTGGGATCGACCGGATGTCCAGCCGCTCGCGCCGCTGCTCACGGGCCCGGAGCTCGGACTCGGCTCGCCGTCGACCGTCCGTGCGCTCGACGGTTCGCTCGTACTCGGGACCGAAGCGCGTGCGCAGCTCCTTCGTCCGCTGCTGCCGCCATGCTCGCGACAGGGCTATACGGAGACCGCCGTTGGGTGTAGAAAGCGTGGTCACGTCATCTCTTGGGAGGCAGGGACCATGGCGAAGATATCGATCGATCGGCTTCGGGAGCAGACCCAGGGAAGGGTCGCGGGGCCCGGCGACGACGACTACGAGGAAGCCCGCAAGGTCTACAACGCGATGATCGACCGGCATCCGGCGGCCGTCGTGCGCTGTGAGAGCAGCGGGGACGTGATCGCCGCCGTCGATTTCGCTCGGGAGAACGAACTCGACCTGGCCATCCGCGGCGGCGGACACAGTGTGCCGGGGTTCGGCACGGTCGATGATGGCGTCGTGATCGACCTGTCGGGTATGCGGAACGTCGCGGTCGATCCGAAGGCCCGGACAGCTCGTGCCCAGGGAGGCGCGACGTGGGGGGACTTCAACGACGCCACGCACGCGTTCGGCCTGGCGACCACCGGCGGCATCATCTCCACGACCGGCGTCGGTGGGCTCACGCTCGGCGGGGGCATCGGGTACCTGGCCCGAGGATTCGGGCTGTCGTGCGACAATCTCGTCTCGGCCGAGGTCGTAACGGCCGACGGCAGGTCGGTCACCGCGAGCGGGCAGGAGCACGAGGACCTGTTCTGGGCCCTTCGTGGAGGCGGTGGGAACTTCGGCGTGGCAACGTCACTCGAGTTCCGGCTCCACCCCGTGGAGACCATCTACGGCGGGCCGATGTTCTACGAGCTGGACAAGGCGAAGTCGGTGCTCGAGTTCTTCCGCAGCTTCATCGCCGAGGCGCCGGAGGCGTTCGGAGGGTTCCCCGCGTGGCAGATCGCGCCGCCGCTGCCATTCATCCCGGAGAATCGGCACGGGGAGCCGTTCCTGGCGTTCGTCGCGTGCTGGGCAGGGGACATCGAGCACGGCGAGGAGATGCTCGCACCGTTCCACGACGTGGCCCCGGTGGTGGCCGAGCACGTCGGGCCGATGCCGTATCCTGCCCTCAACAGCGCCTTCGACGGCTTGGTCCCGGCGGGCCTCCAGCACTACTGGAAGGCGAACTTCGTGAAGGAGCTGACCGACGAGGCCATCGCCGCGCACCTCGAGTACGGACCCAAGGTGCCGGTGGTGAACTCCACCGTGCACATCTACCCGATCGACGGGGCCTGCCATCGGGTCGCGGCCGACGCCACCGCCTTCGCCTACCGCGATGCGAACTTCGCGCCCGTGATCGCCGGCATGTGGCCCGATCCCGCGCAGAACGAGGCGAACATCGGCTGGGTCCGCGACTACTACGCGGCGACGGCGCCGTTGTCCGAGGAAGGTGGCTACATCAACTTCATGTCCGAGGACGACCAGGGGCGTATCCGAGCGAACTACCGCGGGAACTACGAGCGTCTGGTAGACGTCAAGCGCGCATACGACCCGGACAACCTGTTCCACCGGAATCAGAACATCGAGCCCTAGCGAGGGGACCCGGACCTCGACCGAACGACCGGGCCGGGATCGTTCCCGGACTCGCTCGCATGCGTTGGTCGGCGCTCCTCGATGTCGTATCCGGGGACCCGCGATACGTTAGTGGGTCGTGGCGAGCGAGGAGGTCCCGTGATCCGTTTCGGCCTGCAGATCCCGAACTTCACCTACCCGGGCGTGGACGACGCGCAGATGTTCGAGCGGGTCGCCTCCATCGCCACGACCGCCGAGTCGGCCGGCTTCGACTCGGTGTGGGTGATGGACCACCTCTATCAGATCCCCAGCGTCGGCCCGCGGACCGACCCCATGCTCGAGGCATACACGCTTCTCGGTGCGATCGCGGCGCGGACCTCCCGGGTGCAACTCGGCACCATGGTCACCGGCGTCACGTATCGGAACCCGGCCCTGCTGGCGAAGATCGTGACCACACTGGACGTGGTCTCGTCGGGGCGCGCGATCCTCGGCATCGGCGCGGCGTGGAACGACGACGAGCACGACGGGTACGGGTTCACGTTCCCGCCGGCGGGCGAACGGCTGGATCGGCTGGAGGAGGCCTTGAAGATCTGCCGGGCCATGTTCACGAAGGAGACCCCGACATTCGAGGGCTCCCACTCCCGGATCCACGACGCGCTGAACGTCCCCCGGCCGATCCGCGCGAGCGGGATCCCGATCCTCGTGGGCGGAGGGGGCGAGCGCCGGACGCTCCGTCTGGTGGCGCGGTACGCCGACGCCTGCAACCTCTTCGGCGATCTCGCGACGATCCGGCACAAGCTCGGCGTCCTGGAGCGCCATTGCGAGGACGTGGGCCGAGACCCCTCGGAGATCACGAAGACCCGGCTGGGTGGGCTCGTGATCGCTCCGACGATGGAGGAGGCGGAGGAGAAGGGCGCCGCAGCGGCCACCCGGCGGGGCATCGATCTGGAGGCGTACCGCGGGTACGCCTTGATCGGCGATCCCGACGCCGTCCGCGAGCAGGCGCAGTCGTACCTCGACGCCGGGCTCGACGGGTTGGTGTTCAACATGCCGAACTCGCACGAGCTGGATCCCGTGGAGCTGGCCGGCAAGACGCTCACGTCGCTGTGAGCTGGGATCCTCTCCCGGGGTAGGCTCGGCGCGTGGCCCACCGGTTGCTGCTGGACGTCTCCAGCCTCATGTACCGCGCGTTCTTCGCGATGGGCGACACGGTTCGGTCCCCCGACGGGGCGCCGATCGGCGCGGTCCACGGTTACCTCGACATGGTGAGACGCCTGATCCTGTCGCGTCGTCCCGACGAGGTCATCCACGTCTACGACCACGAGTGGCGGCCGATGGCCCGCACCGACATCTACCCCGGCTACAAGTCGAAGCGACCGCCCGACCCAGAGGGCCTGCCCGAGCAGTTCCCCACGCTCCGGCGCGTGCTCGATGTCACGGGGATGCCGCAGGCGCAGACGCCGGGGTGGGAGGCCGAGGACGCGATCGGCGCCCTGTGCTCGCAGGCGGGGGCGACGGACCGGATCGAGATGGTGAGCGGCGACCGCGACCTCCTTCAGCTGGTGCGTGACCCCGGGGTGAAGCTCCTCTACACGCTCCGCGGAGTCTCCGAGCTCCGGGAGTTCGACGAGGCGACGGTCCTGGAGACGTATGGGGTCCGGGCCGACCGCTACGCGGACTTCGCCATCCTGCGCGGCGATCCCAGCGACGACCTGCCCGGAGTGCGGGGTGTCGGCCAGAAGACGGCCCGTGAGCTCGTGCTCGCGTACCCGACGCTCGACGAGCTGCTGGCCGACGCCGCGGCAGCCGAGCCGAAGCCGGGCCCCCTGCGGGGCAAGCCGGCGCTTCGCGCCAGGCTCCGTGAGGCCGGCGACTACATCGAGGCGATGCGGCGGATCGTCCCGGTGAACGCCGACGCGCCGCTGGACCTGTGGGCAGGAGCGCGCGACGAGGAGGCGCTCTCGGTGCTGGCCGAGCAGCTCGGGGTCCGCGGGCCCGTGCAGCGTCTGGTGGCCGCGATGGACTCGGCCCGGGACTAGCTCGAGAGCACGCTACCACTCGGAACCGCCGCGCGATCGACTCGCTCGAGCCAGGGACGCGCGCCCAGGCGGTCGAACGTCTCCCGGGCCCCGGCAAGCAACGGTGCCGCCTCGTCCGTCCGGCCCCGCGTGGTCAGCCACTCGGCGTGCTCCAAACAGGTCACGGCGACGTGGAACGGCATCGAGAGCTCCGAGAACCGACCCTCCGCGCTCCGGAACCCCGCTTCCACCCCTTCGTGCTCACCCCGAAGCGCCGCGAACTTCGCCGCGAACCGGGCACCCTGCGCTTGGATGTACGGGGTGGTTTCGCCCGGGCGAAGGCCCTCGACCTGTGACAGGAGCTCCTCGAGCTTCTCCGCGTCCTCCAACGCGAAGGCGGCTTCGAGCGCCTCGACCAGCCCTTCCTTCACCTGCGTCGCCTGGATGCCGAACTCCGTCCGCGACGCGAATGCCTCCTCGGCGGCGGCCAGCGCCTCATCGAGGTGACCCTCGGCTCGCAGCACCATCGCCTCGGACAGGCGATAGACGGCTCGGGTCTGGACGTCACCCGAGGATCGCGCCTCCGGGAAGAGGGCGAGCCTCCGACGAGCCTCCTCGAGGTCGTTCCGCGCGACGTACATCGAGATCAACGAGAGGAATCCGAGCCGCAGGGACTCGGGCAGCCCTGCGTCCATCGGGACGAGGTCCTCACGCGCGCGGGCCTCGTCCCATCGGCCGAGATACACCTCTTCTCCGAGGTCACCGATGAGGAACCATGACTCCCAGAGCCGATCGCCGACACGTCGCGCCAGCTCCAGCCCGCGCCCGCCGAGCTCGAGCACCTCGTCGTACCGATCCTGTTGGCTCGCCTGGGCGGCGAGGTTGTTGTACGCGCGGAGCGCCGCGGCCGACAGGTCGTTATCGAGCGCGACCTGCAGCGAGTGGCGGAGCAGGAGGGTCCCCTCCTCGAGCCGACCCCGGGTCGTGAGGACCAGTCCCCGGGTGTTCAGCGCCGAGGACAGGACCTCGGGGAGGCGGAGGGCCTCGGCGATCGTGAGCGCGAGCTCGATCCGCACCAGCGCCTCGTCGGGACGACCCATGAAGTACAGGACCCGCCCGAGCTGGGCGGCCAGGGTGGCCAGATCCTCGTCCTGCTCCTCGCCCGAGAGGACGTCGAACGCCGTCTGCATGCGTTCGGCAGCCTCCTCGATCCTGCCCTCCTGCCAGACGATCTCGGCGAGCGCCGCCGAGACCCGCGCGGCGGGGTGCGAGAGGCCGATCGAGTCGAACGTCCGGATGGCCGCCTCGAAGTGCTCCTTCGCACCGGCGACCTTCCCGGCGAGCCTGGCCATCCGGCCGGCGTGCTCGTGGAGCTCGGCGAGCAGGAGTGGCTGGTCGGTCAGGCCGGCAGCCTGCTCGAAGTACCGCAGCGCCTCGTCGGCGGCGGCCAGGGAGGCGGCGTGCTCACCGGCTTTGGTCAGAAGGTCCCGCGCCCTGGCCTTGATCGTCGCGGAGTCCTCCGCGTCGGGAGCCGACTCGTGCGCCAAGAGGTAGTGGGAGGCGAGCACCTCCGCCACGTCCTCCTCGTCGGCCGTCCGCTCCAAGAGTGCGGCCGCGGCGAGATGTTTGGCGCGGCGCTCCCGCTTCGACAGCGTCTCGTACGCGACCGTTCGGAGCAGGTCCTGCAGGAACCCGTACTGGCCGTGCTCGGGCGACCTGGGGTCGGCCTGCACGGACAGGATCTCCTTGCGAACGAGGGAGCCAAGCACCGGCTCGAGCTCCTCCTTGCCCTGACCCGTCACCGAGGCGAGCCCTGCGGCGAAGAAGGTCTTGCCAAGCACGGCAGCGTCCTGGACGGCGCGACGCTCGTCCGGCGTGAGCCCGTCCAGTCGAGCCGCGATCAGCGCGTGGAGGGTCTCGGGAACCTCGAGGGTCTCGATCGGCCCGGTCGGCCGGTAGACCGATCCCTCTTGCACGAGTAGCCCGCGGTCGAGGAGCATGCGCACGGTCTCCACCGCGTACAAGGGGATCCCGGCCGCGCGCTGCCGGATCCGCTCCTCGGTCTCGCTCGGCAACCCAGCCACGAGTCCCGACAGGAGCCCATCCATCGCCTCGTCCGAGAGCGGCTCCAGGTACAGGGACGTGAAGTTGCGCTTGCCAGCGCCCCAGGTGGGCCGGCGCTCGGTGAACTCGGGTCGCGCGAGCGTCATCACGAAGATCGGGAAGTTGCGCGACCAATCCAGGAGGTACTCGATGAAGTCCAGCAGCGAACTGTCGGCCCACTGCATGTCCTCGAAGACCATCACCACCGGGTACTGCTCGGCCAGCCGCTCGAAGAACAGCCGCCACGCCGCGAAGAGGTCCTCCTTGTCGGCGGCCGTGCGTTCCTCCAGGCTCAGAAGGTGCGCGAGCCGGGGCTCGATCCACCGGCGCTCCTCGGGGTCGGGGACGTTCTCTGCCACGGTGGCCCGGAGCTTCCCGAGCGCGGAGGACGGCTCCTCGTCTTCCGCGATGCGCGCCCGCATCTTCACCATCTCGGCCAGCGCCCAGTACGTCACGCCCTCGCCGTAGGAGAGGCACCGGCCGCGGTGCCAGAAGGTGTCCTCCACCAGGCCGTCGAAGTACTTGTAGAACTCCCAGGCCAGCCGGGACTTGCCGATACCGGCGATCCCGAGGACCGAGACGAGCTGGGCACGGCGCTCGTCGGCCGACGCGTGGAACAGCTGCTTCACCATCCGAAGCTCACGGTCCCGACCCACGAACGGCGGCTCGAGACCCACCGACTTCAGGGTGCCGCGGACGCCGGCCACCACGCGGACGGCGCGCCACAGCGGCATCAGCCCGGCCTTGCCCTTGAGCTCGAACGTCCCGGCGTCCTCGTAGACGAACGCTGCCTCGGTGGCCCTGCGGGTCGCTTCGCCCACGAACACCTGGCCCGGAGCCGCGGCCGACTGGACCCGGCTGGCCGTGTTCACGAGGTCGCCGGCGACCATCCCCTCGCCCTGCGCCGCAAGGTTGACCGCGGCCTCACCGGTCAGCACGCCGGCGCGAGCTCGCAGCTGGGGCGCGCCGACCTCCTCCCCCAGTACGGCGACCGCCGCCGTGAGGTCCAGCGCCGCGCGGACCGCTCGCTCGGCGTCGTCCTCCGTCGCGACCGGTGTGCCCCACACCGCCATCACGGCGTCGCCGATGAACTTCTCGACCGTGCCGCCGTACCGCGTGATCAGGGTTCGCGATGTGTCGAAGTACCGGGACAGGAGCTCGCGGACCTCCTCGGCGTCCCGGGACTCCGAGAGCGTGGTGAAGCTCACCAGATCGGCGAACAGGACGGTGACGAGGCGTCGTTCGGCGACCGGGCGCTCGAGCGTGGCTGCCTGCGCCGGCAGGGAAACCTCGGCCAACGACCCGGCGACGAGCGACGTGCCGCACTCGCCACAGAACTTGACGGTCGGGGGGTTCGGAGATCCACAGGAGGGGCACGACCGAACCAGCGGGTTCCCGCACTCGCCGCAGAACTTCCGACCGGCCTCGTTCTCGGTGCCACACGACGAGCAGCGCACCTGACCCCCCGGCGGTTCCATCATCCTGGCGCGCAAACAGTACAACGAGGATCGGGTCCCGCATGCTCGCCGATCGGTCGCGGGAGCGACCGGGCTGGGACGACGGGGTCAGGAGCCGACCTGGGCGAGCGCCGCTCGGAGGACGTCCGCCGATCGCGCGAGCCGGGCTCGCTCGTCGTCGTCCATCGAAACGCCGAGCTCACGCACCACGCCGTCGCCGCTCACCAACCGAGGCAGGGACAGCGCGCACCGGTACTCGGGACTCCACGCGCTCACCGAGAGGATCGATCGGCGGTTCCGCAGGACCACCTCGACCGCGCGGGCGATGGCCGCCGCCACGCCGTAGTAGGTTGCCCCCTTCCCCTCGATGATCCGGGCCGCGGCGTTCACGACCTCGTCCTCGATCTGGGCCCGGTCCCGGTCGGTGAAGGTTCCCCCCATCGCGGCCACGAACTCCGCCAGCGGCCCGCCGGCCACGTCCAGGCTGCTCCAGACCAGCACCTCGGAGTCGCCGTGCTCGCCGACCACGTAGCCGTGCACGTGCGTGACGTCCACGCCGATCCAGGCCGCCACGATCTGGCGGAACCGGGCCGTGTCGAGCATCGTGCCGGTGCCGAACACGCGCTCCGCAGGCACTCCCTGCTCCACCGCTCGCAGCTCCGCGACGCGGGTTATCACATCGACCGGATTCGTGGCGACGAGGAGCACGGCATCGGCCGCGTGCGCGACCACCTCGGGGACGATCGAGCTCATGATCCGCGCGTTCGTCTGCAGGAGGTCCATGCGGGACTGGCCGGGTCGCTGGGCGGCGCCCGCGGTGAGCACCACGACCGTTGCGCCGGCCAACGACCCGTAGCCGCCGGCGGTCACGCGCACCGGCGCCGAGAACGGCGTGACGTGCGCGACGTCCGCGGCCTCCGCGGCGGCCTTCGTCTCGTTCAGATCGACCAGGACGACCTCGCTGGCGACGTGCCGCAGGGCCAGCGCGTTCGCGGCGGCGGCCCCCACGAACCCGGCGCCGACGATCCCGACCTTCACACGCGGATGCCTCCCCGACCCGTCAGTCCTCCGCCTCCCGCGTCACGTCGACCACCGCGGCGTCGAGCGCCGCGAACAGATCGGCTGCCGACAGATGGAGGTTCACGCCGCGAGCCCCACCGCCGATCGCGACCCGGTCGAGACCGTCGAACGAGGCGTCCGCGATCACCGGCCACGCCGCGACGGAGCCGAACGGGGTGATGGCGCCTCGCTCGTAGCCGGTGGCCTCCCGCGCCTCGTCCTTGTCGGGGAGCGAGAGGCGGCTGACGCCCAGATGCGCTCGCAGCTTCGGCCAGTCGATCTGTCGCCCGCCGGGCACCAGCACGAACACGTAGTCGCCGGCGCCGCGCCGCACCACGATCGTCCGCAGCAGCCGCCGGAGCTCGATACCCTGCGCCGCGGCGCTCTCCTCGGCGCTGCTGGGCGGCGGGATCCTCACGACCTCGAACACGAGACCCGCGTCGCCGGCGGCGCGGACGGCCGGTGTCTCCTCCATGGGCTGCAGCGTACCCGGTCGTATGCCGCCGAGGCCGGGTGGGCTCGGGTGGCGCCTCGCGCCGCTCGGATGGATGATGGAAGGCGAGCGATGGGCGCGAGCGGATCGCCGTCGAGCGTGGCCCATGCGGTCGCGCGTGTCGTGGGGCCGGACCTCCCCGTGGCGGTGGAGGCCTACGACGGATCGCGCCTCGGACCCCCCGACGCTCCGGCCACGCTGATCCTGCGGTCGCCCGACGCACTCCGGCGGATCCTGACGGCGCCGGGCGAGCTCGGCATAGGTCGCGCCTACGTGGCCGGCGACCTGGACGTGCAGGGGGACATCTACGGCGCGCTCTCGGCACTCCGGGACCGACTCCCGGAGGTCCGGATCGGGCCGGCCCAGCTGATCGAGATCGCGAGGCTGGTGGGCACCGAAGGGCTTCGGCCCCTGCGGCCTCCACCGGAGGAGGCGAGGCTCCGCGGCCGCCGCCACTCGCGTCGGCGGGACGCGCAGGCCATCGCTCACCACTACGATGTCTCGAACCGGTTCTACGAGCTGGTCCTCGGCCCCTCGATGACCTACTCGTGCGCGGTCTGGGAGACACCTGAGGGCACGCTGGAGGACGCCCAGAGCGCCAAGTACGAGCTGATCTGCCGCAAGCTCGGGCTCCGCCCGGGGATGCGCCTGCTCGACGTCGGCTGCGGGTGGGGCGGCATGGCGATGCACGCCGCACACCACGAGGTCGCCGTCGTCGGCGTGACGCTGTCGCGCCGGCAGGTCGGATGGGCACAGAAGGCGGTCGCCGATGCGGGCGTGGCCGACCGCGTGGAGATCCGGCTCCAGGACTACCGCGACGTCCGCGACGGGCCTTTCGACGCGATCAGCTCGATCGGGATGTTCGAGCACGTGGGCCTGCGGAACCTCTCCCTGTACTTCCGACGGCTCCACGGGCTGCTCCGGCCCCAGGGCCGTCTGCTGAACCACGGGATCAGCCGCCCGGCGCGGAGGAGCGCCCGGCTCGGTGGACGGGTCCCCTCCACGCCGAGCCGCCTGCGCCGGAGGAGCTTCGTGGACCGGTACGTCTTCCCCGACGGCGAGCTGCACGAGGTGGGCGCCGTCGTCTCTACCATGCAGTCGGCCGGGTTCGAGGTCCGGCACCTCGAGAGCTTGCGCGAGCACTACGCGCTGACCCTCCGGCGGTGGGTGGCCAACCTCGAGGCGAACTGGGAGGAGGCCTCTCAGGAGGCGGGCGAGGCGCGGGCCCGGATCTGGCACCTGTACATGGCGGCGAGCGCCCTGAACTTCGAAGCGGGGCGAACCCAGGTCCACCAGATCCTCGCGGTCAAGGCCGACGGCGGTCGCAGCGGCCTGCCTCTCCGCCCGGCGTTCTGATCTCCAGGCCAGCGCCCTCCGACGGGTTGCCCGTCCTACACTCCACGGATGCCGAGGTGTCCGAGCTGCGGTGAGGCGAACTCGGAAGGGGCGCGCTTCTGCCAGGCGTGCGGCTCGCCGCTCGAGACCCCACCCACGCCGCGCGAGGTGCGGAAGACCGTCACCGTCGTCTTCTGCGACGTCACCGGCTCGACGTCGCTCGGCGAGCGGTTGGACCCGGAGACGCTCCGCAAGGTCATGGCTCGGTACTTCGGGGCGATGAAGGGCATCCTCGAGCACCACGGCGCCACCGTGGAGAAGTTCATCGGGGACGCGGTGATGGCGGTGTTCGGCATCCCGATCGCCCACGAGGACGATGCGCTGCGTGCAGCCCGCGCCGCCGTCGAGATGCGGGATGCCCTCCACGAGATCAGCAAGGACCTGGAGCGCGACTTGGACGTGTCGCTCGTCGCGCGGATCGGCGTGAACACCGGAGAGGTGGTCGCCGGCGATCCCACGGCCGGCCAGGCGCTGGTGACGGGCGACACGGTGAACGTCGCGGCCCGGCTCGAACAGGCGGCGCAGCCCGCGCAGATCCTGATCGGCACCGACACGCACCGGCTGATCCGGGACGCGGTCGTGGCCGAGCCGGTGGATCCCCTGCCCCTCAAGGGGAAGTCGCGCCCCACCCCGGCCTTCCGACTCGTGGATGTGATCCCGGGAGTGGCCGGCCACGCCCGCCGCTTGGACTCACCGATGGTCGGCCGGGCCGGAGAGGAGGCCCTCCTCCGGCAGGCGTTCGAGCGAGCGAACCGCGATCGCGCGTGTCAGTTGTTCTCCATCCTCGGACCCGCCGGCGTGGGCAAGTCGCGGCTCGTCGAAGAGTTCGTGAGCGCCTCGCCCGCAGCGACGGTGCTGCGAGGCCGGTGCCTCCCCTACGGCGAGGGCATCACGTACTTCCCCGTCCTCGACGTGGTGAAGCAGGCCGCCGGGCTGTCCGACTTCGACGCGCCCGACACGGTCGAGCAGAAGGTGTGCGCGGTCCTCCAGGGCGAGGAGCACCAGGACCTCATCTGCGGCCGGCTCGCACAGCTCCTCGGCGTGAGCGAGGAAGCGGTCGCCGAGGAGACCTTCTGGGCGATCCGGCGGTTCCTGGAGGCGGTGGCTCGGTCCCGCCCGCTGATCATCGTCTTCGACGACATCCACTGGGGTGAGGCCACGTTCCTCGATCTGGTCGAGCACATCGCCGACTGGGCCCGGGACGCCCCCATCCTCCTCGTATGCACGGCCCGCTCGGACCTGCTCGACGTCCGACCGACCTGGGGAGGCGGCAAGCCGAACGCCACGACGATCTCGCTGGAGCCTCTCTCAGAAGAGGAGTGCGACGCTCTCATCACCAACCTGCTCGGCGCGGCCGACATCCCACGGGAGGTGCGAAGTCGCATCCAGGAGGCGGCCGAGGGCAACCCGCTGTTCGTCGAGGAGATGCTCGCCATGCTGATCGACGACGGGCTCGTCACCCAGGAAGGGGAGCAGTGGCGGGCCACCGGCGATCTGTCGGCGGTGAGCGTACCGCCCACGATCACGGCCCTCCTCACCGCCAGGATCGACCGGCTCCTGCCGGGCGAACGAGCCGTGCTCGAGCGCGCGTCCGTGGTCGGCAAGCAGTTCTACCTGGGCGCGGTCCGCGACCTGTCGCCGGACGAGACGCGCGCCGACGTCCCCGGGGCTCTCATGGCCCTCGTCCGCAAGGAGCTGATCCGGCCGGACCGGTCCACCCTGCCCGGCGCGGACGCGTTCCGGTTCCGGCACCTGTTGATCCGCGACGCGGCGTACGAAGCGATGCCCAAGGAGCTCCGGGCCGAGCTCCACGAACGGTTCGCCGGTTGGTTGGAGCGCGTGGCCGGCGGGCGAGTCGCCGAGCAGGAGGAGATCCTCGGCTACCACCTTGCCGAGGCACACCGCTACCGCAGGGAGCTCGGGCTGCTCGACGAGCGCACATCGGCCATCGGCCGCCGGGCGGCGCTGCACCTGGCCGCCGGCGGCGAGCGAGCCATGGCCCGCGGCGACGCTCCAGCGGCGGTCTCGCTGTTCGAACGCGCTGCCGACGGGCTGCCTACCTCCGATCCGGTTCGGCTAGGGCTGCTGACCAGCCTCGGACAGGCGCTCTTCGAGATCGGGGAGAGCCCACGCGCGCAGCGGATCCTCGCCGAGGTGGTGACCGGCGCTCGCGACCTCGGCGACCGCGGGCTCGAGCATCGGGCGCTGCTCCGAGGCATCGGATCGGCCACCAGCTCGATGACGGAGTCTGCCATGGTGGCCGAGCACGCGGTCGCGGTCTTCGAGGAGCTGGGCGACGAGCGGGGGCAGGCGCTCGCGTGGCTGAAGCTCGGCCTCACGCATTTCTGGCTGGGCCGCTCCGCGAAGGCACGAGCGGCCCTGGAGCGAGCGCTCGCCCACGCGGAGGGGAGCGGCGATCGGAGCTTGGTGGCGGAGTGTCTGCAGTGGCTGCCGGCAACGTATTGGAACGCGGAGACCACCACCTCGGTCGGGATCGAGCGGTGCACGGAGATCCTCGATCGAGCCGGACAGGACCTCCGGGCGACGTTCGCCGGGATCGTCCGAGGCGTCCTGCACGCGAGGCGCGGCGAGTTCGAAGACGCGAGGGCCGACCACGATCGAGCCACGGCCAGCCTGTTCGAGGTCGGTCAGTTCGTGATCGCCGCCGCGAACACGATGGCCCGAGGTGACATCGAGCTCCTGGCGAACGACCTGGCAGCCGCGATCCGAGTGCTCGAACGCGGTGCCGCGGAGCTCGAACGGTTCGGCGAGGCCGGCTTCCGCTCAACCGTGTGCTCGATCCTCGGCGTCGCGTACTACGAGGCGGGGCGGTACGAGGAGGCCGAACGCATGACCGGCGAGGTCGAGCGGACCGCGGCCGCGGACGACCTGGACCCGCACATCCGCTTCCGGTCGGTCCGGGCGATGCTCCGCGCCCGAACCGGCGACCGGGAGCAGGCCGAGACCCTCATCGACGAGGCCGTTCGGCTGGCGAACTCCACCGACTGGCTCGACATCCGTGGGGAGACGCTGATGCAAGCATCGCAGGTCCACGAGCTCCTCGGCGATCGCGCCGCCGCGAGCTCCGAGGCCGGCGAGGCCCTGGCCCTGTTCGAAGAGACCGAGAACCTGGTCTCGGCCGCACGGGCGAGGGAACGTTTGGCGACGCTCGGGTAGGTTCGGACCGGCAGCACGACCGGGCACGGAAGCGAGCTGACGGAAGGAGCTGGCGTGGAGATCGCTCGAGGCACCGAGGGGACGTACCGGCAGGGCGAGGATGACCGATTCACCGGCACGGTGTGGCTGCGGACCACGGTGGCGGACGACGCCGGTACGAACCTGGGGGTCGTTACGTTCGGGCCTGGGGCCCGGACGCACTGGCACCGGCACCCCGGTGGGCAGTTCCTGTTCGGCCTGGCCGGTCGCGGGCGCGTCAGGACCCGGGGCGAGCGCGGGCACGTCCTGGAACCCGGCGACGTCGTGCGCGTCGGCGCGGAGGAGTGGCACTTCCACGGGGGCACCCCGGACGCACCCATGACGCACGTCGCGGTGAACGGGGGCGGCGCGCCCGAGTGGGGCGACCCGGTCACCGACGAGGAGTACGCCGATGGCTTCTGACCTCGAGCGCCGCCGATTCGCGCCGCGGCGATGCGCGTGGCAGCATGGCCCGGCCATGAGCACGCCCGATGTTCGCCGATCCGCGGTCGGGCGCGGCGCTGCCGGCGCCCTCGCGCTCTCCCTCCTTGCCGCCCTTTCGACCCTCTCGGCGACCTCGGCCCGGTCCCAGACCGCGCCCCCCGAGCCCGTCACCCTCACCGTGCAGGAGTTCAACGTCGAGTACGGCGGCTTCCACGTCAGCTTCGACAAGACCGTGCAGGTCATCCGGAAGATCGGCGCGGACGTCGTGGCGCTCGAGGAGGCGCAGGGACGAACCGCGCTCCTGGCTCGCCGGACCGGGATGCCCTACTTCAGCCCGCGGCTGCAGATCCTGTCGAAGTACCCGCTGATCGACCCGCCCGGCGGCAACGGGCGCTACCTGTTCGTGCAGGTCGCCCCGGGCCAGGTCGTCGCGATCCAGAACGTCCACCTGCCCTCGAACCCGTACGGCCCGTTCTGGGCCCAGCACGGAAGAACCCGCGAGGAGGTCGTCGACCTGGAGCGGCGGCTCCGCCTGCCCGCGATCCGGCCGACGCTCGAGGCCGCGCGAAGCGTGATGGATCTCGGTATCCCGGTGATCCTCACAGGGGACTTCAACTCGCCTTCGTGGCGCGACTGGACGGA
>DASWAT010000037.1:0-13422 GCA_036390995.1 Actinomycetota bacterium | reverse complement strand
GAGCGAGATCCGCGACTTCCTCGAGGCACCGGCCAAGTTCCTGCAGATGGGCGCCAAGATCCCGAAGGGCGTGCTGCTGTTCGGGCCGCCGGGTACGGGCAAGACCCTGCTGGCCAAGGCGGTCGCCGGCGAAGCCGGGGTGCCGTTCTTCTCGATCTCGGGTTCGGACTTCGTCGAGATGTTCGTGGGTGTCGGCGCGTCGCGCGTGCGCGACCTGTTCGAACAGGCGAAGGCCGCGGCGCCCGCGATCATCTTCGTCGACGAGATCGACGCGGTCGGCCGGCACCGCGGCGCGGGGCTCGGCGGCGGGCACGACGAGCGCGAGCAGACGCTGAACCAGCTCCTGGTCGAGATGGACGGGTTCGACCAGCGGACCGCGGTGATCCTCATGGCGGCGACGAACCGGCCCGACATCCTGGACCCGGCGCTGCTGCGTCCGGGGCGGTTCGACCGGCACGTGACGATCGACCGGCCCGATCTGGAGGGGCGCAAGGGGATCCTGAAGGTGCACGCGCGGGGCAAGCCGTTCGAGGACTCGGTGGACCTGGACGTGGTGGCTCGACGGACCCCGGGCTTCACCGGGGCCGACCTGTCGAACGTGATCAACGAGTCTGCGCTCCTCGCGGCCCGATGGGGGAAGAAGGCCATCGGGATGAAGGAGGTCGAGGAGGCCATCGACCGCGTGATGGCCGGCCCCGAACGGAAGTCCCGTGTGATGAACGAACGCGAGAAGCGGATGATCGCGTACCACGAGAGCGGCCACGCGTTGGTGGCGCACATCCTGCCGAACACCGACCCCGTGCACAAGATCTCGGTGATCCCGCGTGGGCGTGCCCTCGGCTACACGCTCACGTTGCCGGAGGAGGACAAGTTCCTCATGACCCGCGAGGAGCTTTCCGACGAGCTCGCGATGCTGCTCGGCGGCCGGGTGGCCGAGGAGCTCATCATGGGCGACATCACCACCGGCGCCGCGAACGACATCGAGCGCGCTACGAAGGTCGCCAGACAGATGGTGACCGAGTACGGCATGAGCGACACGATCGGGCCGCTCACGCTTGGCCAGAAGCAGCACGAGGTGTTCTTGGGCCGGGACTTCGCCACGCAGCCCGACTACTCGGACCAGGTGGCGTTCGAGATCGACAACGAGGTCCGGCAGATGATCGACCAGGCCCACGACGAGGCGCTGGAGATACTGCAGGAGCAGCGGGCCAAGCTCGACGAGATCGCCGGCGTGCTCATCGAGCGCGAGACCATCGACAGGGACGAGGTCGAGCAGATCCTGGCCGACGTCCCGAAACGCCCCCAGCGCGACGCTTCGGTGCGGGGTGCCGGGCTCGCCATCTCGCGCCGCGCCGTGCGCGCCCAGCGGGATCAAGGACCCGGCGCGCTGCGCTGACCGGCCGGTAGACTCGGCGCGAACATGACCGACGGTTGGGCCACGTTCGACTGCTACGGGACGCTCATCGATTGGATGGGTGGGATCCGCGCGACCCTTGCGGAGCTGTTCCCCGAGCACGACGCCGAGCTCCTCCTCGGCGCGTACCACCAGATCGAGCCCGAGGTGCAGCGGGGCCGTTCGATCAGCTACCGGCAGGTGCTCGTCGAGACCCTGGAGCGCCTGGCGCACCGCGAGGGGCTCGAGCTGGCGGAGGACGACCGCGCGGCGCTGGCCGATTCCCTGCCGACCTGGGCGCCCTTCCCGGAGGTCCCGCCCGCGCTGCAGGACCTGCGGGATCGGGGCTGGAGGCTGGCGATCCTATCGAACACCGACCCGGACCTGCTCGGTGCGTCCCTGTCGCTGATCGCCGTGGACGTGGACGAGCGGATCACGGCGGCCGACGCGGGCTCGTACAAGCCCGCACCCGGGCATTGGAACATGTTCTTCGAGCGGACCGGCGCCGACCGGACCCGCCATGTGCACGTGGCGGCATCGCTGTACCACGACGTCGCGCCGTGCGCCGAGCTCGGCCTCCGGGCCGTGTGGATCAACCGGTTGGGCGAGACCTCGGACCTGCCTCGCGCCGCCGAGCTGCCGGATCTCGAACGGCTGCCGGACACGCTGGACCGCCTGGTTCCCCGCTTGGGGGCATGAGCGTGGCGTTCGACCGCGACAAGATCGTGGAGGGCGTCCGGCTGATCCTCGAAGGGGTCGGCGACGATCCCGAGCGTGGCGGCCTGAAGGACACGCCCGGGCGGGTCGCCGACATGTACGAGGAGATCTTCGCGGGCATGGACGTCGATGCTCGCTCGATCGTCACGGTGATCCCAGGGGCGGACTTCGACGAGATGATCATGGTGAAGGACATCCCGCTCTACTCGGTATGCGAGCACCACCTGATCCCGTTCGTCGGCAGGGCCCACGTCGCGTACGTTCCGAGCAAGGACGGGAAGATCACCGGTTTGTCGAAGATCGCTCGCGTGGTCGACACGCTGTCGAAGCGGCCCCAGGTCCAGGAGCGTCTGACCACGCAGATCGCCGACGCGGTCGACGCGGCGCTGCAGCCTCGCGGGGTGTTCGTCATGATCGAGGCCGAGCACCTGTGCATGACCATGCGGGGCGTGAAGAAGCCCGGCTCGCGAACGGTCACCTCGGCCGTGCGCGGACTGTTCCGGACCGACGCGCGGACACGCCAGGAGGCGCTCAGCCACATCGGCAAGGCCTGAGCGGCGCAGCCCCGACCGATCGGATCGGCCCCGCTAGGATGGGTCCATGGGCGAGCGCGAGCTCCTGACCTGGCGTTGCGGTGAAGCCACGATCGACTGCGGCGTGCGCACGCTCGTCATGGGAGTGCTGAACGTGACGCCGGATTCGTTCTCGGACGGCGGGCGGTTCTTCGACCGGGAGGTAGCCGTGACCCACGGCCTCCGGATGGTCGACGACGGCGCAGACGTCGTCGACGTGGGCGGCGAGTCCACCCGGCCCGGCTCCGACCCCGTGAGCGAAGCCGGGGAGCTCGATCGCGTGATCCCGGTGATCGAGACCCTCGCGTCCCGCATCCCGGTGCCGATGTCGATCGACACGCGGAAGGCGGCGGTCGCGAAGGCCGGGCTCGCCGCCGGCGCCACGATCGTGAACGACATCTCAGGCGGCCGAGACCCCGAGATGTTCGAAGTGGTCCGGGCGGCCGGCGCCGGCATGGTCCTCATGCACATCCAAGGAGAGCCGAAGACCATGCAGGTCGAGCCGCACTACGACGACGTGGTGACCGAGGTGAAGGAGTACCTGGCCCAGCGGATCGAGGCCGCCGTGTTCGCCGGGGTCGTTCCCGAGCAGCTGGCGGTGGATCCCGGGATCGGCTTCGGCAAGAACCTCGACCACAACCTCACGCTGATGCGTCACATCGACTCCCTGCGAGACCTCGGGCGACCGATCCTGGTCGGGCCGTCGAGGAAGCGGTTCATCGGGACGCTGCTCGACCTGCCCGAGGAACAGCGCGTCGAGGGAACCGCGGGCGCCGTGGCCTGGCTGGTCACACGGGGCGCGCACATGGTGCGCGTGCACGACGTGCGCGAGATGGTCCGGGTGGTGCGGGTCCTCGACGCGATCGCACGGGCCGGACGGTGACCGAGCTCGACAAGCGGCGGATCCGGCTCGCCGCCGGGACGCTCGCGCTCGTGGAGGAGGGCGATGCCGAGGATCCGGCGATCGTGTTCCTCCACGGCTACCCGACGTCGTCGTACCTGTGGCGCGAGTTCGTGCCGCTGTTCGCGCCGTGGTTCCACGTGATCGCGCCCGATCTTCTCGGTTCGGGCGACTCCGACAAACCCGTGTCGGCGTCGTTGGACATCCGCGCGCAGGCGGGCTACGTGCTCGAGCTGCTCGCCGAGCTCGGGATCGGATCCTTCGCGGTCGTCGGGCACGGTGCCGGCGGCGGCATCGCGCAACTACTTGCGCTGCAAGCTGATGCACGGGCCATCGTGCTGATCGACTCGATCGCGTTCGAGACCTGGCCCACCCCCCTCATGCGCGAGGTACAACGGAGCGAGCATCCTGCCGAGCTGACGGAGGAGTTCCTCCCGCGCTGGCTCCGCTCGGGCATGGGACATGCCGAGCGCCTCACGGCCGGGACCGTCCGCGAGTACCTGCGCCCGTTCCAGGGCGAGGAGGGGGCCGCCGCGCTGCTCCGCCTCGTTCGGGCGCTCGACGGGGCCGGTCTGGCCGGGCTCGAGGCGGAGCTCGGGGCGCTCGAGATCCCCGTGCTGATGTTGTGGGGGGAGGACGATCGCTACCTTCCCGCAGAGGTCGCCGAGCGCCTGCACGACGTCATCCCGACCTCGTCGTTGGCCGTGCTGCCGGGCTGCTCGCACTTCCTGCCCGAGGACGCGCCGGAGACCATCGCACCGCTGATGTTCGAGTATCTTCGCTCGAAGTACCTGGGCCGACCCCACACGCACGAGACCCGGCCCGTGGTCGTGCAGCTCGAGCGCAAGCCGCGCGAGGGAGGGAACGCGTGACGACGTCCAGGTTGTTCCTGACCGGCATCGAGGCAGAAGGCCGCCACGGCGCGAACCCGGGGGAGAAGGATCAGGCGCAGCGCTTCGTGGTGGACCTGGACGTCGAGGTGGACGTCACCTCCGACGACCTCGAGGGCACGTCCGACTACCGGATGCTCATCCGGACGGCCCGGGAGGTCGTGGCGGGAAGGTCCTTCGACCTCCTGGAGTCGGTAGCTACGGCGGTGGCCGAAGCCGTCGCCGCTCGGCCGGGGGTGGTCCGGGCGACCGCGATCGTGCACAAGCCGGCGGCCGCACGGTCGAGCGAGCTCCAGGGAGTGGCCGCCGCGGCCACCGTGGAGCCGGGAGGCTGAGCGGGGGTCCGATGGGCACCACGGCGTTCCTGGGGCTCGGCTCGAACCTGGGGGATCGGCTGGCCAACCTCCAGCGGGCCGTGGAGCTCCTCGCGGCCCGGCCGGGCGTTCGCGTCGTTCGGACATCGCGGGTCTTCGAGACCGAGCCGGTCGGGCCACCCCAGCCCGACTACCTGAACGCCGTCGCCGAGGTGGAGACCGACCTCGAGCCTCGGGAGCTCCTGGGCGCCTGCAACGCAGTGGAGACCGAGCTTGGACGCGTGCGCGAGGTTCCGTGGGGGCCGAGGACGATCGACGTGGACGTGCTGACCTACGATCGGGAAGTGGTGGACGAGCCGGACCTGATCGTGCCCCATCCGCGGATGCACGAGCGAGGCTTCGTCCTGGTTCCGCTCCTCGAGCTCGAGGCCGATCCGATGCTTCCGGCGGGCCGGACGTTGGCCACGCTCCGTCTGCGGCCCACCGTAACCGACGGCGTCCGCCCGTTCGGGCCCCCCCTGGAGGCCCCCTCGTGAGGAGTGCCGCCTGCTTCCGCTGCGACTGGCAGGGCCCGTCCGACGGCGGTGACTGCCCTCGGTGCGGGGCGCCGCCCCCCGCCGGTCCCATCCTGTGGTTGCCCTGAGTTGCGATACTCGCCGTCGATGGACATCGCGGTCGTGGGAGCGGGCCGTGTGGGGACGGCGTTCGCCGTCCTGCTGGCGCGGGCCGGCCACCGCATCGTCGCGGTCTCGGGCCGCGAGGCCACGCGGGAGCGGGCGGCCGTGTACCTGCCCTGGGTGCCCGTGGTCGATCCTTCGGACGCGCCGAAGCAAGCCGCCGTCGTGCTGATCGGCACGCCGGACGACGCGATCGAAGCCACGTGCGGCTCGCTCGTGCGGGAGGGCGCGATCGCGCACGGACAGGCCGTGGTTCATCTGTCCGGGGCGACGTCGCTGGAGGCCCTGACCTCGGCGCGCTCGGCCGGCGCCGTGGTCCTGTCCATCCACCCGCTCCAGACCTTCCCTTCGGTGGACGCGGCGCTGGACCGCCTGCCGGGGGTGCCCATGGCGGTGACCGCGCTCGCGGGGGATGGTCACCGCCTCGGCGAACAGCTGGTTCGGGAGGTCGGCGGCCGCCCGTTCCGTCTGGACGATGCGGCGAAGCCGCTGTACCACGCCGCGGCCGTGTTCGCGTCGAACTACTTGGTGGCCGTCTCGGCGGTGGCGGAGGCCGTCGGCCGGGCGGCGGGGCTGGAGGATCCGCTGGCGCTCATGGCGCCGTTGCAGCGGACCACGCTGGCCAACGTCATCGAGATGGGATCCGACGCAGCGATGACGGGTCCGGCGATCCGAGGAGACGCCGGCACGATCGCCCGGCATCTCGAGGAGCTCTCCCGCACCGTCCCCGACGCGGTGCCCGCGTACGTAGCGCTCGCCCGAGTGGCACTCGACATGGGTGTTCGGTCGGGGCGCCTGACCCCGGACCGCCGGCGCACCGTGGAGACCGTGCTGGAGCGATGGAGCTGATCCGGACCGCGGTGGCGTTCCGCCGGGCTCTGGATCAGGCCCGGGCCGGCGGCGCCGTCGTGGGCTTCGTGCCCACGATGGGAGCCTTGCACGAGGGGCACGCCTCGCTGATCCGCCGGGCCCGCGACGAGTGTGGCGCCGTGGCCGTCTCGATCTTCGTGAATCCCTTGCAGTTCGGGACGAACGAGGGCTTCGGGGACTATCCCCGCGACGAGGAGCGAGATCTCGCCCGCGCCGCCGAGCTCGGCGTGGACGTGGTGTTCGCGCCCCCGGTCGAGGAGATGTTTCCGGTCGGCGAGGCACTCCCCACCGCCCAGCCCGGACCGGTGGGCGACCGGCTGGAGGGCGCCTCGCGTCCCGGCCACTTCCGAGGCGTGCTCACCGCGGTGGCACGGTTGTTCGACCTGGCGGGCCCGTGCCGTGCCTACTTCGGTGAGAAGGACGCCCAGCAGCTATACCTGGTGCGCCGGATGGCGGCCGGCCGGGCCCTCCCGGTCGAGGTGGTGCCCTGTCCCACCGTGCGCGAGCCGGATGGCCTCGCGCGCTCGTCGCGCAACGCCTTGCTCACCCCAGAACAGCGGGAGGCGGCCGGCTGCCTGTTCCTGGCGCTCTCCGAGGCCGCCGAGGCGGCACGCTCGGGTGAACGGGACGCCGGGAAGCTCGTGGCTGTGATGGCCCGCGAGATCGGCGCGACGCCCGTGGCCCGCCTCGACTACGCCGCGGTGGTGGACGAGGAGACGTTCGAGGAGGTCCGGCGGATCGACGGCAAGGCTCGGGCCTTGGTCGCAGCGTGGTTCGGGACGATCCGCCTCATCGACAACCTCGCGCTGCCGATCCCGTAGGCTCGCGTGTCGCGGCCTCGTCCGCGTGGCAGGATGGCGCGGACCCAGGCGGATCCGGGTGGGTGGAGGGAACGTGCTGCTGGCCGTCGACGTCGGGAACACCGAGACGGTGCTCGGGGTCTTCCGGGGCACCGAGCTCGCCTCGCACTGGCGCATGGCCACGGTCCCCGAGCGAACGGCCGACGAGCTCGCTTTGCTGTTCGGCGGCTTCCTCGAGCACGAGGACCTGTCCTTCTCCCACATCGCCGGGATCGTGATCTCCTCGGTCGTCCCGGCCGCAACCGACGCGCTGCGCGAGATGGTGGCGCGGTACCTCGCCTTCGAGCCCCTGGTCCTGGAGCCGGGCGTCCGGACCGGCATGGCCATCCTCATCGACAATCCACGGGAGGTCGGCGCCGACCGCATCGCGAACTCGCTCGCCGCGTTCTCCCGCTACGGGGGACCGTGCATCGTGGTGGACTTCGGCACCGCGACGAACTTCGACGTCGTGTCCGAGAAGGGCGAGTACCTAGGCGGCGTGATCGCGCCCGGCCTCCAGGTGGCTGCGTCCGGTCTGTACTCGGCCGCGGCGCGCCTCACGAGGGTCGAGCTCCGGACGCCACGTTCGGTGATCGGCAAGACCACGGTGGAAGCGGTGCAGTCGGGCCTGATCCTCGGTGCGGCCGCAGAGGTCGACGGGATCGTCCAGCGGATCAAGGACGAGATCGGCGAGGCGAGGGTCGTGGCCACCGGAGGCCTCGCCCCCGTGGTCGTGCCCCACTGCCGCACGAGCATCGACCACGACCCATGGCTGACCCTGGAGGGACTTCGTCTGGTGTTCGAGCGCAACGTGGGGACGGCGGATGCCTGAGGGGGCCACCGGCCGGGAGCGCGAGGTGCTGAGGGCCCGGCGCGAGAGCCGCGAGCGCCTGGGCCATCGCGCGTTCTCGCTGAACCTCGAGCAGGCCCTCGGCGTCGGGGAGCCCACGCCCTCGAGCGAGGTCCGCGAGCGCCACGGCATGCTCCCTGCGGGTCGGTCGACCGAGGACCGCGTCACTCTCGCGGGACGCGTGGTCCGCGCTCGCAGGTTCGGCAAGCTGACGTTCCTCGTCCTGCGGGATCGTGACGGTGACATCCAGGTCGTGTGCAGTCGGGCGGATCTGTCGCCCGATGCGTTCGCGCTGCTCGATGAGATCGATCTCGGCGACATCGTCGGTGCCACGGGTACCGTGGGCACCACCAAGAAGGGCGAGCTCTCGATCTTCGCCGAGCAGCTTGCGATGCTGTCGAAGGCCCTGCGGCCGCTCCCAGAGAAGTGGCACGGCCTGAGGGACCCCGACCTGCAGCAACGGTACCGCTACCTGCACCTGGCCTCCGACCTCGAGTACCGAAGGGTGGTCACGGCCCGGGCGAAGACGGTTCGGGCGATGCGTGAGTACCTGGACACCCGCGGCTTCGTCGAGGTCGAGACCCCCGCCCTGCAGCCCACGGCCGGCGGTGCCATCGCTCGACCGTTCGTCACGCATCACCGTGCGCTGGACGTCGACCTCTACCTGCGCATCGCGCTGGAGCTGTACCTGAAGCGACTCCTCGTGGGCGGGCTGGAGCGCGTGTACGAGATCGGCCACAACTTCCGGAACGAGGGCATCGATCGAAGCCACAACCCGGAGTTCACGATGCTCGAGGTGTACCAGGCCTACGGGGACTACGACACGATGATGCAGGTCGGCAAGGGGCTCGTCTGTGCCGCCACCGAAGCCGTCCGGGGGTCGCTCACGTTCGCGTACCAGGGCCGGGAGCTGGATCTCTCCGGGGAGTGGCGGCGGACCACGCTGCTCGAGCTCGTCTCCGAGGCCACCGGTGAGGAGATCGGCCTGGACCGGGCGGACCTGCCGAGGATCGCCGAACGTCACGGCATCGACGTCCATCCGAGCTGGGGCCCGGGCAAGGTCGTGCTCGAGCTCTACGAGAAGCTGGTGGAGGAGGACCTCTGGGATCCCACCTTCGTGTGCGACTTCCCCCGCGAGGTCTCTCCGCTCGCGCGTCCCCATCGGACCGCCCCGGGGCTCGTGGAACACGTCGACCTGATCATGGCGGGGATGGAGATCATCCCCGCCTACTCGGAGCTGTCCGATCCGGACGAGCAGCGGGCCAGCTTCGACATCCAACAGGAGGCGCGGGAGCATGGCGAGGAGGAGACTCACCCCCTCGACGAGGACTTCCTCCTCGCGCTGGAGCACGGGATGCCGCCGGCCGGCGGGCTGGGCCTTGGCATAGACCGCCTGCTCATGATCCTCGCCGACGTGCCCTCGATCCGGGACGTGATCCTGTTCCCGCACATGCGGCCCGAGTCCGGGGAAGGTCGCGCCGAACGAAGGCCGGACTAGGGGATCCGAACGACCCCGTCGGCGGCCTCGTGGATCACGGCGACCAACTCCTCCAGGCCCACGCCCTTGGCGAGGAAGCCGGAGGCACCAGCCTTCCGAGCCTCCTTCTCGATCCCGGGATCCGCGTGCGCCGTCAGGAAGACCACGGGCATCTCGGGCTTCGTTCGGTGGATCCGACGCATGGCCTCGATGCCGTCGATGTCGGGCATCGACAGATCCATGAGGATGAGGTCGGGATCGATCTCTTCGGCCTTCTCGATGGCCGCCACTCCGCCCCCTGCCTCGCCCGCGATCTCGATGCTTCGAACCATCCGCAGGGCAGACGTCAATGCCCGGCGGAACGCCGGGTGGTCGTCCACGACCATCACCCGCAGCGTCATCGTCTCCTAGCTGGGAAGACCGGGGGAAGGCGCCATCGATTTGCCTTGGCCCTCATCTTGCCCGAGGTTTCGTCGCACGGACAACGGGCCATCCGGGGGAACTTCTGTAGTTCGAAAGGGTGATATCTGGCCACCTGCGGTCTTCGACGGACAACGGTTGCATCAACGGCACACCCCCGCGTTCGGGGCCCGCGGCCGAGCGTCCAGGCTCGTCGGACGGAACACTCATCCCGGAGCCTCGGTATTCCGAATAACCATGTGAAGGTCGCGGTGGGAGGACCGAGCCGGGAGGGAGCGCCGAGGGGGGAGAGCACGACGGGAACGGCTTCCGAGCGTAGCGGGGCCCCGGGGTATACTGACTCCCGTGGGGCGCTTCGGAGGCGCAGTGAGCGCCGCTGAGGCGCCCGAACCTGCCTCGGGGGTAGGACGGGGTCCGCAGATCCCCGGGGCCGTTCGATAGAAGGGGCTTCGGCCTCGGGGGAGTGCCATGTTCGAACGTTTCACCGACCGGGCTAGGCGGGTCGTGGTCCTCGCGCAGGAAGAGGCGAGGATGCTCAACCACAACTACATCGGGACCGAGCACATCCTGCTCGGCCTGATCCACGAGGGGGAGGGTGTAGCCGCCAAGGCGCTCGAGTCGATGAACATCTCCCTGGAGGCCGTGCGCCAGCAGGTTGAGGAGATCATCGGCCAGGGCCAGGCTGCGCCGACGGGCCACATCCCGTTCACCCCGCGCGCGAAGAAGGTCCTGGAGCTCTCCCTGCGGGAGGCGCTGCAGCTCGGACACAATTACATCGGCACCGAGCACATCCTGCTCGGCCTGATCCGCGAGGGCGAAGGCGTGGCCGCCCAGGTCCTCCAGAAGCTCGGCGCGGATCTGAACCGCGTTCGCCAGACGGTGATCCAGCTCCTCTCCGGGTACACGGGAGGCAAGGAGCAGGCCGGGGGCGAGCAGCCCGGGCAGGGTCAAGGATCGATGGTGCTCGACCAGTTCGGCAGGAACCTCACGCAGCTGGCACGTGAGACGAAGCTCGACCCGGTGATCGGCCGTGAGAAGGAGATCGAGCGGGTCATGCAGGTCCTGTCCCGCCGGACGAAGAACAACCCGGTCCTCATCGGGGAGCCCGGGGTCGGCAAGACGGCCATCGTGGAGGGCCTGGCCCAGGACATCGTGCGAGGCGAGGTCCCCGAGACCCTCAAGGGCAAACAGATCTACACGCTGGACCTGGGTGCCCTGGTGGCGGGCTCCCGCTACCGCGGCGACTTCGAGGAACGGCTGAAGAAGGTCCTGAAGGAGATCCGGACCCGCGGCGACATCGTGCTGTTCATCGACGAGCTCCACACGCTCGTCGGCGCCGGCGCAGCCGAAGGGGCCATCGATGCGGCCAGCATCCTGAAGCCGATGCTCGCGCGGGGCGAGCTCCAGACGATCGGGGCCACCACACGCGACGAGTACCGCAAGCACCTGGAGAAGGACGCGGCCCTGGAGCGGCGGTTCCAGCCGATCAGCGTGGAGGAGCCCTCGGTTTCGCACACGATCGAGATCCTGAAAGGGCTGCGCGACCGGTACGAGGCGCACCACCGCGTGTCGTTCACCGACGACGCGCTCGTGGCGGCGGCGAACCTGGCCGATCGCTACATCAGCGACCGCTACCTGCCGGACAAGGCCATCGACCTCATCGACGAGGCCGGCAGCCGCATGCGGATCCGTCGCATGACCGCGCCGCCCGACGTCCGCGAGGTCGACGAGAAGATCGCCGACGTCCGGCTGAAGAAGGAGTCGGCCATCGACGCGCAGGACTTCGAGCGCGCGGCCTCCCTCCGCGACGAGGAGCGCCAGCTCCTCGAGGAGCGCCAGCGCCGCGAGCGCGAGTGGAAGTCCGGCGAGATGGACGTCCTGTCCGAGGTGGACGAGGAGGAGATCGCCGAGGTCCTGTCCACCTGGACGGGCATCCCGGTCTTCAAGCTCACCGAGGAGGAGACCGAGAAGCTGCTCCGCATGGAGGACGAGCTCCACAAGCGGATCATCAGCCAGAACGAGTCCATCGTGGCCGTGTCCAAGGCGATCCGCCGCACACGGGCCGGCCTGAAGGACCCCAAGCGGCCGTCGGGGTCGTTCATCTTCCTCGGCCCCTCCGGCGTGGGGAAGACCGAGCTGTCGAAGGCGCTTGCCGAGTTCCTGTTCGGCGACGAGGACGCGTTGATCCAGCTCGACATGTCCGAGTACATGGAGAAGCACACGGTCAGCCGGCTCATCGGCTCGCCGCCGGGCTACGTCGGGTACGAGGAGGGCGGCCAGCTCACCGAGGCCGTGCGGCGCAAGCCGTTCAGCGTGGTCCTGTTCGACGAGATCGAGAAGGCCCACCCCGACGTGTTCAACACGCTCCTGCAGATCCTGGAGGACGGGCACCTCACGGACGCACAGGGTCACAAGGTGGACTTCAAGAACACGATCATCATCATGACGTCCAACCTGGGGACCCGGGACATCCAGAAGGGCACGTCGATCGGGTTCGCGGCGCGCCCCGACGAGAAGGTCACCTACGACAAGATGAAGGACAAGGTCATGGAGGAGCTGAAGCGCTCCTTCCGGCCCGAGTTCCTGAACCGGATCGACGAGGTGATCGTGTTCCACTCCCTGACCCAGGAGGACGTGAAGAACATCGTCGACCTGATGATGAAGCGGGTGCGTGAGCAGCTGAAGGCGAAGGACCTCGACATCGAGCTCTCCGACGCCGCGAAGAGCCTGCTCGCCGAGAAGGGCTACGATCCCGCGCTGGGAGCCCGGCCGCTCCGGCGGACGATCCAGCGCATGGTCGAGGACCCGCTGTCCGAGAAGCTCCTGTGGAAGGAGTTCCGGGCCGGTCAGACGGTGATCGTCGACGCGCAGGACGGCGAGATCGTGTTCGAGGCGCCCTCGCCCCCCGAGACCCCGCCCGTGGAGCTCGCCGGCTCGCAGGAGGGGTAGGAACCAGTCGTGGAGCGGCCGGACCGCTCCACTTCAAGACCGGGGCCCAGCAGCCGAGAGGTTGCTGGGCCTTCCGGTATCCGGCAGCGACGGAGGGCTCGGGGATCGGAGGGGGCCGATGACCGAAGGCGAGGTCTGCTGGGTGGTTGAGACCTCCCGGGACGGCGAGCGCTGGCGGTTCTTCGGCCGGGCCTGGAAGGCTCCTGGTGAGCCGGTCCTTCTCCACGGGGTTTCGCGGTACGTACGCTTCCGGCCGGTGGAGGAGGAGGGATGGCGCGGACCGCTCGAGCGCACCGGTGACGACCCCATGACCTTCCTCCGGATGGAAGAGGGCATCCGGAAGGAGCTCCTGCCCGGCGCCGAGCACGAAGGCCTGCCCCTGCTGTTCCCGGGGGGCGAGGAGGGCCGGCTCGTCCGGTTCGAGCACCGGGAGGGTCGCGAGTGGACCTACGTCGTCGAGTTCCGCGGAGAACGCACCTGGTAGCGGACGAGCTTGTCAGACCCCGATGCTACGGTCCGGGCCCGTGGGCAAGGTGCGGACGCTCCTTTCGTG
>DASWAT010000036.1:0-26045 GCA_036390995.1 Actinomycetota bacterium | reverse complement strand
CGCCGATGCGATCGAGGGTCAGCTGTTCCCGATGTTCTGTCTCGAGCCCACCGACCACACCTGCTTCCAGGACTCGCGGTGCGGCCTCCAGGGGTTCTGGGGGGACGTGGCCAGGGCGATCAAACGCGTCTTCGAGGAGACTACCGTCGAGGATCTCGTTCAGCGTCACCGCCGGATGGGCCCTTCCTCCCCTCCGACCTTCAGCGCCGAACAGCTCCTCAGCCGCCTGAACTGACCGGCCGGCTCGCGCCGCCTCCCGCCGCCCTTCGACCTAGGCCGTCGAGCGGACGCTGCACGCCGATCCGGTGCGCGAGGTGGTGGCCAAGGCCGAGGAGACCCTTCGCCGACTGGGCGCTCGAGGATAGGCCGGCCGGACTGATCCCCGGGGCTTCGGCTCCCTATCCTCGTCGAGGGCGCGGGAGGTGGTCGTACCGATGTCGGCAGCGAGCGAGGTTGGGTTCTGGGTTGGCTGCCGTCGCGGGCCCCGTCGCGCTCACCACACTCGTGGGGGTGCAGGTCACGAGGCATCAGCTCCGTCGGGCCGGTCGGGTGCCTCCTCAGAACCGGGCGAGGGGTGGTCCGAACGGCATGGGCCAGGCGCCGGCGGGCGGCACGGTCGACGCGGTTCGGGTTTCGACGACGGAGGAGATCCAGCCGGCGCAGGAGCGAACGCCTGGAGAGGCCGAGAACGCTCCAGAAGAGGGAACCATAGCACCGCCGGTAGGCCCACCGGTCGTGGGCCTTGCCAAGGACTTGGTGGGGCTGCTTGCGGATCCCCGTGAGTGGGTCAGGATGGCGGCCGTCGAAGCCATCGGTGCCCGGGGAGGGTGGGAGGCGCTTCGGGCCCTGGCGCTGGTGTCCGCGCGGGATCCCTCTCCCCGGGTCCGCCGCGAGGCCGTGGCCGGCCTGTGCGACGTTGCCGCCTCCCCGGTCGAGGGCAAGGGCGGGCCTGCTGCTAGGACGCCTTCCCCAGGATCCGCATCACCTTGGTGCCGCACACCGGGCAGTTGCCCTGAGCTGCCCTGCGGCCGTTCTTCAGGGTCACCTCCTGACCCTCGAACTCACGCTTGGCCCTGCATTTCACGCAATACGCCTCGTACTTGGCCACCCCGGGTGCCTCCCTTCCCCGATGACTTCATGCCGCTACAACCCTCGAGGCCGCCTCTATCGGCGGCCCCGTAGGCACGATGCTGGCCCCTCGCGTGCACGGATGCAAGCACCTCGGCGCACCCCAACCCGTGCGGCCCAGGCCGGACGGGTGGAGCTTCCAGGGCCGGGTGGCGGGGTGCGGTCCCCCGAAAGCCCGGATTACCATGCGGGAAGCATCCACACGAGGGGGCAGGACCGCTATGGCAGACGTCCAGCAGAACATCTCCGCGCTCCTCTCCGAGGACCGGGTCTTCGAGCCGCCGGCAGAGTTCACGGCCAAAGCGCTCGTCAGCGACCGGTCGGTCTACGAGCGGGCGGAGCAGGACTATGAGGGGTTCTGGGCCGAGCAGGCGGAGCGGCTCACGTGGTTCAAGAAGTGGGAATCGGTCCTGGACTGGACGCCGCCCTGGGTGAAGTGGTTCGAGGGGGGAACCCTGAACGCGTCCTACAACTGCCTGGACAGGCACGTCGAGGCCGGAGGCGGCGACAAGATCGCCTACTACTGGGAGGGCGAGCCCGGCGAGCAGCGGACCATCACGTACGCCGAGCTGCTGGACGAGGTCTCCAGGTTCGCGAACGCCCTCAAGTCGCTGGGGGTCCGGCGGGGCGACCGCGTGGCGATCTACCTCGGCATGATCCCCGAGCTCCCGATCGCCATGCTCGCCTGTGCCCGGATCGGCGCGCCGCACTCGGTGGTGTTCGGCGGGTTCTCATCGGACGCGCTGCGCGATCGCATCAACGACGCCGAGGCCAAGGTGCTGGTCACCCAGGACGGCGGCTACCGGCGGGGCTCCCTGGTGCCGCTGAAGGCGAACGCCGACGAGGCGCTCAAGGAGTGCCCCTCGATCGAGCACGTGATCACCGTGCGACGGACCGGCGGCGAGCACCCGTTCACCGAGGGACGCGACCTCTGGTACCACGAGCTGGTCGCCGATCAGCCCGCCGAGTGCGAACCCGAGCAGATGGACGCCGAGGACATCCTGTACGTCCTCTACACGAGCGGGACGACAGGCAAGCCCAAGGGCATCGTTCACACGACCGGCGGCTACCTGACCGGCGTCTCCGCGACCCATCGCCTGATCTTCGACATCCACGACGACGACGTCTTCTGGTGCTCCGCGGACATCGGCTGGGTCACGGGGCACTCGTACATCGTCTACGGCCCGCTCGCGAACCACACCACGGGGATCATGTACGAGGGCGCCCCCGACTGGCCGGACAAGGATCGGTTGTGGCAGATCGCCGAGCGCTACAAGGCCACGATCCTGTACACGGCGCCCACGGCGATCCGCGCTTTCATGCGCTGGGGGACCCAGTACCCGCAGAGCCACGACCTCTCGTCGTTGCGGCTCCTCGGAACGGTCGGCGAACCGATCAACCCCGAGGCCTGGGTCTGGTACTGGAAGTTCATCGGAGGCGAGCGGTGCCCCATCGTCGACACCTGGTGGCAGACCGAGACGGGCATGATCCTGATCACGCCGCTGCCCGGCGTCACGCCCCTGAAGCCTGGCTCGGCCACGTGGCCGTTCCCGGGGGTCCAGGCCGACGTGTTCGACGAGCAGGGGAACTCGGTCCCGCCCGGCGGCGGCGGCTACCTCGTGCTGACGCATCCCTGGCCGGCCATGCTGCGCACGATCTGGGGCGATCCGGACCGGTACGTGGCGAACTACTACGGGAAGTACGGTCCGAAGATCTACCTGGCCGGCGACGGCGCCAAGCGCGACGAGGACGGCTACTACTGGCTCCTGGGACGGATCGACGACGTGATGAACGTGGCGGGACATCGTCTGTCCACCTACGAGATCGAGAGCGCTCTGGTGGACAACCCGAAGGTCGCCGAGGCGGCCGTGGTGTCCCGTCCCGACGAACTGGTCGGTGAGGCCATCGTGGCGTTCGTGACGTTGAAGCACGGATACGTAGGCGATGAGACCGTGGCCAAGGAGTTGCGGGAACACGTCTCGGGCAAGATCGGGAAGATCGCGCGGCCCCACGGGATCATCTTCACGGACGACCTGCCGAAGACCCGTTCGGGCAAGATCATGCGACGCCTGCTCCGAGATGTGGCCCAGGGCCGTGCCCTCGGCGACGTCACGACCCTGGCGAACGCCGAGATCGTCGACCAGATCCACCACATGGTCGACACGGAAAGCGCGCCCGAGTCGTGAGGTCCACCCTCACCGAGGCCGAACGCGAGTTCGTGCGCTGGTCCCGGGTGGCCCGGGTGGCCACCTTGGGCCCGGGCGGTCCTCACGTCGTGCCGATCAGCCCCGTCCTGGACGGCGACGCGATCGTGTTCGCCACCGAGGAGGCCACGGCCAAGGTGCGGAACGTCCGGAGCGATTCGCGGGTGAGCCTCGTGTTCGACGACTACGTCGAGGAGTGGAACGCGCTCCGGCAGGTGATCGTCTCGGGCACGGCGCGCGTCGTGGAGCCCGGTCCGGAATGGGAGCGCGGGCGGTCCCTCCTGTATGCGAAGTACCTGCAGTACGAGCCGCTCGCGACGATCGGTGAAGCGGACACCGTCATGGTCCACGTGTCCATCGACCGCGTCGTGAGCTCCGGGTTCTGATCCACCACCCCCGGACGTGCGAAGGGCGCCCCAGGTGGGGCGCCCTTCGCGGTCACCGTACCTTCAGGGTGCGGTGGTGAACCCGAAGATGTCCGTGTTCCCCCACGTTGCCGGGCAGTCCTGCTCGGGCGCCGGCGTCGGCACCTCCGAGCCGATCCCACGCAAGAACGCCCGCCAGGTGTCCATGGCGGGACAGTCTGCCCCGTTCCGGACGTCGTTCCACACGGCCACCCCGAAGTCGTTCGTGGCCGCCGCGTAGACGTAATCGCCCAGGAACTCCCCGACCAGGTTGTTCTGGCTCGAGGTCCGCGGGTCGCCGACCGCTCCGCGATGCAGCTCGGTCCAGTTCGACGGCGTGCCGTCGGGCGCGACATCCGCGTGCAGGACCACCCCGACGAGGCCTCGAGGATCGCTCGTGTTGTCCTGGAACGGCGTGGTGAACGCGTTGTAGACCAGGTACGCGTCCGAACCGTCCGGGGACAGTGCGACCGCCGCGTAGTAGGGGCGGTCACCCGACGCGATCGGCACGGTGGTGGGATCGCTCCAGGAATCGCCGCCGCTGTCGGACCACATGAGCTTGATCTGCGTGGTGTTGTCCACCGGCGGTCCAGCGCTCCCCGAGGAGCCATCGACCCAGGTGTCGTACAGGACGTCGGTCGCCCCCGACCCGTCGGGGGCCCCGTTCGCGATGTCCAGGCTGGGGGACGAGGAGAGGTCGTCGCGGGCACCGGCGATGCCGTCCATCACGCACCGGCCGAGCACCGGGTCCACGTAGAAGCACGTGTCCGTGGCCGGGGCGATGGTCTCGGGCCGCGTCCAGTTCTTCCCGCCGTTGAAGGACCTGATCAGGATGTGGGCGCCGTTCCCGGGGGTCCCCACGGCGAACTGGTTCGCCATCACGTAGACGACGCCGTTGCTGTCGGTACGGATCGTGCATCCAGAGCGCCCGAACCCCTTCTTCGGGTTGAACGGGTTGTTCGTGGCGTCCGTGACCTGCTTGACCGTCCACGTGTCACCGCCGTCCGAGGACGTGGCCACGATCAGCGGCGTCGGCAGCGCGTTCCCGCTGCTGAGGCTGCGGAAGGAGGCCAGGCACACGTAGACGTTGCCGAAGAACGGGCTCGACGAAGCGTTGTCGGCCCAGATCTGCTCCTTGTCGCTGAACGTCGTGGACGACTGCTTGGTGACGATTACCGGGTCCATCCAGGCAGTGTTTTCGCCGGAAGCGGCTGCCTCCACGTCATCGGTCCGCGAGACCGCGACCGCCTCGAACCCCTTGAACGCCTGGGTCCCCGGGAAGTTCGAGCTGAGGTTCGCGTAATACAGGCGCGAGCCGTTGTCCCACGAGAACGAGCCATCCGAGCCGGGTTGCGGTCCGAACGCCAGGGCCGGGTCGCCGTCGGATACGAGACCGTTCTCGTAGTAGTTCGGCAGCGTGCCGATCGTTCCCGAGGGGTCGGGCGTGCATCCTGCGTCGGGGCCCACGACCCCCAGGCATCCGCGGGCCGAGTAGCCGGTGTACTCGGGTTGGGTCCACGTCTTGCCCGAGTCGAACGAGAAGTACACGCCCGAGCCGCCCACGCCGTCGGTGAACGGACACGTGGTGTCGTCACCCGCGTTGCAGGCCTCCATGTCGATGTTGTCGTTGGCGCCCGCTGCCAGGACGCTCGGGTTGTGTGCGTCGACGGCGACCGCGGGCTCGTTCTGCTTGTTCTGCGAGAACGGGCCGGTTGGGCTCCCCTCGGATACCAGTGCCTCCGTGCCGACGACCTGCGCCGTGGCGCCGGTGGTCTGGACGAGGGCGGGGAAAGCCACCATCGCCACGCCGACGATCAGGCCGAACACTCGTCGCTTCATCAGCTCTCCTTCCTCCGAACGGTGACCTTGTGACCCTATGACGGTTCCCGCGGAAACGTGAATGCGTCGTTCGCCGTACTTCCAGGGCCCCCGCCTCGCCCTGCCCCACTCCCCGGGTTCGATGGCCCTGGTGGCCCCCTTGCCAGCACCCCCCCGAGAGCGGCTACAATGCGTTAGCACTCGGGAGGCTCGAGTGCTAGCAGTCGGCAGCCAAGGCTGACAGTGGCCCCAGGGCCGCAGGAAGACAGAAGGAGGCAGGGATGGCACCGAAGCTCATCAGCTTCGACGAGGACGCGCGACGTGCTCTCGAGCGCGGGATGGACCAACTCGCGAACGCCGTGAGGATCACGCTCGGGCCGAAGGGCCGCAACGTCGTCCTCGAGAAGAAGTGGGGCGCTCCCACCATCACGAACGACGGCGTGTCGATCGCCAAGGAGATCGAGCTCGAGGACCCGATAGAGAAGATCGGTGCTGAGCTCGTCAAGGAGGTCGCGAAGAAGACCGACGACGTGGCCGGCGACGGCACGACGACCGCGACCGTGCTGGCCCAGGCCATGGTGAAGGAAGGCCTCCGCAACGTCGCGGCCGGCGCCAACCCGATGGCGCTGAAGCGCGGCATGGAGCGTGCCGTCGAGCTCACCGTCGAGGCCATCAAGAACCAGTCCAAGGAGGTCGAGTCCAAGGAGGACATCGCGCACGTCGGTGCCATCTCCGCGGCGGACCCCGAGATCGGTGAGGAGATCGCCGAGGCCGTCGACAAGGTGGGCAAGGACGGCGTCATCACCGTCGAGGAATCGAACACCTTCGGGATGGAGCTCGAGCTCGTCGAGGGCATGCGCTTCGACAAGGGCTACATCTCCGCGTACTTCGTCACCGACCCCGAGCGGATGGAGACCGTCATCGAGGAGCCGTACATCCTCATCGCGAACTCGAAGATCTCCGCCGTGAAGGACCTGCTCCCGGTCCTGGAGAAGGTCATGCAGACCGGCAAGCCGCTGTTGGTGATCGCGGAGGACGTCGAGGGCGAAGCCCTCTCCACCTTGGTCGTCAACAAGATCCGCGGCACGTTCCGCTCGGCGGCCGTGAAGGCCCCCGGGTTCGGAGACCGCCGCAAGGCCATGCTCCAGGACATCGCGATCCTCACGGGCGGCCAGGTCATCTCCGAGGAGGTCGGCCTGAAGCTCGAGAACGCCACGCTGGACCTGCTGGGCCAGGCCCGCAAGGTCGTCATCACGAAGGACGACACCACGGTCATCGAGGGCGCCGGCAAGGAAGACGACATCAAGGGCCGCATCAACCAGATCAAGGGCGAGATCGAGAAGTCCGACTCCGACTACGACCGCGAGAAGCTCCAGGAGCGCCTGGCGCGCCTGGCCGGGGGCGTGGCGGTGATCAAGGTCGGGGCGGCCACCGAGGTCGAGCTCAAGGAGAAGAAGCACCGCATCGAGGACGCCGTGCAGTCCACGAAGGCGGCCGTCGAGGAGGGCGTCGTGCCCGGCGGCGGCGTGGCTCTGCTGAACGCGCAGGCCGTCCTGGACAAGGTGGACCTCGAGGGCGACGAGATGACCGGCGCCCTGATCGTCCGCCGAGCTCTGGAGGAGCCGGTGAAGCAGATCGCCGCGAACGCCGGCCTCGAGGGCGGCGTGGTGGTCGAGAAGGTTCGGAACCTCGACCCGGGGTTCGGCCTGAACGCGGCCACCGGCGAGTACGAGGACATGTACAAGGCCGGGATCATCGACCCCACGAAGGTCACGCGGTCGGCGCTGCAGAACGCGGCTTCCATCGCCGCGCTGTTCCTGACCACCGAGGCCGTCGTGGCGGAGAAGCCCGAGAAGGAGAAGGCGCCTGCCATGCCGGGCGGCGGCGACATGGACTTCTGAGCCCTTCACGAAACCGCAACAACCGGCACCTGAACCCTGATGGGGGCTCCGGCGAAGAACCTGCAGGAGCCCCCCTCTCTCCGGCGAAGCGGGCCCCGGGAGACAAAACCCGGGGCCCGCTTCCATTCCCGGGCCGTTGCCGGTGGTGGTGGCCGAGGAGTGGGAGAATCGCGTCCCATGGTCGCGAGCGCCATCTCGGTGAAGGTCGGGGCGCTGGAGGACTGGCTCCGGGCCGCGGAGCGCGTCGTGGTTGCCTACTCGGGGGGGACCGACTCGACCCTGGTAGCGGCCGTGGCGGCTCGGGCCCTCGGCGATCGGGCGTTGGCGGTCACAGCGGTCTCGCCCTCGCTCCCGCCGGGGGAGGCGGGGGAGGCACGGCGAGTGGCCGCCGAGCTGGGCATCCGGCATCGGACGGTCCGAACCCGGGAGATCGAGAAGCCCGAGTACCTGGCGAACGGACCGGACCGCTGTTACCACTGCAAGACCGAGCTCTACGCCGTGCTCGGCAGGGTGGCGGAGGAAGCGGGGGGCGCGCGCGTGGTCTCGGGCGCGAACCTCGACGACCTGGGCGACTACCGGCCCGGACTGGCGGCGGCCGAGGAGCAGGGCGTCCGGCATCCCCTCGTGGAGATGGGATTCACCAAGGCGGAGGTCCGGGTGGCCGCCCGGGAGCTGGGCCTGCCCACGTGGGACAAGCCGGCATCGGCGTGCCTGTCATCGCGGATCGCGTTCGGCATGATGATCGACGTGGAGAAGCTCTCACGGGTCGGGCGGGCCGAGCGGCTGCTGAGGGACCTCGGGTTCCGCCAGTGCCGCGTGCGGGTCCACGGCGAGGTCGTTCGGATCGAGGTGGAGCTGCCGGATCTGGCGCGGCTGGCCGAGCCGGGCGTTCGGGAACGGGTGGTGGAGGGACTGAAGGCGCTGGGCTACCGGTTCGTCACGCTCGATCTCGAGGGGTTCCGATCGGGGAGCATGAACCCGGAGGCCACCCCGTGACGAAGGCTCGGTTCCACCTCACCTTCCCCGAGCATCTCATCAACGAGCCCGTGATCCACCGCGTGGGTCGCGAGTTCGACCTGGTGACGAACATCCGCCGGGCGAACATCGAGGAGCACCAGGCCTGGGTGATCGTAGAGGTGGAGGGCGCCGATGAGGCGGTGGCCCGCGCGGTGGCGTGGCTGACCGACCAAGGCATCCAGGTCGATCGGATCGAGGGCTGAGTGCTCGAGGTCCGGCTCCAGATCCGATGGCGCGACATGGACGCCTACGGCCACGTGAACAACGCCGTGTACCTGAACTACCTGGAGCAGGCTCGCGACGCCTGGGTCCAGAAGGTGCTCGGGCCGGTCACCGACACCTGGGACTTCGTGCTGGCCCGGGTTGCCATCGACTTCCGGGCCGAGCTGAAGCAGGACGACGGCGAGGTCCTGGTGCGATGTTCCCTCGACCAGATCGGCCGGGCGAGCGTCCGCACCCGCGAGCAGGTCCGCACGCCGGGTGGGGCGGTCTCGGCGGAGGCCGAGTCGGTGATCGTGCCGCGAGACCCGCACACGGGACGGTCCCGAGCCCTGAACGACGAGGAGCGGGCTGCCCTGGAGCGAGAGCTTGGCACCGCGGAGTACGAGGGTCTCGGCGGCTAGGCCGGCGTGGTGCCGAGCACCCGGCGGCCCCACACGAAGTGATCGCGGTACCAGCCCGAGCCCACCCACATGATGGTGACGCCGCCGACGCTGCTCGACGAGTCCACCGCCCACCCGCGGCCGACGTATACGTCGACGTGGTCCACGATGCCATCGTCGTTCCCGTCGTAGAACATCAGGTCGCCCGAGCGGAGCTCACGGTACGTCGGGATCTTCGTGCCGGTGGAGGCCATCTGCGCCGACGTGCGTTGTAGCAGCGACCAGCCCAGGTACTCCCGTGGGGGCTGGTTGCTCCAACCCCCTTCGGCGGCCTTGATCACCCACCAGGCCAGCCCCGAACAGTCGAAGCCACCGGTCGGCTGGGTGCCGCAGCAGTACTCGGAGGGCGACGCCTCGTACCAGTCGCCCCCGTACACGTAGGGGTACCCCACGTAGTCGATGGCGAACTGCACGATCCGCTGCTTCGCCGGTCCGAGGTTCGGCAGCGTGATGGTCGAGTAGCCGGCGAGGGACGAGGGCATCCACGACGGCATGGTGGCCGCCCGGTACAGCGACCAGGCCACTTCGGCCCGGGAGAGGGGGGTGTCCGGTCCCACGTCCAGGGCCTCGTCGCCGTGGTTGTAGCGAAGGCCGATACGCATGCCGACGAGGAGCGTGCCGAAATCGGCCGGCATCTGGAACGTGGTGCCGTTCACGAGGTGGATCTGGTCGGCCCCCGCGGCAAGGTCCCCGAGCCCGAGCGCGAGCACCACGGCCCGGTGGACCATCCGCGGGGTCACCGGCTCACTCGGCAGGAAGTTCCCGTCGGCGTCCACCTGCATCCAGCCGAGCTTCACGGCGACGTTCGCGAACCGGGCGAAGCCGGTCGCTCCCGGCAGGTCGGGGAACACGATGGCCGGGTCCGGCATCTCGCCTGGGGCGAAGGCGCGCACGAGAGAGCGAGCGAACAGCGACCGGCGCTCCGGCCGGTCGGGCCGGAACGGGTACGTGCCGTCCTCGGCGGGACGGTAGTCGAGCATCCACGGGTTCGCGGCGCCGACGTAGTCGATGGCAGTGGCGACCCAGGACTTCCGGTCGACGTCGGACCAGACGATCCCGTTCGTCGGCACGGGGGCGGGCGCGCGCGCGAGCGACGGGATGCCGGCGTCGCGGTCTCCGGCGGCCAGTCCGGGCGGCCGCGATGGAGCACCGGCGCCAGCGGTCCCCGTCTGGAGCGCCAGCAGGCAGGCCAGGGCGGAAGACAGCGCGACGAGGCGCCGCAGGGGCCGCGACGGTCTCATGGTTCCTGCCTCGGCCGGTCGGCGCCGGTCCTTGAGTCGGCCGACCGGGGGCCGCACGGAGGGCCGACGTCGTGCGTGCGGTAGGCTTCTGGGCCGTGCCGGGGACGCTGGAGGCGATCCGTTGATGTACGGCTGGACCTATCACGACCGTTCGGGCCAGGAGATCGGCGTGTCCCACCGCTTCGAAGATGCCGAATCGGCCGAGGAGTGGATGAGCGGATGCTGGCCGGACCTCTACGCGAACGGGGTCGAGGAGGTCGCCCTCCACGACCACCAGCACGGGCGGCGCTTGTACCGGATGGGGCTGGGACAGGGCTAGCCGGCGCGTCCCGGCCGCCGGCTCAGGCTCACGGCCTCAGTCCTTCGGGCCCTCGTGCCGAACCTTCTCCACGTGCGCCAGGGCCTCGCGGAGGTCCTTCAGCCAATCCTCCTGACGTTCCGCCACGAGGTGCACGCACCAGGCCACGGCGTGGCTCCGCGAGCGGGCCACGCCGGCGTCGACGAGGGTGTCCAGCACCCGGCGCTCGGGCATCCGCAGGCGGGTCATCGCCGGGATCGAGAGCGTGGTGAAGAGCTGCCGCACATCGCCGCACTGCGCTCCCCACGAGACCTTGCGACCGAACCAGCGCTCCGCCTCGGCGGCGATGCGGATCCGCCGTTCCCGCGTGTCCTCCCGGAATCCCTGGATGCGAGCGGTCCTGGCGGCCGCGACCGCCTCCGCTCCGGCGCCCTCGGGAAGCTCCGGGTCCGAGAGCGTACCCACCACGAGGATCTCCTCCCTGTCTGAGGAGACATCGGGGGACCCCGCGAACCAGTCCGAGGGAAGTCTGCCCGCGAACCAGCCGGCCAGCTCCTCGTTCGAAACGCTCCACGATCCGTCCATGCGCCAAGGATTACACCATTACACGTAATCGTCAAGGATGGCACGACGCCGCCCATCTCGCGCCGGCGCCGTCTGCGTTGGCTAGGCTTCATCGACCGTGAAGAACCTCCTCCTTGCCGGGGTCCCGTGGGCGGCGCTCGCGCCGATCCTCGTGGTGGCCCTCGTCTTCGAGATCTATTGCCTGGTCGACCTGACCAGGTCCGAGGTCCAGAACCTGCCGACGTGGGCGTGGGCCCTGCTCATCGTGTTCGCGAACCCCCTGGGGGGGATCGCCTACCTCATCGTGGGACGGCTGCCGCGGTGACGGTGGTCGTGCGCACGGAAGGGCTGCGCAAGGTCTACGGATCCACCGTCGCTCTCGACGCCGTTTCCCTGGAGGTCGCGGAGGGGAGTGTGTACGGCCTGGTCGGCCCCAACGGCGCCGGCAAGAGCACGCTGCTCGGCATCCTGGCCGGGCTCCGCCGGGCGTCGTCCGGTGCCGTGGAGATCGCTACGCCGCGGCGTCGCGTCGCGGTGATGCCCGACACGCCGCGGTTCGACCCCTGGATCACCGCCCGGGAAGTGGTCGACCTGGCGCGGGCTCTCACGGCCCCCGAGGTCCCGCTGGCGGCGGTCGAGGAGGCGCTCGCCGAGGCCGGGCTGGCGGACGTGGCCGCCCGGCGGGTGGGCGGGTTCTCCCGGGGGATGCTGCAGAGGTTGGGGATCGCCGCCACGATCGTGAGCGGACCGGATCTCCTCATGCTGGACGAACCGTGCTCGGCCCTGGATCCCCTCGGCCGCCACGAGGTGCTGGAGCTGGTGAGCCGCCTGGGGCGGCGGGCCACCGTCCTGTTCTCAAGCCATATCTTGGCCGACGTCCAGCGCGTCTGTGACACGGTCGGTGTCCTGCGCGAGGGGAACCTGCTCTACCAGGGGCCACTGGATCGGCTGCTGGAGGACCACGTGAAACCCGCCTACCTCGTCCGGCTCCGCTCTGCGCCAGAGCCGGTCATCCGGTCGCTCCGCGCCGAGTCGTGGGTCGTGGGCGTGACGGAGGAGGGCCGCGACGAGATCAAGGTGGAGGTGTCTCAGGTCGCCGCGGCCGAGACCGGGCTGGTTTCGACCCTTGCGGCCGTCGGGGCCCGTGTGGTGAGCGTGGAGCCGGTGGCCGCGGATCTGGAGTCGGTGTTCCTGGAGATCACCTCGTGAGCATCTGGCGGCTCGAGTGGTACCGGCTGTTCCGGACGCGGCGATGGATCGGCCTGGGCGTGGCTTACGTGCTGTTCGGGTTCCTGGGGTCGATCCTCACGAAGTACCAGGACGTGATCTTCCGAAACGTCGGCGGCGGGATCAAGGTGATCGCGCCACCGCCATCGGTGGGTCAGGCGATCGGGTCGTACGTGAGCAACGCGAGCCAGATCGGGCTGCTCGTCGCGGTGGTCGTTGCCGCGGGGTCCCTCGGCTTCGACGCGCGCCCCGAATGGGCCGCGTTCCTGCGTACCCGCGTCCTCTGGATGGGACAGATCGTCCTGCCGAAGTCCACCGTGAACGCGCTCGCCGCGGCGGCCGCGTTCGTCCTGGGGATGCTCGCCGCCTGGTACGAGACGGTGATCCTCATCGGCCCGGTCGACGTGCCCGGCATGCTCGCAGGCCTGGTGTACGGGTCGCTGTACCTCGCCTTCGCCGTGGCGGTGGTGGCCCTGAGCGCAGGCCTGGCCAGGAGCGTCGTGGGGGTGGTGGGGCTGGCGTTGGCCTTCCTGATCGCGCTCCCGATCCTCGGCCAGATCGGCGTGGTGAAGCCGTGGCTGCCGAGCGAGCTGGTGGGTGCGCCCGTCGCGCTGGTCGAGGGAGGGTCCGCGGCCTCCTTCCTGCGCGCGGCCGGGGTCTCGGTTGCCGCCACGGCAGCCGCCCTGTGGACCGCTGCACGCCTGCTCGCGGATCGGGAGATCTGAGCGGTCAGCTCACGTAGGACGCCGGGGCCTCCATGAAGTCCTCCATGCACCCCTTGGAGCAGAAGTAGTACGTCTTGCCCTCGTGCTCGTACGTCCACTCCGCGCTTGCGGGGTCGACCTCCATGCCGCAGACCGGGTCGATCTCCATTCGTTCCTCCTCGTCGAGATGGACGGCCAAGGGCAGGATACGCTCGACCAGGTCGACCGTGGATGGAACACTGCAGGTCGAGAGGAAGGAGCGATCGATGAGGCAGGTGGAGGGGTCCCGTTCATCGGCCGCGGCCGTCCTGGCCATCGCGGGCGGTGCCCTCGCTGTGCTGGGTTCCATCCTTACATGGGCCAGCGCCAGCGCGGGTGCGTTCAGCGTGTCGGCCAAGGGCCTCGACGGATGGGAGGGCAAGGTCACGCTGGTGGGTGGCGGGATCCTGCTATTCACGGGGGTCGCCGCGGTGGTGGGCTCGGGGGTTGTCAACCTCCGGGTACCGGCCGTGGTGGGCGGGCTCCTGGCGGCCGGCGTGGGCATCTACACGGCGCTCACGGCCCAGGACCAGGTGATCGACGGGGCCGCCAAGGAGATCGCGAAGGAACTCGGCGTGCCGATCGCGGCAGCGCGCGACGCGGTGCAGACCACGATCGACGCCGGGGTCCTGTCCGTGAGCCTGGAGATCGGGCTCTACCTCGTGATCGCCGGGGGCTTCATCGGCCTGCTGGCAGCCGTGATGGCCGAGATGGCGTCACGCAGGCCGGTCGCAGCGACCGAGGTCGGACCGGGTGCCGGCCTCGCCGGATGGTCGGTCCCGTCGCCGCCGGAGCCTGGGAGGGCCTCCTGGAGCGCGGAGCAGCCGCCCCCACCGCCCCCGGCCGGTCCCGTCCAGGCTGGATCCGGGGAGCCGGATGACAGCGTTGGCAACCCCGCTACCGAGCCGGATCGCGACGAGTGAGAGGCAAGACGCGTGCGAGTGACGGAGTTCGAGATCGACACGAGCGGCAGACGGGTCGTCGACATCACCGACCGGGTCCGGGGGTTCGCCGCAGAGGCCGGAGAGAGCGGGATCGTGCACGTGTTCCTGCCGCACGCCACCGCGGGGCTGGCGCTCATGGAGACGGGTTCGGGCTCGGAGGCTGATCTGGAGGAACTGCTCGAGCGCCTGCTGCCCAGGGACGACCGGTGGGCGCACCGACACGGCTCCGTGGGACACGGGGGTGATCACCTCCTGCCCGTGATCGTGGCGTCCTCCCTCACGCTGCCGCTGGACCGCGGCCGGCTGGGCCTCGGCACGTGGCAGAGCATCGTCGTGATCGACCCGAATCGGGAGAACGACCGCCGCCGGGTCCACCTCCGGGTGCTCACGGGCTGAGCCGGCCGCCGTGCTCAACGTCTGCCAGCTTCTGCGGCGCCGCGCCTAGAGGTACTGGCCGGGCGGGCGCTCCGGGCCCTCGCCGGGCGAGGCAACGGCCTGGACGTCGCGCTCGCGGAGCAGCAGGAAGTCCCGCCCCTCCAGCTCGATCTCGAGGCCGGCCTGCGGCAGGAACAACACGCGATCTCCGACCTTCACGCCGCGGACGTCGGGTCCTACGAGCACGACCTCGGACCAGAGGCATCGCCTCGGCGCGGGGGCGGCGGTGGCCGGGATCAGGAGCCCACCCCGGGATGTTCGCTCTCCGTTCTCGGGATGCTGCACGACGATGCGATCGGCGGTCAGGCGAACCTGGTCGGGCGTCTTGCGCCGGCGCCGAGCTGCGCCGGAGGACGAGGAAGAAGGAGAGGTTCGGGGCATCTCGTCCGCGATTCTAGCCGTCGCCCTCGGACACCTCGGCCGGATCCAGAAGGGAGGCGGCAACGCGTTCCCGGAGTCCCGTGGGCCGATCCATGAAGGCGAGGATCCACTCGGCCCGCCGGTAGAAGCGGTGCAACGGGTGCTCCCACGTGAATCCCATGCCGCCGTGTACCTGGATGGCCCGCTCGCAGGTGCGGACCGCCGCCTCCGTTGCGAACGCCTTCGCAGCGGCGGCCACCCGGTACCGGTCGCCGTGCCCTGACGCAACCTCGGCGGCCGCCCACAGCGACAGCGAGCGGGCGCTCTCCACCTCCACGTAGGCCTCGGCCAGCTGCTGCGAGACGGCCTGGAAGGCGCCGATGGGCCGCCCGAACTGCGCCCGCGTCCGTGCATGCTGCACGGCCATCTCGAGCGCAGTCGACGCGACCCCCACCGCCTCCATCGCGAGCGCGGCAAGGACTCGGTCTCGGATCCGGTCGAGCAGCTCGACCGCCGCCTCGCCCTCGGCCAGCAGGGTCCCTTCCGCGCCCTCGAGGAACAGTGCGCCGAGGCGCCGGGTGGCGTCGATGGTCGGCAGGTCCCGCCTGGAGACGCCGTCACCGCCCAGGCGGACGCCCCAGACTCCGGGCCCTTGAGAGCCCTCCCCGGCGACGACCGCGATCTCGGCCAGGGCCAGATCCGGAACGAACCATGTCGACCCGTAGAGGTGATGTCGCCGGGCTCCCCGACCCACGCCCACCGGGAACCGGTCGGTTTCGAACGCGCCGTCGGGGCCCGCCCAGGCGAGCGTTGCCGGGGCCCTGCCGAAGGCGACCTCCTTCTGCAGCTCGAGGTCGGCCGCGAGGGCGGGCAGCGCGAGGATCACGGTCGCGAGGAACGGGCCCGGGAACAGCGCACGCCCCAGCTCTTCGGCCAGCACGGCCTCCTCGGCGAACCCGAGCCCTGCCCCCCCGGATCCCTCCGAGACCCCGATGGCCGTCCACCCGAGCTCGGCGATCTCCTCCCACCCCTGCCGGGGGAAGCCGTCCCCGTCGGCGAGCGCGGCCACACGCGAGATCGGATACCGCCGCTCGAGGAACCCTCGAGCCTGGTCCCGGAGGGCGCGCTGGTCCTGGGTCTCGGTGAGGTTCATCGGCTCCTCGGCAGGCCGAGGATGCGCTCGGCGATCACGTCGCGCAGGATCTCGGAGGTGCCGCCCTCGATCGAGTTGCCCCGGCTGCGGAGCTGCAGACGCTGCCAGAGCCCGTCCTGGATCGCGTGCTCGCCGCCGGACAGGATCGCGTACGGCCCCTCGATATCCAAGGCGAGCTTCGTGAGGCGCTGGTTCGCATCGGCCCAGACGAGCTTCACGATCGACCCCTCCGGTCCCGGGACGCCCGCGGACGCGATCGTCTCCATCGCCCGGGCGTTCGTGACGCGCAAGGCCTGGATGTCGGTCCACAGAGCCGCGATCCGATCCCGGACCATCGGGTCGTCGGCGGCGCGCCGGCCTCCACGCCGCGTGCTCCGGGCCAGCGCGATCAGGCGGTTCAGGGCGTGGTCGAGCCGGACCGTGAGCATGACAGCGAGGTTCGCACGCTCGTGCATCAACGTCGTGACGGCGACGGTCCACCCCTGCCCCGGCTCGCCGACGACGTTCGCCGCCGGGACGCGCACGCCGTCGAGGAAGATCTCATTGAACTCGGCCTCGCCTGTGATCTGCGTGAGGGGGCGCACCTCCACGCCCCGCGCGTGCATCGGAAGGATGAAGTACGTGAGACCGGCGTGCCGCTCTGCGGCCGTGTCGGTGCGGGCCAGCAAGATGCACTGATCGGCATCGTGTGCGAACGAGGACCACACCTTCTGGCCGGTGATCACATAGTCGTCCCCGTCGATCTCGGCGCGGGTCCGCAGCGACGCCAGGTCGGAACCCGCCTCCGGCTCGGAGAAGCCCTGGCACCACACCTCTTCGCCCGTCAGGATCCTCGGAAGGTACCGGCGCCTCTGTTCCTCGGTGCCGTGGGCGAGGATGGCCGGACCCGCCATCCCCAGTCCTATGGGCGAGGCGTGGTCGGGCGCACCCGCCCGCCCGAGCTCCTCCATGAGGATGGCCTGGTGCGTGATGGGCGCCTCGAAGCCGCCATAGGCCCTCGGCCAGATGAGCCCGATGAATCCCGCCTCGTACAACCGGCGCGACCAGTCCTTGCGGAAGGCGAGCCCTTCGGGTCCCGCCGGCTCGGCGAAGCCAGGCGTCCCCCATCCCTCCGGCAGGTTCTCGGCCAACCAGGTTCGCAGCCGCACGCGGAAGGCCGCCTCGTCGGGGGAGTCGCGGACATCCACGCGGCCAGCTTACGCCCGGCGCCGGTAGGATGCGTCCGCGATGAAGGCCACCGAGCTCTTGCAGCAAGCCGTTGGGACGCTGAAGGCGTCGTCCGCGATCGATCATTGGCAGAAGGATCGCGAACAGATCGAATCCGAGGATCTGCTCGCCCACGCCATGGGCGTGGACGAGGTGGATCCAGAGGTGGACGTGCCACCGGCCGCCCGCCGCCGGTTCGAGCGCATGATCGCTCGGCACGCGGAGGGTGAGCCGGTGCAGCACATCAAGGGCTACACGGAGTTCCGGGGGCTGCATCTCGTCTCCAAGCCGGGAGTGTTCGTGCCGAGGGACTCCACCGAGTTCCTCGCCGAGCAGGCCATCCGGCGCCTCCGGCGACGGACGCGAGCCGTGGCGGTGGACCTGGCCACGGGAGGGGGCACCGTGGCCCTCGCGGTGGCGAACGAGACCACGCGCGTCCGCGTCTACGGGACCGACGTCTCCGGCACCGCGATCCGGGTCGCGAGGGCGAACGCCGAGCGGCTGCGGCTGCGTGCGACGTTCGTGAAGGGTGACCTGTTCGATGGGCTTCCGACGAAGCTGCGGGGTGCCGTCGACGTCATCACGCTCCATCCCCCGTACGTGGCGAAGCGGGAGATGCGCGAGCTGCCCGACGAGATCCGGAAGTTCGAGCCCGCGCACACGCTCACCGACAACAGCGTGGACGGGCTCGGACTGGTCGAGCGCACGGCGGCAAGCTCGCACGAGTGGCTCCGCAGAGGCGGTTGGCTGCTGGTCGAGGTGAGTCCCGACCGTGCGCGGTCGGTCGCGTCTCTGCTGCGCCGCAATGGATTCCGGGACGTCCGCAGCACCAAGGGGGGCGAGCTCAAGGTCACGCGGGTCGTGGTGGGGAGGCGGTGAGGTGACCCCAGGGGTCGCCCCCTACGGCTCCTGGCGTTCGCCGATCGGGGCCGACCTGGTGGCGAAGGCCGGTGTGGTGCTGTACGAGCCGTGGGCGACCTCCGACGGCTTCTACTGGCTGGAGCTCCGTCCCGACGAGGGGGGTCGGAACGTCGTGGTGCGGGGCGATCCGTTCGGCTCGCCGGTGGACCTCACACCCCCCGACTTCGACGTCCGGACGAAGGTGCACGAGTACGGGGGCGGCTCCTACCTGGTCCACGAGGCAACGGTCTGGTTCTCGAACTTCGCGGACCAGCGTCTGTACCGCCAGGAAGTGGCCGGCGAGCCTCGGCCGGTCACCCCGGCACCGCCGGCGCCCGGCTCCATCAGGTACGCGGATGGCCGGATCACGCCCGACGGCCGCAGGATCGTCAGCGTTCGCGAACGGCACGAGGGCGACGACACGATCAACGAATTGGTGGCCGTCCCCGCCGACGGGTCCGGCGCACCGCACGTGCTCGCCTCTGGCCGGGATTTCTACGCGTTCCCCCGCATCGCGCCCGACGGCTCGAGCCTTGCCTGGGTCGAGTGGGACCACCCGAACATGCCGTGGGACGACACGGAGCTGCACGTGGCGACGTTCGGCGACGACGGTTCGCTGTCAGATGAGCGCACGGTTGCGGGAGGTCGGCGGGAGTCGATCTTCCAGCCGGAGTGGAGTCCCGACGGCGTCCTCCACTTCGTCTCGGACCGCACCGGGTGGTGGAACCTCTACCGCCTCCGGGAGGAAGTGGCGGAGAACCTCGTGCCCATGGCTGCGGAGTTCGGTGTGCCGATGTGGGAGTTCGGCTACTCCTCCTACGCGTTCCTGTCCGACGGCAGGATCGCGCTCCTTTACCGGCAGGATGGGGTGCACCACCTCTCGGTCCTCGACCCGGTCTCGGGCGAGTTGGTGGACCTCGACGTTCCGTTCTCGTGCTTCGACCCCCCCTACGTCCGAGCCACCGGCATGCAGTTGGTCTTCGTGGGAGGCGGCCCGGCGACCCCGCACCAGGTCGTGGCGCTCGACTTCGTCTCGCGCGGCGTGGAGGTGCTGCGCGAGAGCGAACGCACCGAGCTCGACCCGGCCTACTTCTCGGTGCCCCTGCCGATCGAGTTCTCGACCGAAGGGGGCGTGACCGCTCACGCTTACCACTATCCGCCGGCCAGCCCCGACTTCACCGCGCCCGCGGGCGAGCGCCCGCCGCTGATCGTCCACGTCCACGGGGGCCCGACCTCCGAGTCCACGCCCGAGTTCTCGCTCATGAAGCAGTTCTGGACCAGCCGGGGCTTCGCCGTCCTGGACGTGAACTACGGGGGCAGTACCGGCTACGGCCGCGACTATCGGGAGCGCCTGTACGGCCAGTGGGGTGTGGTCGACGTGCACGACGCCGTCGCCGCGGCGCGCTTCCTGGTGGAGCGCGGCGAGGCCGACGCCGAGCGGCTGCTGATCCGCGGCGGCAGCGCGGGCGGCTACACGACGGTCTGCGCGCTCACCTGGCACGACGAGTTCGCCGCCGGCGCCAGCTACTTCGGACTGGTGGACCTGGAGCCGTTCGCCGATTCCACCCACAAGTTCGAGCTGCGGTACACGGACAACCTCGTGGGCCCGTGGCCGGAGGCGATCGACCTGTGGCGAGCGCGATCGCCCATCCACTCGTTCGACCTGCTCGCGCGGCCGCTCTTGATCCTGCAGGGACTCGAGGACGAGGTCGTGCCCCCCGACCAGGCCGAAGCCATGGTCCACGGGATGCAGGCGCGGGGGCTCCCCTACGCCTACCTTGCCTTCGAGGGCGAGCAGCACGGGTTCCGCAAGGCTGAGAACATCCAGCGTTCCCTGGAAGCCGAGCTCGCCTTCTACGCGCGGGTGCTGGGGATCGAGCTGCCGGAGCCGGTCCCCGAGCTCGAGATCCACAACCTGTAGGCGGGACCACCTCTTCGACGTTCTCCGGCCGCCCGTCCCAGGTCCAACGGGCCGAACGGCCCGGGTCCTCTGGCCACGCGATGGGACGATGGAACGCGAACGTGGGCCCGGCCGAACGGGCTCGAACGAACGGCAACGGAGGATGCGGACCGATGTCGAACGCCGCGATCACGAAGCGGGAACGTAAGCGGGTGGCCGCCGAGGCCCGCGCGACCGCGGAGCGCCGACGCCGGCAGCGCCGCAACCTCCAGTACGGCCTCGGGGGGGTTGGCGTGGTGGCCGTGCTGGTGCTGGTCCTCGTCGTCATGCTGAGCGGCAGCTCAGGCAACTCCGGCGGCTCGGCGATCGAGCCCTCCGCTTCGGGCCAGATCGAGGCGGGCCCCGCCCGGTCCGCGATGCTGGCCAGGGGGGACACCGCGCCCCTGTTCTCGGCACCCGGCTTCCGGATGGCGGCCGGGGCAGACGGGAAGCTCGCCGTCCAGCGGGAGCGGATCGACTGGAAGCCGGGCACGCCGACGGTGCTCTCGATCTGGGCGCCGTGGTGCCCGCACTGCCAGGTGGAGCTGCCGAAGCTGGCACGCGTGATGCAGGACTACCCGAACGTGGATCTGATGACGGTCGTGACGGCGATCGGCCAGGAGCCCGGGCCGACCGCGAACGGATACCTGGCCGACCATGGCCTGACGTTCCCGGTGGCCGTGGACGACAAGGCGGGCACGCTGGCCCAGATGTTCGGCATCCAGTACTTCCCCACGGTCTACTTCGTGAACGGCGACGGGACGGTGGTCCAGGCGGCCACCGGCGAGATCGCGGAGTCCACCCTTCGGTCCGTGATCGGCAGCCTGTCCTGACACCCTGAGAGAGGGGGCGCGGGGAAGCCGGGTGACGGACCGGCTCCCCGCGACGCAGGGGCGCGTGCCTCCGGGCGTTCCCGACCCTAGACCCGGGTGGCGACCGTCAGGCGACGATCCGATGTCGGTGGGGTGAACGGTTGCCGCCGGATCGGCCGGACGGCGGAGGCCACGGCTCGGAGGACTCGGCGAACCTGCCCTCGTGGGGCGCCGGCGGCCCTCCTGGACCTGCGGTAGGCGTCCGCCTCACGGATCCGATCCTGGATCTGGTATCTGGCGATGTCTCCGGTGACCATGACGCCCCTCCTCCTGATCCCCTCGTCGTGCGATGAAACGGTAGACGGGGCCCGACAGCGCCGCGGTGACGCGGCTCACCGGACCCGCATGAGGTCCGACACCTCGGAAGGGTGCTCGCCGTCACCTTGCAGGAACGCTTTCCGAGCGTGAAGATGCCCCGCGATGGTCTTCCGTCTCGATCGGTCCCGATGGGTGGTCTTCGGCGCGATCCTCCTCTCCGCCGTCTTCCTTGCCGCCCCGGCTGGGGCCGCTCAGGAGGGCCCAACCATCACGGGCCGGGTCTCGGGAAGCCCGGCAGCCGGCGGCACGCTGACGATCGAGGCCGATGCCATCCAGGTCGGAGGCTGGCAGGGGCTCGACACGATCGACGTCGATCTGGTGGTGGCCGGTGGGGTGAAGGACCGGTTGTCCTTCGACATCGGGAACAACCTCGTGACCGTGAACACACAGGACCTGGTGGTGGGCACGGGAGCCAGGGCGTCGGGCACTTACCTACAGCTGGGCGGCGACGGGGTGACCGTGACCACGGGCGGTGCTCATCTGATCCTGAGGCTTCGGACGACGGTCGTGCGGGCGATCCCCGCATCGGCACGCTTCCGCCTAACCGCGACCGACGACTTCGGGCAGTCGGCGTCCGTAGCGCGGGCGATCGCGAAGCCGGCATCGACCGGTGGGTTCTCGTGGGGCGAGATGGCGGCCTTCGTCGCCATCGCCTTGTTCGCCGGGGGGTTCCTGGGGAACCTGGTCGCCTCGAAGCGGAGGCCGCCCGCCCGCCCATCGGTGTACGCGGCCATCCAACGGCGGATGCAGGAGGAGCGTCCGCAGGAGCCCTCGAGCCCGTGACCGTTCCCGCCCGGGGAGTGTGGCAGGCGCTGGACGACTGCCTGGGCACGCAGCCCGCCCCCGCGGCCGACCGCGGCGTGTGGGGAGCGCTCGAGCACCGGCTCGATCCGGCGAGCTTCCGACCCAAACTGGCGGACGACATCGAGATCCGCGAGTTCCCGCTTCGATGGGGGAACAGCTACCTCATGATCGCGAACCCGCGGGACCTCCTTCACTACCGTCTGCAGGCGTCGGACAGGCGGATCCTGGAGCTCATGGACGGGACCAGAACGGTGAAGGAGATCGTCCTCCAGGAGTTCAGGGACTCGGGCGACCTGGACGTCTCGGCCGTTTCCGACCTCGTTCGCTTGTTGTACGAGGGCAACTTCCTCGACGTTGCCTACCGCAACGTCGAGGCTCTCGTCGGTCGTGCTCTCGATCCGGTGAGCGAGCGCCGCCAGAAGGCCCGTGGGTTCGTCAGGACGCTGTCCATCGAGTGGAAGGACGCAGACCGGCTGATCCAGTGGCTCTACCGCCGGGGACTGAAGATCTTCTTCCGATGGTGGGTGGCCGCGCCGAGCGTGATCTTCGCGGTGGCCGGGTTCCTCGCGTTCTTGACGCTGGCCCGCTCGGACCGGTTCACGCTCACCGGCCAGTCGCTGGCCATCGGCTTCCTCGTGCTGCTGGCGCTCGATTACTTCATGGTCTTCGCCCACGAGGTCGGCCATGCCCTGGTGATCGCGCACAACGGCCGGCACATCCGGAGCGCGGGGTTCCAGATCTACTTCGGGTCCCCCGCGTTCTTCGTGGACAGCTCCGACGGCATGATGATGGATCGTCACCAGCAGATCTTGGAGTCGTTCGCCGGTCCTTACGCCCAGCTCCTGGTGGCCGCCGGATCGTCGATCGTGGCCTGGGCCTTCCCGGGATGGCTGCTCTCCGAGACGCTGTACCGCTACGCGGTTCTGAACTACCTCGTGGTGATGATGAACCTGATCCCGATGCTCGAGCTGGACGGCTACTACATCCTGGCGGATCTGATCGAGGTGCCGGACCTTCGCCAGCGCTCGCTCGCCTTCATGCGCCACGACATGTTCCAGAAGCTCCGGGCCCGCGAGCGGCTCTCGAAGCAGGAGGTGGGGCTCGGCGTGTACGCCCTCCTCGGGCTCGCCTTCACGGTCTTCTCCTTCTACACGGCCTACTTCTACTGGCGGACCGTGTTCGGAGGCCTGGTGTCGCGCCTGTGGAACGAGGGCCCGGTGACCCGGCTCCTCCTCGTGCTCCTGGCCGTGTTCATCGCCGGACCGGTGATCCGCGGCGCCATCGAGGTGGTCCGGTCGGTCCTCCGACGGATCCGGGCGGTCGTGCGACGGGTCCGGTTCCGACTCGAGCGAGGCTGGCGCGTCGAGGCGGCGGAGGCGATCGACGCGCTGCCGCTGTTCGAAGAAGTCCCGGTGGACATGCTGAACGAGCTGGCCGGCCGGGTGCGACTCCGGACCTTGTCGGCAGGCCAGCCCGTCTTCCGGCAAGGCGAGCGGCCTGAGGCCTTCTACGTCGTCCGGAGAGGGGCGCTTGAGGTGGTGGAGGAGGAGGTGGACACCGGCGGTGAGCACCAGATCCGGCTCCTCGGGCCGGGGGAGTCGTTCGGGGAGCTCGCGCTGGCCACGGGCTCTTCCCGCACCGCCACCGTCCGGTCCTTGGCGGAGTCCGAGCTCTTCGAGGTGGATCGAGGGACGTTCGAACGCCTCCTCGTCGACCACCTTCGCCTGCCGTCCTTCGCCCCGACGCTGCAGGAGCTCTCGGAGCTGCGGGCCCAGCCGTGCTTCGGGAACCTCGGCAGCAGCGAGCTCGGCAGGCTCCGGGAGCAGGGCGAATGGCGCACGTTCGCCCCCGGAGAGGAGATCGTCGAGCAGGGCGCCATCGGGGACGCCTTCTATGCGATATCGTCCGGCCAGGTCGACGTGATCGAGAGCGGGGAGTACCGTCAGACGCTGGGGCCGGGCTCCTACTTCGGAGAGATCGCCCTGTTGCTCGACGTTCCCCGGACGGCCACCGTGACGGCTCGAACCCCCGTTCGGGCATTCCGGCTGGAGCGCGCGGGCTTCGACCGCCTGCTCGCGGCGTCGTTCAGGCGTGGGGTCCTCGATCCGAGCGTCCCGGTGAGCCAGACGCTCACGCACTAGGACCACGGGAGGACGATTGGACTGCTGGCACTGCAAGAGGACCGCGGTCGGCTCCTGCCGATTCTGCGGTCGAGGGATCTGCGAGGATCATGTGCAGACGCACCCGTACATCCTCGAGCTCTTCAAGACCGGTGACGTCACCCGTGTCCTCGTGGTCGAGGACGCTCTGTTCTGCGGGGCGTGCACCCCTCGCCCCGATCCCCTGGACCTTCCCGAGCTCGACGAGGGCGTGTGACGTCCGTCACACGTCACAGGTGATGGGAATCACGCCGCACTCGGTGACGGGGAGCACATCGCAGGGAGTCGGCGGGGAGCAAGATTGGGAAGGTTCTCCCGGGCCAGTGGGGCCTCGGAACCCGAGGAGGTGTCATCGGATGGCGGAGAAGAAGATCTCTCCGAAGGAGCCGGGTGCCAAGAGCACCGGTAGCAGCAAGGCCAAGACCGAGGCGGCGACGCGCGTGTCCCGCGTCAAGCGGGTCAAGCGCGTGAAGCGCGTGAAGCGCTAGCACTCGGAAAGCCGATGATCGTGGCAGGCCCGGCGCGGAGCGCCGGGCCTGCACTTCGTTCCGGTTCCGGCCGCCCGGCTTCCGCAAGGGGAGGAGCTTGACTACGCTTCACGGTATGGTGCGAACCCGGATCGAGCCGACGATCGAGCTCGAGATGGCGGCCACGCCGCTGTTCCAAGGGGCCGATCCCCGGGTGGTGGGGGGGCTGGCGGCCCGAGGGAAGACCCGCCGCTACCGCCGCGGGACCTACCTCTTCTATCAGGGCGACGAGTCACCCGACGTGTACTTCCTCATCGGGGGACGGGTGGAGATCAGCTCGCTTTCGGCCGGAGGGCACAGGCAGCTGCACACCACCATCGACACGCCGCAGTTCTTCGGGGAGCTGGGCGTCCTGGGAGACATGCCTCGCACCGCGGAGGCGTTCGCGCTCGAGGAGTCCGAGGTATGGGTCGCTCCCGCCGACGCTTTCCTGGCGTTCCTGACCGAGGAGCCGTCTGCAGCTCGTGCGCTGCTTCGAGCGCTGGCCCGGCAGGTGCAGTCCCACGAGGCCTTCGTGGAGGATCTCCTGTTCCTCGACCTGAAGGGCCGCGTGGTCAAGCGACTCCTGCAGCTCGTCACGCCGAGCCTGGACGACCTCCCCCCGGACGGCGCGACCGTCCCCTCGATCGTGACCCACGCCGACCTGGCGAGCCTCTGCGGGGGCAGCCGCGAGAACGTGACCAGGATCCTGTCCGACCTCCAGCGTCGGGGGTTGGTGCAGCGGGACGGGCGTCGGTTCGTGCTGCGCGACATCGCGGGCCTGGCCCGCCTGGCGGGCCTGTAGGACGTTGTCGCTCCGGTCCCTGCGTCGCAGGATCCGCAACCGCTACGCGGGGCACGACTGGCTCGAGGGCGTCCTGGTGGCGGTGGGGATGGTGCTGCTCGCGCTCTCGGCCCTCAGCGTCTTCGCCACCGGGGCCCTCATCGCGCACTTCCGGGACGTGGAGTCGGGCTTCCCTGCTGGCCCTGGGGTCGCTCAGCTGGCCAAGGGCCTGGGCCTCATCCTGTTCCCACTGCTGGCGGTGGTGACCTTCCTGGCCGGCAAGTTCTTCACCGGCCTGAGGTTGCCTCGCCTTCGCGGTCTCCTTCATCCCAGGCGGCGAGCCTGACCCGCTCTGCGGGGCCGGTCGCCCGGGCGCCTCAGCCGCCGATCATCGACATGCTGCGGTCGGGCTGGACGAAGTCCGGATGGTTGATGCGGTGGCCCGACCACTTCCGCCA
>DASWAT010000035.1:0-8999 GCA_036390995.1 Actinomycetota bacterium | reverse complement strand
ACGAGAGGGGTCAAGACCCGTTCCCTCGTTTCGGTGACCATCCCAGTAGTTCGTTGGAACATTCCACAGAGACGATCGTGTACCGCGCCTCCGGCTCTTCTGCCCACCGTTTCCCCATCGTGGTCATAGCCCGTTCTCCTGGTGCGCTTGGAGTGCTCGGGCGATCCGATCTACAAACCCCTTCACGCTTGCCTCCGCCACACGGTGTAGGAGAGCCTTGTCTAGGGCTCTTCCGATCAATCCGAGAGGTGGGCTGTACAATCCGCGGAGCGCGAGCTGGGTGAGGCCGGATCCGAGGGCGGCGATCACGAGGTCTGCGTCCATCCGGGGGAAGAGCCCGGGTGTACCCGTAGCCTCCCAAACGATAGGAAGGACCGTCGTCCCTCCCTGCGCCACCGGTTGGCCCACCTCCAGGCGAACCGTCTTCGCGATCACGGGCGGCTCGCCCAGGCCGATGCGAGCCCGAAGCTCCTCGCCCTCTCGGTAGGCAGCAACCGCCATCCCATCGAGCCCGCTCACAACCCCCACGAGACGGCGCTCGGCCTCAGGGAAGGGCAGGTCCAGGTGGACGAAGTAGTAGATGAACATCGTTTTCAGCTCTGGGGGGCCGAGCTGTCGGGGAGCACGACGAGCTGCCCCCACATGAAAGGCATGTGCTCGGGCACCCCGCAGGCGAACCTGAACGCTCCGACCTTGCTGGCCACCAAGCTGCCGCTCGCCTCCCCCTGGGCCTTGACGTCGAGATTGAACCAGAGATCCGCGAGCGTCAACGTGTGCGCGTCACGCGAGGGATTCACCAACTGGATGTCGACGGTGTCGCCTTGATGCACGGTCTGGCTGCTCGGATTGAAGGCCCACACCTCCTTGCCATCGAGCACTGATACCGGGGTTTCTGCACCCTTCACGCTCGGTCATTCCTGAGTGCCACCCCCACTGCGCCGACTCAGGTTTGAGCAGGGACTCCGAGGGAGGCAGAGCCCCCGCCCTACCCAGTGGCATGCAAGAGAAGGGTTGCCACGGCGCTGGCCCTAGCGTGGGGGTACGAGAAGAGTCTTGCCTCACTCCCGAAGGCGCTGGATCTCCTCACTCCGGCGCCGAATCTCGTCGGTCAGGACAGCTTGTTTGCGTTGGAGCAGCTCGATCTGCTCCTCTCTGAACGCGGCGAGGGCTGCGCGCTGCTCAGGGTCCATCCTGCTCTCGAGGAGTATCTGGCGAGCGACATAGAACTCAGGGTCGTCTTCCTCGTGCGCCAGATTGGACAGGTCGGGGAATGCCTCTTCGGCCTCCTCGCGGCTCTCGAACTCCTGGGCGATCCACCAACCGCCGGTGGGGCTGAACCGCACGTCAAACCAGCTCTCAGCCATGGCTCCTCTCGCAACAGGGATAGTACGAGGGTGATGGCCTGGAGAGCTCTTACCCCGGGTGGCTGGCTCACGTCGCGGGCGAGCTGTTCTTCGTGGCGTCCGAGCCAAGTGGTGGGTGGCAGCTGTGGAAGAGCGACGGCACCGAGACCGGGACGGGGATGGTGAGATCGGCTTCCCCTTCGACGAGCCTCCATCGTCGGCGCGGGAGGTTCGAGGATCACGAGGCCAGCGTCGTTGCGGAGGTAGGCGGCTACATCGGTGAGGGGATTCGCCGGGCCATCCTTGCTGCCGGCCTGGCAGCCGATAACGCTGATCGTCGCCAGTGTCGCCGGCGAGGCTCGACGGGCGGCCGCGGGACAGACCGAGGAGGTCGCACGCGCCCGTGTCCCGAGACGAACCGGAGGATGACTCCTCTTGCACGCCTCATTGCTGGACGAGGGATCTCACGGTCGTGTCGGGGTCATGGTCCATCCAGCGAAGGAACCGGAGATCGCCGGCCTGATCGTTGAGGCCTACGGACTCTCAAGACGCGAGCGCCAGGTGGCACGTCTCGTCCTGCACGGCCTCTCGACCCGTGAGATGGCGCACGACCTCCATGTCTCTCCCTACACCGTGCAGGATCATCTGAAGGCGATCTTCTCGAAGGTCGGTGCCGGGCCACCGGGTGCAGATCGACGTGAAGTTCATCGCTCCGCTTCGGGGAGCCCGCAGGAAGCACTACCAGTTCACCGCCATCGATGACTGCACCAGGTGGCCCGGCAGGGGCTTCTCGTAGCGCTTCCACCGATCCGTGTGGCGTCGGTAGCGCTGGGAGGCGGGCAGCCGGCTCATGTCCAGGCGTTTGAGGATCCGCCAGATCCCGGAGGGCTGATCGAGATGTCGTGGTAGCGCTTCAGGCACATCGAGATCTTGTGGCCCCGAAGTGGTAGTGGCGGCGGAGGTGGACGATCTTGCCCACGACCTCGGTCCTGGTGGCGTTGGGGCTGGTGTGGGGCCTCCGGGGGTGATCGCGAAGGCCCTCCAGGCCGCCCTGCTCGTAGCGTCGGAACCACTTGTAGAACATGGGGCGTAGATCCCGTAGTAGCGGCACGTCTTCGCCACGTTCCCGGAGACCTCCGCGGCGTGACGGATCATCGCCAGACGTCTGGCCGCGGCTCGGTCCTGCTCGGTCATCGGTCCCCCTTCCCCTCGGAGGACCCGACGTGTACCCATGTCCGTCAGTTTCAGACCGTGGGCCGGAAAACTACCTATGACCTGCGAAAACGAGAGTCCGCCGGGCCCGCCGGAGACTCCTCCGAGGACGTCCGGGAACGCCTCACGCACAAGATCGCTGCACGTCGCCGAGGCCCTCGTAGGCCTCGGCCCATGCCTCCCGCTCGATGGCATCTCGGGCCCGCTCGATGCCGGCGATCCGCTCGGCCACGCCCTCTCCTTCCCGTGTGAGCGTCGCGGGCGGCGCCCATGGTCGAAAGGCGAGATGTCCTCGGAGGACTCATCCGTGAGTACTGCTCGGTCGGCGCGTGATGAATCGGGGTTTCCGTACCCTTCAGTCGCGTCGACTCCGGGGCGGGACAGGCTAGACTCGGTCGCATGCCACGCTCGAGCCGTGCCCGCTCAGGGCGCCCGTTGGGCGGCGCCGGCGCCATCATCCTGATCGGCGGCGCTGAGGACAAGCTCAAGGGCAAGCGGATCCTGTCGCGCTTCGTCCGGTCTGCGGGGGGAGCCGACGCCGACATCGTCGTGGTCAGCACCGCCTCCGAGCTCGGTCCGAGGACGAACGAGATCTACCGGCAGATCTTCGGAGAGCTCGGCGTGGAGCGGGTCACCGGCCTGCATCCGCAGGAGCGAGCCGAGGCAGAGGATCCCGATGTCGCCGCCGCCCTCGTGAACGCGACGGGCGTGTTCCTCACGGGCGGGAACCAGCTGCGGCTGACCTCGATCATCGCCGGCACCCGGCTGGACTCGGGGCTGCATCTCGCGCGCGACCGAGGCGCCGTGATCGCCGGCACCTCGGCGGGCGCGAGCGCGCTGGCGGCGTACATGCTCGCGTTCGGCCACTCCGGGGGCACCCCGCGTCACGGCATCGTCCAGCTCGCGGCAGGGCTCGGGCTCCTGCCCAACGTCGTCGTAGATCAGCACTTCGAGCAGCGGACACGGTTCGGCCGTCTGCTGTCGGCGATCGCGCAGTCGCCCTCGCTCGTCGGCCTCGGTCTCGACGAGGACACCTCGGCGATCGTCTATCCCGACCGGACGATGGAGGTGACCGGTCGCGGCGCCGTGACCGTCGTGGACGGCTCGCGCATGAAGACGGACGCGTACCGCCTGCGCGGCCGGCGGCCGATGATGGTGTCCGGCGCGATCCTTCATTCGATCCCGAGCGGCTACTGGTTCGATCTGCGCGCCCGAGCGTTGATCTCCGACGAAGGTGGTGGCACGACGGAGCGCGAGGCGTCGGAGTGACCGCCTTCTCCGAGCCCGAGGACTGCGCCGAGGAATCCTCCGGCGACGGGCTCGAGAACCGGCCGCCGCTGTCGCCGGACCTCACGATCGTCCACGCGCGCGTCTTCCGTGGCCCGAACTACTACTCGTACGATCCGGCGATCAAGCTGCTCGTCGACCTCGGCTCGCTCGAGCACTACCCCTCGAACACGATCGAAGGATTCACCGAGGGGCTCCTCGACATGCTTCCCGGTGTCGGCGAGCACTCGTGCTCGCGCGGGCACTCCGGTGGCTTCCGCGAACGCCTGATCGAGGGCACGTGGGCGGGTCACATCGCCGAGCACATCGCGATAGAGCTGCAGCGCGAGTCGGGCGCGCATGTGTACCGCGGCAAGACCCGAGGGGCGGGCGAACCCGGCCGGTACAACGTCATCTACGGGTACTGGGAGGAGCAGGTCGGTCTGGCGGCGGGCCGGATCGCGGTCCGCCTCGTGAACCACCTCGTGCGACCCGACCCCGCCTTCGACCTCGTCGCGGAGCTAGAATCGCTGATCCTGTTGGCGGAGCGGCGGGCCTTCGGGCCGTCGACGCAGGCGATCCTGGACGAGGCGGCGAGCCGCGACATCCCCTACCTCCGGTTGAACGATCAGTCCCTGGTGCAGCTCGGCCAGGGGAAGTACCAGCAGCGGATCCGCGCCACGATCACGTCCATGACGTCGGCGCTCGCCGTCGACATCGCCGGCGACAAGAAGCTGACGACCCAGCTGCTCGCGGCGGCCGGCCTCCCCGTCCCGAAGAACGAGGTCGTGCGAACCGCGGATGCCGCGGTCGCGGCGGGCAAGCGGATCGGCTTCCCGGTCGTGGTGAAGCCGCTCGACGGGAACCACGGACGCGGCGTCAGCCTGGACATCACCGGCGTTCGCGCGGTCCGCACGGGCTTCAACCGGGCGGTCAAGCAGTCGCGGGGCGGCTCCGTCGTCGTGGAGCAGATGGTCTCCGGCAACGACTACCGCTTCCTCGTCGTCGACGGCCGGATGAGCGCTGTCGCCCAGCGCGTCGCGGCGCACGTCGTCGGCGACGGCACGCACACGGTTCGCGAGCTCGTCGACCTCGCGAACGCCGATCCTCGGCGCGGGCTCGGCCACGAGAAGGTCCTCACCCGGATGCGCATCGACGACGAGACCGAGCGGCTCCTCACGGAGCAAGACCTGACGCTCGACGACGTCCCGGCCCAGGGCGACGTCGTCCGGATAGCAGCGACGGGCAACATGTCGACGGGCGGCATCGCGATCGACCGCACGTGGGAGGCCCACGAGGACAACGTCGACATCGCCGAGGAGGCGGCTCGCGTCGTGGGCTTGGACGTCGCCGGGATCGACTTCGTCGCGCCCGACATCAGCAAGCCCGTTCGCGAGACCGGCGGGGCGATCGTCGAGGTGAACGCCGCTCCCGGGTTCCGCATGCACACGAACCCGACCGAGGGCGAGGCGCAGTACGTGGCGAAGCCCGTGATCGACCTGCTGTTCCCGCCGGGTCGCCCCTCGAGGATCCCGATCGTCGCGGTGACCGGCTCGAACGGCAAGACGACGACCGTCCGCATGATCAGCCACATCATGAAAGGCAAGGGTCACAAGGTCGGCATGACGTCGACCGACGGGATCTACATCGACGGCCGGCTGTCCCAACAGGTCGACGCGAGCGGTCCGCGCTCGGCGCAGAAGGTCCTCCAGAACCCGCGCGTCGACCTCGCCGTCTTCGAGGTCGCCCGTGGCGGGATCCTGCGCGAGGGTCTCGGTTACGGTCGCAACGACGTCGCCGTCGTGCTGAACGTGACCGGGGACCACCTCGGGCTCGGCGAGATCGAGACGATGGAACAGCTCGCCGCGGTGAAGCAGGTCATCGTCGAGGCGGTCCCGCGCGACGGAACCGCGGTGCTGAACGCCGACGACCCGCTGGTGGCCGAGATGCGCAGGCGCTGCTCCGGCAGCGTCATCCTGTTCTCGATGCAGGGGGGGAACGACCTCATCGAGCGATGGGTCCGCCGGGGAAGGAAGGCCGTCGTGCTCGAGGCGGATGAGCAGGGTGAGGTCATGGTGATCCGCGACGGCCGGCGCACGATGCCGATCGGCTACGTCCACCTGTTCCCCGCTACCTTCGAGGGCCGCGCGCGTATGAACGTGCAGAACGCGATGGCCGCGGCGGCCGCGGCGCACGCTGCAGGGGCACACCTGCACGACATCCGGTCCGGTCTCCGCACGTTCTCCACGTCGTTCTTCCAGGCGCCCGGGCGGCTGAACCTGTTCGAGCTCTCCGGCGTGAAGGTGCTCCTCGACTACGCGCACAACCCGGCGGGTCTGCGAACCGTCGGGGACTTCGTCGAGCGCATGACGTCCGACGTCGGCGTCCCCGCAGCCTCGCGGACGCCGACGTGGACGGCCAACCTGCGCGTCGGGGTCATCGCGACGGCCGGTGACCGGCGGGACGAGGACATGCGCGAGCTCGGCCGCGTCGCCGCCCTGTACTTCGACGAGATCATCATCCGCGAGGACCGGAACACCCGCGGCCGCGAGCGCGGCGAGACCGCCGCCTTGGTCGCCGAGGGCGTGAGGCAGGCGCAGCGCGCGGGTGCGCGCGTCGGCAGCGTGGAGATCGTGACCGACGAGATGGAGGCCGTTCGACGCGCCCTCGACCGGAGCCGGCCCGGCGACCTCGTCGTGCTCTGCGTCGACTACGCCTCGAGCGTGTTCGAGGAGCTCGAGGCACGGCGGGCGAGGGAGCGCCCCGCGGCCACGCCGCTCGCCTAGCGCCTCGCGCGCCGAACGAGTGCCCGGACCGTTGCGGGATCGGCCCTCGCCGCACCGAGCTCGTCGAGCCGCGCGAACACCTCGGGACGCTGCCCCAGCGCCGTGACCCCGATGACGTCGGCGCGCCCGGACCGCTCGAGCATGAGCGCCAGCGCGTGCAGCTCGTCGGGCGCCGTGAGGACCTCGGTGGCGCCGCCGTCCTCCGCGCCCGCGAGCAGGCGGTCGACGAGGTCCTCGGGGTCGCGTCCGCGCAGGTAGTTCGGCAGGCCGGCGACAACGACGTGCTCGGCGCCGCGAGCCGCTCGGTAGCCGATCGCGTGCAAGGCGTCGTCTTGGCGGTCCCCGGCCGCACAGAACGCCAGCCAGATCGATGCGCCTCGACGCCGTAACCCGGCGAGGATCTCCGTCAGCCCGACGATGCCCTCCTCGTTATGGGCGTAGTCGACCACGAGGGTCCGGCCCTGAAGCGTGTACACGTTCGCGCGTCCGGGATTCGTCTCGGGGGTTTGGACGAAGCTCGCGAGGCCCCGGATCACCGCGTCCTTCGGCAGGCCGATCCCGAAGGCGGCCCCGGTGGCGGCCATCGCGTTGCGCACGTGGTGCGTGGCGATGCCGGCGAGCGTGACCGGCACGTCCTCGAGCCGGAGCAGTCGCTCGACCCGGCTGCCGGGTCCGAGCACGACGAGCGCGCCGTCGAGGACCGTCGCGGCGCGACCGCCGTCGGCGAGGGCGTCGCGGATCGCCGGATGGTGCGGGTCGAGCGAGCACAAGAACGGGCGACCCGTAGCGCCGCGGCGCATCGCCAGCACGCGCGGGTCGTCGGCGTTCAGCACGACCCACCCCTCCGGCCGCGTGATGCGTGTGATCGCAGCCTTCACCTCGGCGAGCTGATCGAGCGTGTGGACGCCGTGCAGCCCGAGGTGGTCGCTCGAGATGTTCGTGACGACCGCGACGTCGTTGTGCGCGGTGCCGATGCCGCGGAGCAGGATCCCGCCCCTTGCCGTCTCGAGCACCACCGCGTCGACGCCCGGCTGCGACAGGGCCATCGCGGCGCCACCGTACCCGGAGTAGTCGCCTCCCTCGACGAGCCTGCCGTCGTGGTACACGCCGTCCGTCGAGCAGTAGGCGACGCTCAGGCCCGCGGCACCGACCAAGTGCGCGAGGAGCCGCACGGTCGTCGTCTTCCCATTCGTTCCCGTGACGGCGACGACCGGGATCGACGGCCCGGGAACGGACGGCGGCAGGCCGGCGTCGGCCGTGTCAACGCGTGCGGCCGCACCGACGATCAGCCGCGCGGGCTGGCGCCTCGTCGCCAGGAGGTCGAGCATGACTCGCGATACCTCCTGGGCGAGCGCTTCGGCCGTCCCGCGCCGGCGCCAGGGGAACGCGATGACGATCTGGTCCGGCTCAGCCCCGGCTCGGCCCCGGACGGCGAGGCGGGTTCCGGTCGCGGCCGCGACCGCCCTCGCGACGTGCGCCCCGACGCGAGCCGCGAAGCGTCGCCGCTGATCCGTCCGTTGATCGCCGGCACGGGTCGACGCGGGCATCCCCAGCGAGCAGGCGAGACGCTCCAACCGTTCGGTCGTGGCCCTCAGCCATCCGGGGATCTCGAGCGTCAGCTTGACCGCGGGTCGCGGGAAGTAGACGTTCGGTCCCTCGAGGACTCGCAGCTCGACGAGCCCGACCAGAACCGGCGCAGGTCCGGAGCCGCCCACCCGAGCAACGATACGCCGGGTGGTGTCAGCCGGCCCTGCGGAGCGCCTCGATCCAACTCGACCCGCCCGTCTACGAGCGTCAAGAGTGCCAAAACTCGATCGTCACGCTGCGATCTCGTGAAGGACCTCCGGCGCCCCGAGAGCTATGCTCGACGCATGAGCTTCCGGTTCGGCTGGGACGATGCCGCTGTCCGACGCGTCATAGATGAAGCGGGACGGGCGGCGATGGACAGGGCCGAAGCTGCGGCCCGCGGTGCGCGCTGCCCCGAGCACGGGCAGGCGCCGGAGATCAAGGACCGGGATCCGAGGACCCACGAGTTCTCGCTCGCCCCCTCGTGCTGCTCGAAGAGCGTCGACGAAGGTTATGAGGCGATCAAGCGGGCGCTTTCCTGAGCTGAAGATGCCCTGACGCCTCCTATGCGTGTCAGCGAGTGGCGGGAGGCTGACCCGTGCCCGAGACGCTCGAGCTGAAGTGTTGCCGGAGGATGTCTCACGCGGACTTCATGCCGTCCGATCGATCCTGCGGGACGCGGTTGGCTCACGCGAGGTTACGGATCGGGCAGCGTCGTCGGCGTGTACTGGACGCCTGCTGATCCTGAGGGGTGCCGAAACGACGATCCATCACGAAGCCACTGCGCGGCACTCGCGGATGAGCCCGCCGATGAGATCCCGGCGCC
>DASWAT010000034.1:0-15914 GCA_036390995.1 Actinomycetota bacterium | reverse complement strand
CCCAGTCGACCCCCTGGATGCCCGGCGACGCCGTCGTCGCGACCGGGAACGGACTGGCGGGACTCGTGACCATCGCACACCTCCCTGCACCTCGCGGTGTGGGACTGGACACTCTGTCCAGTCCCACTTGACACGAGAAGTTGGGCCGACGATAACACCACCCAGGAACGACGGACAAGGAGGGAGGCATGGATGCCTCTACCGGCGATCCGTGGACGTGCTGGAACAGGAGCTTCGCGACCTCTCCGACGACCTCGAGTGGATCCGGGCGGCCTCCGGCCGGCGTCCGCAGGGGCCGCACCCCGATCCCCGCCTGCCCCTCATCGGGTAGCGACGGGTCGCCCACGGCGCTCGACGGAGTCGGCGCACGTCGATCGCATCTGCGAGGGCCTCGGGCCCTTCACTCAGATGGACGGGGGCTTGAAGCCCGACTTGTGGAGGACGTGGTCCCTCGACTCGGCGACCATCCGTCTCACCGCCGGCCAGTCGACGTGGAGCAGTTCGCCGTGTCGTTTCATGACCCGACCGGCGATCAAGACCGTGTCGACGTTCCCGGTGTCCATCCCTGCGACGACCGCGGTCGCCGGGTCGTTGAGCGGCGTGACGTTCATCCGATCGGTGCGGAGTAGGATGCAGTCCGCCTGTTTGCCCGGCGTCAGGGTCCCGATCTGCGTGTCGAGCCCATTGGCCCTGGCCCCCTCGATCGTGGCGCAGGCCAGGACGTCCTTCATCGTGAGCGGCGACTTCCCCTGGGCGGTCGCCTGGGCCCGCTGCAGCGCAAGCACGGAGCGCATCTGGTTGAACATGTCGCTCGGCACGTTGGTCTCGACATCGACGCTCAAGCTCGGATTGAGACCCCGGTCGAGGAACTTCTGGATCGGGGGCATCCCGTGACCCATCATCATCTCGACCGGCGACGCCAGCGAGACGGTGCCTCCGGTATCGACGATCATCTGGATCTCGGTGTCGTTCAGCGTGGTGCAGTGGATGTAGGTGGTGTCGGGGCCGAGGAGCCCGGCCTCCCCCATCTCCTGAAGCTTCGAATCCTGGCCGTAGGACCCCACGCCCACGTGGGTCGTGATCCGCGCTCCTGCCTCCCGGGCCAGCTTCCAGTGGTCGCGGGTCACCTCGAAGTCGGTGAACTCGGGCCCCGGTGCGGCGAGCGCGAGGCTGAGCTTCTGATCGTTCGTGGAGAAGTGCTCGGTCGCCGCCCGGACGAACCAGCTGGGCTGGCGCTCCTCCCACTTGCCCCACCACGGGAACCCGTAGGCGAACACGGCCCGCAGGCCGGAGTCCCGGAGCGCCTGGATCACCGCGTCGGTGTGGGCCGGTGAGCCCTGGATGTGCGACCAGTCGAGGAGGGTGGTGATCCCGGCGTCGATCGCGCCGAGCGCCGAGAGCAGGTCGCCGATGTAGGCGTCCTCCGGCCGGAACGCCGGCGCCAGCTTGTGCAGCACGAAGGTGATGTAGCTGGCCCTTCCCTCCAGCGGAACGTCGGTGCCGATGTTGCGCAGGAGGCCCTCCCAGATGTGCCGGTGGCTGTCGACGAACCCGGGCATGACGATCATCCCCGTGGCGTCGATCACCTCGGCGTCCGCGACCTCCAGTCCCGGCCGGACCTCGACGATCCGGTCCCCTTCGATGAGGACGTCGGCGGTCGGGAAGTCACCGATGTCCGGGTCGAGGCTGAGCACCGTGCCGCCCCGTATCAGCGTCCTTCCCGTCGGCGTCACCCGGAAGTCGGGACCCGAGGGGTACAGGTCGGGGATCTCGGCGATCTTGGGGGGGCGGCTGCCGATCACCAGCCGCCGGACCCGCTTGTAGTTCCGCTTCACGAGCTCCTTCATGTCGCCGACCTGGAACAGGACGATCCCGAGGAGCACCAGGACGCCGATGATCATCAGGCCGTGCTCCGCGCTCAGGCCGAGGAAGGGCAGGGCGCTGATGATCAGGGCCAGGAGCACGGACGCGACCGTCGTCCCGAGGAACGTCGCCCGGCCGCCGGAGAGCGCCGCCCCGCCGAGCACCGCAGCGGTGATGCTGTTCAGCGCGTAGCTCTCGCCGATCTGCGCGTTCCCGATCCCGGAGCGGGTCATGACGGCGAAGGCGGCGAGGGTGGCGAACAGGGCCGACAACACCAACGCCCTCGTCCGGACCAACGTGGTGCGGACGCCGTTCCGCTTCGCCGACCGCTCGTCGAACCCGACCGAGCGAAGCTGGAGACCCGAGCCGCTGGCGTGCAGCCAGTGATCGAGCGCGCCGGCCCCGACCACGACGACGATGAAGGCGATGGGAACGGGCCCGATACCGTGCGCCAGCCACGAGGTGAAATCGCGATCGATGACACCACCGGGTGTGGCCCGCAGGGTGAGCGAGATCCCATTGAGGATGCTGAGGGTGGCCAATGTGGCGATGATCGACGGGATCTTGAGCCAGAGAACCAGGCCGGCGTTGACCAGCCCGAGCGCCAGGCCGCAGAGGAAGATGGCTCCGACCCCGAGCAGGATCTGGGTGCTGGTGGAGTCGGGGCCGATCAGGTACGAGGCGATCACCACCCCCAGGGTGACCATCGCCCCGACCGACAGATCGATGTAGCCGACGAGGAGCGCGTGGGTCTGGCCCATCGCGGCCACGGCCAGCGGCACGGCGAGGATGAGGATGCTGGTGACGTTCGCCCGGTTGATGAACCCGGGGAAGCGCGAGCTCGTGTACAGGGCGACCGCGACGATCAGCAGGAGCTGGAGGACCACCGGCATCCAGAGCCGGAACCTGACGATCTTCCGCCACTTGTTCACGTCCCGGGCATCACGCAGGACCTTGCGGACCGCCCGGCGGACGGCGTCGACACGGGCGGTCACGTCGTGCTCCTGCTGGAGGGAGCCTTGGGCATGGCCGCGCCGAGCGGCGACCGGCTGGCCCGGGACATCCCGGGTCCGCGGACGATCGCTTCCACGATGCGGAGCTCGTCCAGCTCGTCGCCCGGGATCTCCTCGACGATCTGCCCCCGAGACATCACGAGCACCCGGTCGCACAGGCCGGCGAGCTCGAGCGGGTCGCTCGACTTGACCAGGAGGGCCGTTCCGGCGTCGGTCCGGGAGCGCAACGCCTCGTAGATGTCGAAGCGGGACCCGACGTCGACGCCCTGCGTGGGCTCGTAGGCGAGGATCACGTTCGGCTCCTTCAGGAACGAACGCGAGACCGCGACCTTCTGTTGGGTGCCCCCCGAGAGGAACTGGACGGGCTGCTCGAGCGAGGGGGTCTGGATCTTGAGACGCGTGACGAGGTCCTCAACGGCCCTGCGTTCCTTGCGCCGGCGGAGGAACCCGAGCACGCCGAAACGCCGGAGCGACTGGATCGTCGCATTGACCCTGACCCCCAGCACCGGCATCAACGCCTCGAGCTTGCGGTCACCGGGCAGCAACATGATCCCCGCCCGGACGGCCTCGTGCGTGGAGATCAGCATCAGATCCTTGCCGTCACAGACCACCCGACCCGCCCGTGGCGGCTGCCGCCCGGCCAGGCAATCGAAGAGCTGGGGCTGGCCGTTGCCCTCGGCGCCGGCGACTCCGACGATCTCGCCGCTTCCCAGCGTGAAGCTCACCGGCCCGAACGACTGACCCTGGAGCCCGTCGACGACCAGCACATCACGGCGCTCTCCGGACTCCGCTGCAGGTGGAGGGAAGGCGGCCTCGAACGGGCGGCCGACGATCAGATCGACGAGCTCCGGTTCGGTGACCGCCCGGGCATCGAACGTGCCCTGGCTCCGACCGTCGCGGAGGACGGTGACGCGATCGGCGACCTCGAGGACCTCGGGCAGACGATGGCTCACGTACACGACGCCGACCCCGCGCTCCCGGCATCCGGCGATGGTCCGGTGGAGCGCCTCCACCTCGTGGGGCCCCAGCGCGGTGGTGGGCTCGTCCAGGAGCAGCACCGACGGGTCGGTGACGAGGGCCTTGGCCACCTCGAAGAGCTGGCGATCGGACAACGTCAGGAACCCGGCCGGGGCGTCGGGGAAGAGCTCGAGGTCGAGGTCGAACTCCGCCAGCACCCGTCGCGCCCATCGTTTCCTCCGCCAGAAGGGAGGTCGTTGGTCCGGCGGTGCCGCGAGATACAGGTTGTTCTTGACCGGCTGGGCCAGGATCAGCGACGTGTCCTGGTAGGCCATGGCCAGACCCAGCTTCCGGGCGTCCGCGGGAGAGTCGCGGCGCAGCGGCGTGCCCCCGATCCGGACCGTGCCCCGATCGGGCTCGACGAACCCGCTGGCTATCCCGAGGAGGGTCGACTTGCCGGAGCCGTTCTCGCCGACGATGGCGTGAACCTCGCCGGCGCGGCAGTCGAAGCTGACTTCGGTCAGCGCTCGGACCGCCCCGAACTGCCGGGAGACCCCGCGCAGCTCGAGAACCACGCTTCCGGCCGCCGACCCTCCTCCGGGATCGCCGTTGCTCATCCGTTCGGGTACATGAGGGCGAGGACGTTGTCCGGGACCAGGGACGTGCCCGACACCGTCGGCGTCACCCTATCCGCGTGGCAGTCCGCCGCAGTGACCTCCCGCATGACGTGGGGGACGACGATCTCGCCGGGGATCTCCGCACCCTTGAGGTACATCATCGAGGCGGTGACGGCCACCCGTGACTGGAAGTTGCCTCCGGCCGAGTACCAGATGTGGAAGTTCGGATCGTCCATCTTCTTCCAGTCGCAGAACAGGGTCTGCTCATCGGTCCGCAACGCCACGGTGAGGTTGCCCAGCGGGATGCCCAGCTTGTCGTATGCCTTCAGCGCGGTGTCGAGCCCGTCGGCGTACTCGTAGGCGTACCCGGCGATGTCCGGGTTGGTCGAGAGCCATCCGGTGACGACCTGGAGGGCGACGTCGTTCGACCAGTAGGTATCGGCCGGGCCGAGGGGCTTGATCGAGCTGTTCACCGACTTGAGGAAGCACTGCTCCCATCCGGCCGACAGGGCATTTCCGGGTGTGCCACCCATGACTCCAACCGTGCCGGAGCCGACGCCGTCGTTGATCACCTGCGCGAAGCTGTCGCCGAGAGCACAGAGATCTTCCCCGACGACGCTCAGGTAGTCCTGACCGGGGACGAGCGCCCCCTCCTGGCCGGGAAGGCCGACCCACCCTGCCGAGTACGTGGTGTAGGGGATCCCGGCCTGCTTGGCTTCCAGGATGGCATCGGCGATGTTGGTGCCCTGGTCGGGGTAGCCGATGATGAAGTCGACGCCGGCCTGGATCAGGAACCGGATGTCGCCCGCGGCGACCGCGGGATCCGGGTCCCACTTGGCGTCGCGGAAGAGGATCTTGCCGATCTCCGGGTAGGTGAGCGCCTGGAGGATGGCCTCCATGCGGGTCACCTGACGCCAGACGTTGAGCCCTCCCCCGTCGGCGTATCCCATGACGATGTCGCCACCGGTGCCCGTGTCACACTCGGTCGAGGTCCAGCACTCCATCGCCTTGTCGATGGTGGCCTTGTCGAGGTTCTGGTTGGCGCGAGCGATCGCGGCCAGGACGATGTCCGGCACGTCCTGGACGGGTCCCATCGCCTTCTCCACCAGCGCCGGGTCGGCGTCGGTGCTCTCGCCGTACTGCGCCAACGGCCCGCTCCCGGTGGTCTCCGTCCCGCCACCACCGGCGGACCCGGTCGGGGTCGACTCGCCGCCGTTGCTACCACAGGCTGCTGCCGCCAAGACGAACACGGCGACGGCGGCGACGATCTTGATCCGTTGCATGTTCCTCCTCCCATACATCGATAGCCCCACGCGATAACGGATCGATGCGACTCGTCACATACGTGCCTCCCCTCTCACGATGTCCCGCCGCCGGCGCGGATGGTCTGCGTCGGCGAGCGATCCGGTCGCTTCCGCTCACGAAGCACGTGCTCGACGCCCTTGATGATCCGGTCGCCCGAAACCAACATGCCGCCGATGATGACCAGACCGAAGACCACGAACTGGAGCGCGGTGGGCAGGCCCATGACCCGCATCATCTGGTTGAGCCCGGCCAGGAAGAAGGCTGCGACCCACGTCGACAACGGGCTGGCCAGCCCCCCGGTCAGCGAGGCGCCGCCGATGACCACGGCGGCGATGGGGCCGAGGAGGTAGGGAGCCCCGATGGTGATGCTGAGGGTACCGAGGTACGACGCCAGCAGGATCCCGGCCACCGCGTAGAGGACCGCCGCCACCACGTAGGCGGACACCCGGTTGAGGTTGACCCTGAGACCGGCGATCCACGATGCGGTGGGGTTGGCGCCGACGACCTGGAACCTCCGGCCGGGCGTGGTGAACCTGAAGAAGACGATCAGCACGAGCGTGATGGCCACTCCCATCCAGAACGTCCGCGTGACGCCGAGGAATCGCGCCGAGGTCCACGCGGAGAGCCCATCGGGGACCGGGGTCTGGATGGCGACACTCGTGTAGTAGCGGTCGGCGATGCCGGTCACGATCTGTCCCACCGCCAGCGTGACGATGAGGGCGTTGAGCCCGAGCCCTCCGATCAGGATCCCGTTGACCAATCCGACCAGCGCAGCCAGGACGATCGCGACCCCGATGGCGGTCCACATCCGATCGTCCGACGCGTGCCCGACCCCGACCGTGACCACGGCGGCGAGGGTGAAGGTCCCGGGAACGCTGAGGTCGATGCCCCCGGTCATGATCACCAGCATCTGGCCGAGCGCGGTGATGGCCAGGAACGTTCCGAACGGAGCGATCGCGCGCAGGCCCGGCGCCCTCAGGGTCGCCGGGGCCCAGATCGCTGCCACCAGGACGAGGAGCACGATCGCGACGTACACCGGCATGTAGCGGGAGGCCACCACGAACGATGTGACCGCCGACGATGGGGCCCGGCGCCCGCTCATCCCTCACCCCTCGGGGCCGCGCCGACGGGACCGGAAGCCGATACCACCCGCTCCCGGGCTGCCGTCGCCAGGCCGCGGGCGCGCTCGACGTCTGCCTGGAGGCTGCCATCCCGCATCAGGACGCGCCCGCCGACGAACACCCAGTCGACGTTGGACGTGTCCATGCCCCACACCACCGCACCGATCGGGTCGTTGATCGGGAAGATGTTGGGGCGGTCGGTACGGAGCACGATGACGTCGGCCTGCATGCCCGGCTCGAGGGAGCCGGTCACCCCAGCCAGGCCCGCCACCCGGGCGCCGCCGACTGTCGCGTAGCGGAGCACGTCCCGCGTGGTCATCAGTCGAGGGAGCGCGGCCTTCCCCGCCAGCTTGCGCTCGAAGACGGTGGCGTGCTGCAGCGAGATGGTGGCCCGCATCTGAGCGAACAGGTCGCCGGGCGACACCCGCACGTCGTCCACGCCCAGCCCGGGCCGGATGCCGCGGTCGATCAACTCCTGGACCGGAGGTGACCCCAGACCGCCCGCCATGTCGCTGGAGGGCGCCAGCGACACCGAGGCTCCGGACCCCGCGATGGCGTCGAGGTCGCCGTCGCCGAGCTCGGTCCAGTGAACGAGCGTGACGTCGTCACCCAGGAGCCCACGCTCGGCCAGCGCGGAGACGACGCCGGACCCCGACCTCTCCGGAGCCGCGTGCGCGTGGATGCGCAGGCCCAGCTCCCGGGCCGATGCCCACTCGCGGCCGACCCGGTCGAGACCGGCGGGCTCGGCCACGACGGACCCGAAGGCGATGGTGGTCGCCGGCCCGGCAGCCCCGGTGAGGCGCGTGAGGAGATCTCGGGTCGGGCCCGCGGCGTCCTCCTGCGCCGGCCGGGAAGCGGCGTGGACGAAGACGGTGCGCAGCCCAGCGTCCGCGTGGGCCTGGAGCGCGGCCTCCGCCGAGCCGTCGTCGAGCGAGACGTCCGACCAGTCGACGACCGTGGTGATCCCCGCCTCGATCGCACCCAGCAAGCCGATCAGCGTGGCCGCGTAGACGTCCTCGGGCTTGTGGTGCTCGCCGAAGCGCGGCGTGGGCGCCGGGACCTCCCCTCCCCTGGCACCCTCACCGAGGTTCCGGAACAACGACCTCGAGGCATGTCGGTGCGTGTCGACGAAGCCGGGCATGACGATCGTGTCGGTCGCGTCGACGGGTTCGGCGTCGCGGGCACGGAGCCGCGGGCCGACCTCGGCCACCCTGTCGTCTTCGATGAGGACGTCGGCTTCGGTGAAGTTGGGCGACTTGACCCCGAGGGTGAGGACGCACCCGTCGCGAAGCAGCACCCTCGTCGTCACGTGCCCCCCCGGAACTCCACCGCCACCGTTGGATGAGCCCCCTCACCGATGATCAGCGACACTACACATGTTCGCCATCGCTTGGCTAGGACCCTCTCGGGGATATCCGCTAGGCTGTCGTACTGCAGGACGGAGGCGCCAACACGATCAGCGGGACTGGACACTGCCGAGTGAGGTCCGGTGGATCAAGTCAGGGATGACAAGCAGCCGCTCGACGAGATCGGTCATCGTCTCCGAGAGGAACGAGTCAAGGCCGGGATCAGCCAGCGCGAGCTGGCCCGGAGGCTCGGGCTCTCGGCCAGCCTGATCTCCCAGCTGGAGAGTGGACAGTCCAGGCCATCGGTCGGCACGCTTTACTCGATCGTCACCGAGCTCGGCGTCTCACTCGACCGTGTCATCAGGGGTCGCGACTATCCCGAGACCATCGGTTCGGACGGGGGCAGCAAGGACGATCGCTCCCCACTGGTGCACCCCGGCGAGAGGGCGGCGATCGAGCTCGAGTCGGGGGTCCGATGGGAGGAGTTGACCGCCGAGCAGGAGGAGGGCGTCGACTTCCTCCACGCCACCTATGAGGTGGGCGGCGCTTCCACGCCGGATCAGTCGTCGATGCGTCACCACGGCCGGGAGTACGGCTACATCATGAGCGGCACGCTGGGGATCCAGATCGGGTTCCAGGAGTTCGAGCTCAAACCCGGTGATTCCGTCGCCTTCGATTCGACCATCCCGCATCGGTTGTTCAACAAGGGAGATGTGCCCGTCGAGGCCATCTGGTTCGTGGTGGGCCGTGAGACCGACAGGCGGTCCTGAGGAGGTTTGACGGGTCGTCCTTCCGCGCTGCACGGCGCGTAGGGCAAGGCCGCCTACGCCCGTCGGGCTTGCCTGAAAGGCTTCAGAAGCGTCGATCGGGCGCTGCCGAGGGCACTCTCGGCAGGAACCGACTAGGGCTTCCTGTTCACAGGTTGAGGTTGCAGTTCCCACGCAAGAGGGGCGAGGTGGTGAATCCTTCGTTCGGGTCGAACCAACCGAAGGAGGTAGTCACCGTGACCCCGCAGACATCATCGACCGAGGGGTCAGTGTCCGACGAGGACGCAGGCTGCACGGTGCCCACTGGATCCTGCCGGCCTGAGCTCAGGATCTATCGTTCGACAGCGGTCTTGGGCGACCGGGCATCGCGGATGGAACCGGCACCCCGGCGGAACGTCTGTCGGGTTCGGGGGCTCCCCGGTCAGGATCTCCGGGTTCGATCGATCACGAGGATCGCGCTTGGGCACGACCGACAGGAGCGCCTTCGTGTACGGGTGTTGAGGGTTCCGGATGACCTCACGCGCCGGGCCTTCTTCGACGATCCGACCCAGGTACATGACCGCGATGCGATTGGCGAAGTGTGCGGCTGTCGACAGGTCGTGCGTGATCATCAGCACGCCCAGTGTCCCCACCCCCCGTAGGCGATCCAGCAGCTTCAAGACCCCGGCGCGGACAGACACGTCGAGCATGGAGACCGGCTCGTCGGCCACCAACAGATCGGGATCGAGCACGAGGCTCGCCGCGATCGCAACTCGCTGGCGCTGTCCACCAGAGAGCTCGTGAGGGAACCGCTCGACGTACATCTCGGGAGGTGTCAGCTCGACGCGAGCGAGCGCTTCCGCGATGCGCCACCGACGACCCGACCGATTCCCGCCCACGCCGTGGATCAGCATCGGTTCCTCGATCGCTTGGCGCACGCGAAACCGAGGATCCAGGGATTCGTACGGGTCCTGATAGATCATCTGCATCCGCCGCCGCAGTGGCTGAAGCCTACGCTGCGAGAGCCGGGTGATGTCCCGACCGTCCAGAGCGATCGCCCCCGACACGGGATCCACGAGCCGAAGGATGGTATGCGCGGTCGTTGTCTTCCCACAGCCCGACTCACCGACCAAGGCGAGCATCTCTCCCGCGCGCAGCGAGAACGACACGCCGTCGACGGCGCGGACGAACCGACGCGGCGCGCGGGTGAGTGCGCCGACGATACCCCGGCGGACGGGGTACCGGGCGACGAGGTCCCGAACCTCCAGCAGCGGAGCCTCGTCGGAGCTTGCCGCTCCGGCTCGCTCGAGATCGGTGCGCGCGCCGCTCATCTGCTCCGGAATCCAGCATCGACCGGTTCGTCGTTCAGATGGCACGCGGCAGCTCGGCCGTCTCCGAGCGGAAGCAGTCCCGGCCGCTCTCGGCCGCATCGGTCGAATGCCCGATCGCACCGCTCACGGAAAGGACATCCGACGATCTCGCGGTCCAGACGCGGCGGCGCACCGGGGATCGAGGCCACATCTTCCTCCCCGTACAGGTCGGGCGTGGCGGCGAACAGCAGCCTCGTGTAGGGGTGGCAAGGCGCATGGAACAGCTCTTCCATCGCACCAACCTCGACGATCTCGCCCGCGTACATGACGGCGGCGCGCTCGCAGACCTGCGCGACCACGGGGAGATCATGCGTGACCAAGACCAGGGCCAGTCCGAGGTCACGGGCGAGTCCCGTGAGCACCTGGAGGATCTGCGCTTGCACCATCACATCAAGCGCGGTCGTGGGCTCATCGGCCAGCAGCACCTTGGGGCCGCACGCAAGTGCCATCGCTAGGGCGGCCCGCTGGCGCATCCCCCCCGAGAACTCGTGCGGATACCGAGATCCGGCGACGGCCGGGATGCCGACCATCTCCAGGAGCTCGCCGGCGATCTTCCTGGCCGCGGCTCCCTCCGCGGTCCCATGCAGTTCCATGGGCTCGATGATCTGAGCCTCGACGGTCTTCACGGGGTTCAGCGCGTTCATGGCGCCTTGGAAGACCATGGCGATGTCCTTCCATCGCCGGGACTGCACGGTCTCCTCCCCACCGGACAAGATGCTCTCGCCCTCGAAGCGCACGTCACCGGCCACACTGGCCGACGGCGGGAGCAAACCGAGGATGGCCAGGACCGTCGTGGTCTTGCCACAGCCTGACTCCCCGACCAGCCCGATCCGCTCCCCTGTATCGACGTCGAAGCTCAGCCCCTGGACGGCGTGAAGCTGCCCACCGTCGGAGAGGTCGAACCAGACATGCAGGTCACGAACCTCCAAGAGACTCACCGCGGCCGCGCCTCGGTGATCGGAAGCGGCCGCAGGCGGAAGACCCGAGGCGACAGGTAGGACACCTTCAGCCTCGGGTTCAGCGCATCTTCGATCGCCTGCCCGAGCCAGAAGCAGCCCATGATCACAAGAGCCACACAGAGCCCGGGCGGGATGACGGCCCACCACGCCCCCGAGGAGATCGCGGTGCGAAGGAACGCGAACTCGATGATGTTCCCCCACGTGATCCGTGTTGGATCTCCAAGACCGAGGAAGGCCAGAGCCGTCTCGTCGAAGATAGCGACCGCGACGGTAAGAACCGTGTTCGCGATCAGTAGCGGACCGATCTGGGGGAGAACGTGCCGGAAGATGATCCGGGCGTTGCTCGCTCCCAGCGAACGTGCTCGTTCGACGTAGACCCGTTCTCGCACGCTCTTCACCTGTGCTCTCACGATCCGCGCTGTCGTCGTCCAGAGCAGGAGCGCGATGACGAAGATGAGGTGCGTCAAGCTCGCGCCCCAGACGGCCGCGACGATGATGGCGAGGGGGAGGTCGGGGATCACCAGGAAGTAGTCGGTGATCCGCATCAGGACCACCTCCACCCACCCACCGAAGTAGCCTGCGACGATGCCGATCCCGCCCCCGATGACCATCGCGACCAGCGTCGCCGCGAATCCCACGATGAGCGAGATCCTGCCGCCCTGGATCAGCAGGGAGACCATGTCGATGCCGCCGTCGTCCAAGCCGAGGGGATGCGCCCGCGACGGCGGTGCGTACACGGGCCCCACCCTCGTGTGCACGTCGAACGGTTCGATCCACGGTGCGAGGATCGCGATCGCCACGAACGCCAGCAGGACGGCAAGGCCTACCTTGGCCTGACGACTTTCGGAGATCACCTGCCAGAGCCAGCTTCGATGGCCCGAGCCGCGCGGGGCGGCCTCGAGGGCTCCGGCGATCCCCTCACCGCTGTCGGGTCGCATGGCCATGGCTACTCGTTGATCCTCGGATCCAGCTTGAAGTAGAGAAGGTCGGCGAGGAAGTTGAAGAATACGACCGAGATCGTGAGCACCAGGAAGGCGCCCTGCAACATCGGGTAGTCACGCTCGGTGACCGCCTGGTACACCGCGTTCCCGATCCCGGGCCACGAGAACACGGTCTCGATCAAGATCGCGCCCGCGACGATGTAGCCGAGAGACAGCGCGATCAGCGTCGTCGTCGGCAGCATCGCGTTGCGCATCGCATGTCTCGTAACGATCCGACGCTGGGGAAGGCCCTTGGCGCGCGCGGTCAAGATGTAGTCCTCGCCCAGCGTCTCGAGCATCGCCGAGCGGACGATAAGCGTGTACTCGCCGTAGAGCGTGAGCGCGAGCGTGAGCGAAGGGAGGAACATGTGCACCAGGACGTCCTTCTGGTGCTCCCACCAAGTTGGGTTGATCAAGAACGGGTCCGCCCTCCCATGTGCGGGAAACCAGGCGGCCAGGTAGATCAGCAAGACCAGCGCCAGCCACTGCGTGGGGAACGAGTAGAAGGCGATCGCCAGGTTCGTGCTCACCTGGTCGAGCCTGGTGCCGCGCCGCCAGGCGGACAGGACCCCCGTGATGATCCCGATGACGATCGCGAACACAGTGCCGAGCGAGACCATGGGGATCGTGTTGGCGAGGTCCTCCCGCAAGTTGCTCCAGACGGGTTGCTGGTCGGTGAACGAAACGCCCATATTGCCGTGCGCGAGCTCCTTCAGGTAGATCAGGTACTGCTCCCACTTGGGCTTGTCCAGGCCGAACTGGACCTCGAGGGAGTGGCGCAACGCCGAGGTGGCGTGAGGTACCCGCGCGAGGTTGCGCACCGCGTCGCCCGGGAGGACCCGGAACAGGAAGAAGTTGATCGTGATCGCCACGAAGACCGTCGCGACGGCGAACACAGCGCGCTTGATCAGGTAGTCCGTGCGCCCCACCGTCGGCTCCCGTTCCGCGTTCTGGCCTATGCTTGGTGCACGGAGGTCAGGCTCTGCGTCGAGAAGTTGTTGTAGATCCCCTGGACGGACTCGACGAAGCCATCCCAATCCGGTGACCACGCGTCGAGGCGCTTGTCGTAGGTGAGGATGATGTAGGGCCGATCGTTGTACGCCATCTCCTGCATCTGGAAGACGATCTTCTGCCGTTCCTGCGGATCGACCGCCGACTTCTGCTCCTCGTAGAGTCTGTCGTATGCGGGGTTGCAGTAGCCCGTGTCGTTCCAGTTCCCGTACTCGTTGCAGGTGAGGACCGAGAGGATGAAGTCAGGGTCGGCGGCCGGGAACCAGTCCCACATCGCGAGGTCGAAGTTGTACCCGCACTTCCCACCGCAGTACATGGCGTTCCACGCCGCGTTGTCGTCCAGCCTCTTCTGGGTAAGCTCCACGCCGATCTGCTTGAAGTCTTGCTGGATGATCTGGAATGCGCGATCGCCCGCCCCCTCCTCGTCCTGGGGGAAGACCACGTCATAGGCCATGGGCTGGCCGTCGGCCATCCGGGTCCCATCGGACCCTCGCTGGTATCCGAGCGCGTCGAGGATCTGGTTGGCCTTGTCGATGTCGAAGGGCAGCGGCTGGACGTTCGGATCGTGCCACTGCACGCCGCCGGTCGCGTTGCCCGCGGGGATGATCGTCGAACCTGGCGACGCGTACTCCAGCCAGGCGGTCTGGGCGATCGAATCGCGATCGATCGCGTACTCCATCGCCTCCCGCACCTTCGGGTTCAACAGCTCGCGGTGTTGGGTCTTGTTGGGGTCGAGGTTGAAGATGAAGTCGCGCAGCGCGAGCGCCTGTCCCTCGTAGACGTGCATCCCGGCCGACTTGAGCGTCTCGACGCTCGTCGGTGGAATCTCGTTGATGGCGTCCAGCTGGCCGGTCTTGAGCGCGGTGATCATCGCATCCTCGTCGCGGAAGAACTGCAGACCGAAACCCTCGATGTGCGGCTTGGTCCCGTACCAGTTGGGGTTCCGCTGGAACAGCGCGATGTCGTTCTTCCGATACTCCGTCATCACGAACGGGCCGCCCCCCACGAGCGGCTGCCCGTTCTCGGGAACGTTCTGGAACGTCTTCAGGGCCTTGCCATCCCCGGTCGCGTACTTCTGCCAGACCTGCGGCGGCAGGATCGGCGTCAGCCCGAGGTCGAACAACGCCGTTCCCGAGGGCCTGTCGTACGTCGCGACGAGCGTGTCCGCATCGGTGGCCTGGATGCTCTTCAGGAACGTGACGCTTCCGGCCCAGGCGCCCGCCGGTCCACTCGCGTACTGCTTGATCATGTTGAACGTCCAGGCGGCGTCGTCGGCGGTGAGGGGCTGCCCGTCCGACCACTTCGCGCCCGGCGTCGTGTGGAACGTCACCGTGAGGCCGTCGGACGACTGCGACCAATCCTGTGCGAAGCCCCCGATGTAGTCGTAGGTGGGCGTTGTCGTGTCGTATTGGAGGAGGCTCGGGTAGATGTACATCCAGGTCGAGTAGTCGTCCTGATTGAACCCGACGAACGGGTTCGGCGAGCTCATGCCCGAACTCGTACCGATGCGAAGGATGCCCCCCTCCTTGATCGGGCCGCCGCTAGCCCCCTCTCCCTTCCTCCCCGAAGAGCCGGTGCACGCGGAGAAGACGAGGGCCAGCGCGATCGGCATGGCGAGGGTGGTGAATACGTGACGTCGAGCGTTCATGTCTCCTCCGATCCGGGCGCCGCTCGGGTTCTCCGCTCAGACTCGCTTCCTGGCTGGCAAAGTCCGAAGGGGGAAGGACGTCCCCCTTTCCCAAGTTGCCGATCGTGGACGTCCTCGAGGCTGCCTCGTTCTGTCGCTGTGTGTGCCCCCCTTCCCGACCGTTTCAGCGTAGCCATGGCGTTCGTACCTCCGCCAGCGTCCGCGTCCGGCCTGTCTTCGTCAAGCTGAACGAGCGTTCGCGCTGGAACTCCGGGTCACGCGGGGACACGCTGTCCGTCGTTTCAGTCCACGTACCTCGTCCCTCGATGTCGAGGTGCTATGCGTGGATAGGTCAGGGTCGCGACGTCGACGATCGCGGTCGATCGGGATGCTGCTCGACGTCCTCGAGGTTCACGGTCTGCCAGGCTACCCTGCCTGAGATCACGCTCGCGCCCCTCGTCGGGCAAGGTCCCGTCCATCAGGGCGTCGTCGGAGGGACCCCGGAGAAAGGGAAGTTGCGGCCGGGCTCGACGGATCTCCGGGGCGCATACGATGTAGCGTGGGTATTCTCCCAACCAGTCTGAGATCCCGGCCGTCGCGCCCTCGCCCTCGTAGCTCAGTGGATAGAGCAGCGGTGTCCTAAACCGCGTGTCGCAGGTTCGAGTCCTGCCGGGGGCACCAAGCCATACGGTGGTCCAAAAATCGGGACGCGGAAGACCGGCTGGATGTGGCCGCGATCTCGGACCCTGATCTCGGCCACCACCGCCTGCATCACCGCCTTCCGTTCCGGAAGGGCACCCTCGCTCAGCGCTCGCTCGATGTCGCCCACGAACTCCGCGAGCTCGGCAGGGTCCGGGACGCTCGGCAGACTCTCCGATATCTCCTCGGCCAGTTCGGAACGCCGGGCCTCGAGCGACCCCAGCTCTGCCGAGAGCTCCTCGATCCTGCGAGTGCAGACCTCCTCTCGGAGCCTCCCCTCCTCGAAGGCTTGGAAGTAGC
>DASWAT010000033.1:0-2886 GCA_036390995.1 Actinomycetota bacterium | reverse complement strand
GGCGGCGAGCCGGCCGATGCGTGCCCGACCACGAACAGCCCGGCGTTGTCTCCCAGAAGCCAGGGGCGCCAACCGGGCCGGAGGCCGCGGATCAACCCCTCGATGACGGCGAGGTAGGCGAAGGCGACGCCGATGGCGGCGCCGGTGTTCTTCCCGACCATGGCCACCGACAGCCCCAGGAGACCGAACAGGGCCGAGGCGACGCCGACGCGAAGGGTCACGCCGGCCACGCCGCGCACCCAGGCGGCGTTCGCGCCCACGGTGGTCCCCCGGGTCGCGGCCACCACCCACAGGACGAGCGCGAAGAGCGCCTGGATCGCGAGTGCCAGCAGGAACAGCCCCACGGCGCATGCGATCGCCTTCGCCGCCAGGATCCGGATACGCCCCGGCTCCCACGTGAGCAGGGTGGTCAGGCTCCCTGCCTGCCACTCCGCTCCGACGAAGGAGGCCCCGACGACCCAGCCGCCGATGAGGAGCAGGAAGCTGGTCCCCTCCAGGACGTTACGCACGTTCACGAGCGCGAAGGTGTTCGAGGCATCGGGCCCACGGCCGGACTGGACGGCCAGGATGATCCCGGTCACGGCGATCCCGAGGATGGCGAGCACCGCGAGCGCCGCCACCAGCCGTCGGGCGGCCAGCCTGCGGAGCTCCACGCTCAGCAGCGCCCTCATCCGGGAGGCTCCTCGCCCGTGAGCTGCAGGAAGACCGTCTCCAGATCGATCTGCTCCGGCCGCAGCTCGGAGACGTACAGACCCTGCTCGGCGAGCAGCCGGGTGACGGTTGCGGCCTGCTCCTGGGGGAGGCCGACCCGCAGGAGGTCGCCGTCGCGAGCGACCTCCAGCCGTGCCGAGGTCAGGATCTGGAACGCGCGGTCTCGCGACTCGACCCCCACGAGCAGCGCCTGGGTCCTGCCCGCAGCGAGCACCTCGTCCACCGGGCCCGAGACCACGCACCGGCCCGCCGACAGGATCGCCACGCGATCGGCCATCTGCTGGATCTCGGAAAGGATGTGGCTGGACACGAACACGGTCCGCCCCTCGGCGCCGAGGGATCGCAGGAGCTCCCGGACCTCCTTGATCCCCGCCGGATCCAGGCCGTTGGCCGGCTCGTCCAGGATCAGGACCTCGGGATCCTTCAGCAGCGCCGCGCGATGCCCAGCCGCTGTCGCATACCCAGGGAGTAGTTCTTCACCAGGTCGTCCCCGCGCTCGGCGAGGCCGACGCGTTCGAGGACCCGGCGGGCCGCCGCCGGGCCCAACCGGTGCAGCCGGCCCAGCAACTCCAGGTTCCTGCGGCCGGAGAAGCGCGGATACAGCGCCGGGGTCTCGACGATCGAACCCACACGGCCGATCACCCGCCTCAGCTCCAGGGTCGTCTCGGATCCCAACAACCGGCACCTGCCGGCGGACGGGCGCACCAATCCGAGGAGGCACCGGATCGTGGTCGTCTTGCCCGCCCCGTTCGGACCGAGGAACCCGAACACGCCACCCTCGGGAACGGCGAGGTCGAGCCCGGCGAGCGCCATCGTGCTCGGCCGTCGGAACCGCCGGTACTCCTTGCGAAGACCTTCGATCTCGATGACCGGCATGGCGCGAGCCTATCCCCGTGGTGGGGCTACGGCGGCAGGATGCCGACCGTCCGGAAGCAGGTCTTGCAGAAGACGAACAGCATCGGCCGACCGTCCCTGTCGTCCTCGTCGGGCACCGTGATGCTCCGGTACGCGGCCGAGGTGGCAAGCTCGGCGCCGCAGTTCGGGCAGAGCGGGCCGCGCCACGGCTCCTCCTCCTCGGCGAGCGGCTCCGTCGCGCCCTCGACCTCGGCATGCACAGCGGCACTCTCCTCTCCTACAGGCGCCGCGCGCTCGACGTACCCGGACAGGAGCTGGATGACGGTATGACGGACGCGACCCAGGCTCGCGCCGCGGCGTTGGAGGACCTGTGCCGCCACCCCTTCGCCCTCGCGGACCAGACCGAGGAGGATGTGCTCGGTCCCGATGTAGTTGTGTCCGAGCTGCAGCGCCTCGCGCAGGGCGAGCTCGAGGACCTTCTTCGCACGCGGCGTGAACGGCACGTGACCCGATGGGGCATCCTGGCCCTCGCCGATGATCTCGCGCACGTCGGCCCGGACCTCGTCCAGCGAGATGTCGAGCGCCACGAGCGCCCTCGCAGCGACCCCCCCGCCCTCGTGGATCAGACCGAGCAGGACGTGCTCGGTCCCGATGTAATTGTGGTTGAGCAGCCTCGCCTCTTCCTGCGCGAGGACCACGGCACGTCGGGCAGCATCCGTGAACCGCTCGAACACCTGCCGAGCATATGGCCCCGCGGGTCGGGCGGCTAGAGAGCCCGGATGTGTGCTACGCGCCGCCGGCGCCGCGAGCTCCGAGCTCGCGGTCGAGCATCAGCAGCGCTGCGCCGGAGTCGCCAGCCATCTTCAGCGCGTCCACGATCTGCTCCACCGAGCGCTCCTCCTCCACCTGCTCCGTGGCGAACCAGTGGAGGAACACCTCGGTGGCCCGGTCGGCGTGCTCGAAGAGCCCGTTGATCGCGGCGGTGACCTCGCGCTCGTGGTCGAGGGCCTGCTCGAAGACCTCGAGCGGCGTGCCGAACTTCTCGGGCGGCGCCTCGATGGGGCCGAGCCGGACCATGGCGCCGCGATCCAGGATGAAGTCGAAGAACTTCATCGCGTGCTCGCGCTCCTCGTCGGCCTGCCGGCGCATCCAGGTCCCCATGCCACCAAGGTTCTCGTTCTCGAAGTGCGCCGCCATCGCGAGGTACAGGTACGAGGAGAAGAACTCCCGGTCCATCTGGGCGTTCAGGTCCACCTCCAGGTTCCGGTCGAGCATCGCGGCCTCCTTCCGAGGGCGTCTCCACGCATCGTACCGGGCCCG
>DASWAT010000032.1:0-3015 GCA_036390995.1 Actinomycetota bacterium | reverse complement strand
CGTACAGCCAGTACGTATTCAACGGTATCGACGGCTCCGGACCGCGCGAAGCCGAGGGCTTCCCGCTCCCCGCCTTCTCCGGGCGGTCCGGGGATCTCGGCATCGGCATCACGCTCACCATCCCGGCGAGCTCAGTCGTCTATATCACCGCTCAGGCAGCCTGAGCGGGCGTTGGGGACCGGATTTCGCGCGTGGACTGGGCGACGATCCTCCGGAGACCTCCTCGCTCACGCTGGGCCGCACGCCGGGGGTGGATCGAGCCGGAGGAGGTAGCCCGACCCGTCCATGTACAGAACCGACCCGCTCTGCGTGACGAGCCGCCCGGACAGGCCGTTGACGTCCGACCTGGCCGCGGAGAACCCGTCGAGCACGTCGCGGGTGGCCGGGTCGACGCACGCGAGCGTACCGCTCGGATCGCTCACCCAGACCGTCCCTCCCGTGGTGCTCACGGCGATCCCATTGCTGCCCGGAGGCTGCTCTCCCGGCAACGGGTGACCGCCGGTGAGCGTGCCCTCGGGAAGGAACTCGACCTGACCCATCATGCCGGTCGGCCAGCGACCCAGACACCGGTGTCCGTGGCCGCGATGCTCGAGGGGCCGAGGAGCTCGCGGTACCCGACGGCGGCCGAGGCGGTCTGCCGCCCGGAGCCGGCGTCGAGCTCGAGTTGGAGGGACGCCTTCCGACCCCTAGCGTGTACATGCGGCCCGTGGCGCCAACCTACGATCCGGTGCCCGAAAGGGCGTGGGGGTTCGACTCCCCCCTCTCGCACTCCCTCTGACCTGGGAACCTTTACTTCCGGGCCTTCCCGACCAGGTCCCCGAAATGGCCGTCTCGCTCACACTTGCTCACAGAAATCGGACGAGCTCGGCACCGGACACTTGATCCGGTGCGCGAAGTGCAGTCGCAGAGGCCATGAAGCCGGGTGCCGACGCAACGGCCACCGACGGATTCCCCTACGGTGAAGCGCTCGCTGGGTAAACCGATCCTCACCGTCCTCCATCCAGCAGATGCCGTGTTCGTCCTCGCCTGTAGCGGCCCATCAGGGTGGCCTCGGCGAGTACGTGGCCGGAGAGGGCGTTCAGGATCTCAGCCTTGTCGGCGCCAGGTGCGAGCCCGAGCCTCGTGTCGAGGGCGTAGACAGAGAAGTAGTAGCGGTGGGTCCCGCTCGGGGGACAGGGACCTCCATACCCCGCCCGTCCCGACGAGTTCTTGCCAGGTGTGCCAAGGGAGGTGACGGCCTCGGGGATCTCTGCGTCGGTGGGGATGTCGTAGGCGACCCAGTGGTCCCACACCCCGCCGGGAGCGTCCGGATCGTCCATCACCAGCACCAGCGTGACCGCATCCGCAGGCACGTCGCGAACCGTCAGGGGAGGGGATACATCAGACCCGTCGCATGTGTAACGCGCTGGGATGAAACCTTGGTCCTCGAACGCGCTCGAGGTGAGCTGCATACCGCTCTCCGCGATAGCGATGCTCGACGTGCCGGCCGCTCCACGCTACCACCGGAACATGCATCCAGGGACGAGTGATACGGGTCTATAGAGGAGGGGCGCGGAACGCAACCTGCGTGGCACCCCTCGGGTCCCAGGACGGGGTGGTTGAAATGGCCTCCTCCCCAGCTCACATGCGGTGCCGTGGACGCGCCGGGTAACGGATCCCGCCGATTCGGTAACGCCGCGGACTTCGGGTGATCAGATCCGATGGCTTTCGCGCTCACGTATCAGCGACCGTGACCACGATGCGACACGGCGAACGCTCCCCCGGCCTTGCTCTGTTCGGCGTACGGCCTTGCGGTTGGATGACCGCGGGACAGCGTTCCGTGTTGAGCGAGTCCTCGCGTGGCTACCGGCGCGCCGCGAACCGGTCGGTCGCTCGGACCAACGCTGCGGTGATGCCCGCATGATCGGCCGCATGGCCGGCGTCCTCGACGATCACCAGCTCTGACTGTGGCCAGACGCGATGGAGCTCCCATGCGTTGGCGATCGGCGCCTGGAGGTCGAAGCGCCCGTTGACGAGGATCCCGGGGATGTCGGCCAGGGCGTCAGCGTTCCGGAACAGGACCCCGTCCTCGAGGAACAGATCGTGCCGGATGTAGTGGGTCACCAGACGGGCGAAGGCCAACGCGAATGTGGGATCCGTGAACCGCTCGTCGAGCTTGCCGGCCGGAGGCCACTCGGGCGTGACCGACTCCCACGTGCACCACGCCAGCGCGGCCTGGTCCCGCACCCTCGGATCGGGATCGTGCAACATCCGCGAGTACGCCTCCACGATGCCCCCGTCGCGGTCGGACGTCAGCACCGCGGCACGCAGGCGCTCCCACTGCTCGGGGAACAGCACCGCGACCCCGCCGCGGAACAGCCAGTCGACCTCGACCCGACGCCCGGTGGTGACACCCCACAGGACCATCTCCGAGACCCGGTCCGGGTGCGTCTCGGCGTAGGCCAGGGACAGCGTGCTCCCCCACGACCCGCCCAACATCAGCCACCGATCGATCCCCAGGTGCTCGCGCAATCGCTCCACGTCTGCGACGAGGTGCTGCGTGGTGTTGCTCGCCAGGTCGATGTCCGGCTGGCCGGCGTGCGGCGTGCTCCGACCACAGCCCCGCTGGTCGAACAACACGATCCGATAGGCCGCCGGGTCGAACAGGCGCCGGTGCCAGGACGTGCATCCCGAGCCCGGACCGCCGTGCACGACCACCGCCGGCTTCCCGCTCGGATCCCCGCACGATTCCCAGTACACGAGGTTGCCGTCGCCCGCGTCAAGCATGCCGTGGTCGTAGGGCTCGATCTCCGGGTATAGGCGCGTCATCGATCCCGTCGCTCCATCCTCGACACCCTAGCGCGCCTCGGTGGGTGACCCTTACTGGTGCGCGACCTGTTCGGTTCTCTCATGGATCCCGTCGACGAAGAAGCGCGTAACCTACGTTGACAACCGGGGTGCGTGTCAACCTACGATGACAAGCATGAACCAGGCGCCGGGTCTCGCTCGAGAGGCCAGCAGCAAGGACCCCGGGAC
>DASWAT010000031.1:0-12979 GCA_036390995.1 Actinomycetota bacterium | reverse complement strand
GAGCGGCCCGAGCCCGTCTCGTGGAAGGGCGTCCATCGCGAGCTTGGCATCCCCCTCGCCGTGGGAGGGATGGCGGCCGGCTCCCAGTACGGAACGGTCTCGTTCCTCCCCACGTTCGCGGTGAGCGTGTGGGGACTGTCGCCGTCGTCGGCGGCGGTCCTGCTGGCGGTCGCGCGGGTGATGTCGATCCCGGGGAAGGTGAGCGCAGGTCACCGAGCAGACCGGCTGGGGGCCCTGCTCACGGCTGGCCAGATCGGACTCGTTCTCGCGGCGCTCGGGGCGTGGTGGACGCTGATGCCCGGACCGCTCATCGCGATGTGGGCCGCGATCGGCTTCGCGGCGGGGGTCAGCGCCCTCGGGCCTGTGGCGAACGTCCTTGCGCTGGAGGCTTTCTCGGAGCGGGGGATCCTCCTCGGGGTCTTCCGCTCGGCACAGATCGCCCTGGGCGCGGTGGTCAGTGCCCTGCTCGGGGTCGCGTGGCACCGCTTCGGCATCCGACCCAGCCTGGCCGTGGCCGCTGTGGTGCCGGCGACGCTCGGTGGGCTCGCCTGGTGGGTGCGGAGGCGGACGGCTTCGGTCGCGTCGAGCGTGAACCCGGAGGAACAAGCGTCCGGCTAGTCGCCGAGCCTCTCGGACGACGACGGGACGAGCTCCAAGACGTCCACGAGCGCGGAGATCGCGCCGTCGAGGGACGACGGATCGGCGGCGGGCGGGACGCGGATCACCGTCACGCCGGGGACGGACCCGAGGCGATCCAGGTTCTCGAGATCCACCCCGCCGAGTCTCGGATCGGCTATCAGCACTGCCAGCGGCCTGCCCTCCTTGATCGTGACGTCGGCCGCCCGGTGGATGAGGTTGTTCGCGTAGCCGTAGGCGATCGAGGCGAGGGATCGGGTGCTGCAGGGAGCAACGATCATCCCCGCGGTGAGGAACGAGCCGCTGGAGATGCGGGCGGCCTGGTTCCACTCGTTGTACGTCTGAGCGGCCAGCGCCAGGATCGAGCGCGCGTCCGTGCCGGTCTGCTCCCGGAGCGAGGCCGCGGCGCAGCCGCACATGACCAGGTGCGTCTCGTGTCCTGCCTCGCGCAGGGCCTCCAGCAGACGCACGCCGTAGGCGGCGCCCGGGCCTCCCGTGAACCCGACGATCACCCGCGTGCGTATGGAGGGGATATGCGGGGTTTCGGCGTTCAACCGGTTTCCACCTCCGTCGGCCCGTCGGTCCCTCCCGCTGCCCGCCGGGCCCTCGGGTGCTCGCTCCGCTCCGGCGTGAGGGGTTGCCCAGAACACTGGCTTGACTTCCGAAACGTCTGAACGTCAAGATACCGCGAACCCGGGACGAAGGGGGGGTGCAGGTGTCGAGGTTGAGCAGGTTGGTCGCTCTGCTGGCGCTGCTCGCCATGGTGGCGGCCGCGTGTTCCTCGAACAACGGCGGCGGCAGCAGCAACAACGGGGGCGGCAGCACCGCGTCGAACGCGGAGATCACGATCGCGATCGGGTCGGAGCCGACGACCCTCGATCCACAGCTGCGCGACGATGGCGGTGAGCGCGCCGTCACCGACAACATCTACGAGACGCTCATGGCACGGACGGCGGACGGCCAGCTCGTGCCGGGCCTGGCCGCCGATGCGCCAACCCAGCCGGATGCCACCACGTGGGAGTTCAAGCTGCGCGACGGCATCACCTTCACGGACGGTGAGCCGTTCAACGCCGATGCAGTCGTGTACAGCGTCGAGCGCATCATCGACCCGAAGTTCCAGTCCGAGCAGTCCGGGTTCTTCTCCACGATCACGGGGGCGAAGAAGGTCGACGACCTTACCGTGGACATCCTCACGAACGGTCCCGACCCCATCCTCCCGTCCCGGATGTACTGGATGAAGATGGTCCCGCCGGAGGCGTCGAAGAACGCAGACTTCGCGGACGATCCGGTGGGCACCGGGCCCTACAAGTTCGTGGAGTGGACGAAGGGCGACCACGTGACGCTCGAGCGGAACCCCGACTACTGGGGCGACGAGCCGTCGATCGCGAAGGTCACCTACCAGTTCCCCTCGGAGTCGGGCGCGCGGCTCTCGGGCCTGCTGGCCGGGGACTTCGACCTCGTGACGAACCTCCTGCCCGAGGACGTGCAGACCGTGGAGGGCGCGGGGATGCAGGTGGCCCACGTGCAGGGGCTCGAGCACCCGGTGCTCATCCTCAACGCGCGGGGAGGCATCACCGCCGACGAGCGGGTCCGGCAGGCGCTCAACTACGCGGTGGACAAGGATGCCATCGTGAACAGCCTGTTCGGCGGTTTCGGGGTGCCCGACCAGTGTCAGCTCCTGTCCCCGTCCTGGTTCGGATTCGATCCGAGCCTGCAGGCCTACCCGTACGACCCGAACAAGGCGAAGGACCTGCTCCAGCAGGCCGGCGCGGAGGGTCAGACGATCCAGCTGGTCGGTGAGTCCGGCCGATGGTTGAAGGACCGGGAGCTGATCGAGGCCGTGGCCAACTACTGGCAGGCCGTAGGCCTGAAGGTGGACGTGAAGATCTACACGTTCGACGAGTACCTGAACCGGCTGTTCGACCAGAAGAACCGGGCCGACGCGATCTTCGTCTCGAGCTCGAACGAGCTGCTCGACGCCGACCGCGGGTACTCGACGTACTACGAGCAGGGCGGCGTGGGCTCGTCGAATGACGACCCACAGCTGAAGCAGCTCATCGACTCGGCCCGCACCGAGACCGACAGCGCGAAGCGGCTGGCCGACTACCAGCAGGCCTCGCAGATCGCCTGCCAGAAGGCCTACTTCGTGTGGCTGCTGAACAACGAGGACATCTACGGCATGAGCAGCAGACTTCAGTGGACCCCGCGGGTGGACGCGAAGCTGCTGGTGAAGGAGATGTCCGTCACGTCGTAGCTGGGAGGTCGTCAGCAGGAGGGACGTGAGATAGGCCGGTTCGCGGTCCGGAGGATCGCCCAAGGGCTGCTGGTCATCATCGGGGTGTCCGTGACCGTCTTCGTGGTCACCCGGATGATCGGCGACCCGGTGGACATCCTCCTGCCGCTCGAGGCCACGGCTGCGGAGCGGACGCGCTTCGAGCACCAGCTGGGTTTCGACCGGCCCATCTACGTCCAGTTCGGGGACTTCATCTCGCACGTCGCCCGGGGCGACTTCGGCGATTCCCTGTGGCAGCATCGGCCGGCCACCGAGATCGTGTTCGAGCACCTTCCGCGGACGTTCGAGCTGGTGATACCGGCGATGGTCCTCATGGTGCTCCTCGCGGTGCCTTTAGGTGTGATCGCCGCCTTACGCCCGGGGCGGCTGCTCGATCGGTTCACCGTGGTCCTCAGCCTCATCGGGCTTTCGATCCCCCAGTTCTGGCTCGGTCTGCTGCTGATCATCGTCTTCTCGGTCGAGTTCCGTCTGCTCCCGCCGCTTGGGCTCGGGGGCGTGGATCACCTGGTCCTGCCGGTGGTGACGCTGGCCTTGCCGGCCGTCGGAAGGCTCGCCATGATCGTCCGATCGTCCATGATCGACGAGCTGAACCAGCAGTACGTGAGGACCGCGAGGGCGAAGGGGCTGCCGTACTCGCGGGTCGTTGCCGTGCACGCGCTCCGGAACGCGAGCGTGCCCGCACTCACGCTGTCGGGCTGGGAGTTCATCCGCGCGCTGGCCGGCTATTCCGTGATCGTGGAGACCGTCTTCAACTGGCCGGGGATCGGATTCCTGGCGATCCAGTCCATCGACCGCCAGGACCTGATACTGCTCCAGGCCATCGTGTTCTTCGTCGCCGTGATGGTCGTCGTCGTGAACATCGGAGTCGACATCCTGTACAAGGTGATCGACCCACGGATCCAGATGGCCTGAGCATGGACACGGACAAGCGCGGGACCGAGATCACGCAACGCGAGGAGGCCGTCCAGGCCGAGCAGGCCGAGGAGCTGCTGCGGGGCCGTCCCTATGAGGTGCTCCGGGCGCTCCGAGGTGCCCTCCGCGAGCTGTGGGGAGACAAAGCCGGGTTGTTCGGGCTCCTGGTCGTGCTGGGGATCGTCTTCGTGGCCGTGTTCGCGCCGCTCCTCGCGCCGCACGACCCCGCCCAGCAGGATCTGTCCAAGTCGCTGCTTCCCCCGTTCTGGTACGGGAGGGGCAGCCTGACGTACGCGTTGGGCACGGATAGCCTCGGCAGGGACGTGCTTTCGAGGATCATCTACGGGACCCGGATCTCGATGTTCGTCGCGGTCGCGGTGGTCGCGGTTGCCGGCGTGGTCGGAACCGTGCTCGGGCTCATCTCCGGGTACCGGGGTGGCCGGACGGACTCGATCATCATGGGCATCGTCGACACGCAGATTGCCTTTCCCGGTCTGCTGCTCGCACTCATCATCCTGGCCGTGATCAACCCCAGCGCGAACACCGTGATCATCGTCTTGGCCATCAACGGCTGGATGGTATACGCGCGCATGACCCGCGGCGTGGTGCTGTCGGTCCGTCAGACGCCGTACGTCGAGGCGGCCGAGATGGTGGGCTGCAAACCGAAGCGGGTGATCTTCCGGCACATCCTGCCGAACCTGACCTCGCCCCTGCTCACGCTCGGGGTGTTGGAGTTTGCCCGGATCATCTTGGCGGAGGCGGCGCTCTCCTTCCTCGGCTTGGGGATCCAGCCTCCCCAGGTGTCGTGGGGGCTCATGGTCGCCCAGGGACGTGACTACGTGTTCAGCGCCTGGTGGCTTGTCACCTTCCCAGGGCTGGCGATCTCGTTCACGGTTCTTGGAGTCAACCTTTTGGCGAGCTGGCTCCGTGTTGCCGCCGACCCGCAGGAGCGTGAGAAGCGCTTTGCCGCCTCCATCTCCGGCACTGCGGGGTCGGTGGCATGAGTGACGACCTGAGGCCGGCTTCGGACCACCTCCTCGAGGTCGACCACCTCGACGTGCGGTTCTTCACGCGCCGGGGCGAGGCCCACGCCGTCCGGGGCATCTCGTTCACGATCGACCGCGGCGAGACGCTCGGCCTGGTGGGCGAGTCGGGTTCCGGCAAGAGCGTCACGTCGCTGGCGATCCTCGGCTTGATCCAGCTCCCAGGGAAGATCACCGGCGGGGACGTCCGCTGGAAGGGACGCTCGATGTTGGGGCCGGTGGGTGAGAAGTACGCACACAAGATCCGCGGCAAGGAGATGTCCGTGGTCTTCCAGGACCCCATGACCTCGCTGAACCCGCTCTTCACCATCGGCACCCAGATCGGCGAGGTGCCTCGCCACCATCTCGGGATGAACAAGAAACAGGCCCGCGAGCGCACCGTCGAGCTTCTCGATCTGGTGGGGATCTCGAACCCCCAGCAGCGTGTAGACCAGTACCCGCACGAGTTCTCCGGCGGCATGCGCCAGCGCATGCTCATCGCGATGGCTCTGGCTTGCGAGCCCGAGATGGTGATCGCCGACGAACCCACCACCGCGCTGGACGTAACGATCCAGGCGCAGATCCTGGAGCTGTTGGCCGATCTCCAGCAGCGGCTGGGCGTAGCGGTGCTGCTGATCAGTCACGACCTCGGCGTTGTGGCTCAGGTCTGCCACCGCATCGCGGTGATGTACGCGGGCAAGATCGTCGAGACCGGACCGGCGGAGGGCGTCTTCTCGCACCCGGGACACCCCTACGCTGCCGGCCTGCTCCGCTCCACCCCACGCCTGGACGTGCGCCAGGCTCGCCTGGTCGGGATCGACGGGGCGCCGCCCGACCTGATCAACCCGCCCACGGGATGCCCGTTCCATCCGCGGTGCGAGCTGGCCGACCAGCGGTGTCGGGATGAGATGCCTCCGATCGATTCCTACGACGGCGGAAGGGAGGTGGCGTGCTGGCATGCCTTCGCTGAGCGAGTTGGCGCAGAGGCGGAAGCCTGAGCACGCGGACGACGAGCCTCTCGTCGTGGTCGAGGGTCTGACGATCCGATTCCCGGTCGGACGCGCCGGCTTCTGGGGCGGCCAGAAGCGGTTCGTGCACGCCGTGGACGACGTCTCCTTCCACATCCATCGGGGCGAGACCCTCGGGCTGGTGGGGGAGTCCGGATCGGGCAAGACCACGACCGGGCGGGCGGTGCTGCGGCGCATCGACGCCACCGCCGGTCGCATCTGGTTCAAGGGCAACGACATCACCCACGTGACGGGCGAGCACCTGCGGAGCCTCCGGCGAGACATGCAGCTCGTGTTCCAAGATCCCTACGCGAGCCTGAATCCGCGCATGAAGATCCTCGATCTGGTCGCCGAGCCGCTCGTGGTCCACGGGATCGTGAGGCATCCCAAGGACGCTTCCGACCGGGTCGCCGAGCTGCTCCAGCTGGTGGGCCTGCCGAAGGATGCCATGGACCGGTACCCGCACGCGTTCAGCGGCGGCCAGCGGCAGCGCGTGGGCATCGCACGGGCCCTGGCGCTCGAGCCGGAGTTCATCGTGGCCGACGAGCCCGTGTCGGCGCTCGACGTCTCGATCCGCGCGCAGGTCGTGAACCTGTTGCAGGACCTCCAAGACCACCTCGGCCTGACCTACCTGTTCATCGCGCACGACCTCTCCGTGGTCCGCCACATCTCCCATCGCATCGCGGTGATGTACGCGGGCAAGCTCGTGGAGGTCGCGGACTGCGACGAGATCTACGAGGACCCGAAGCATCCCTACACGCGAGCTCTCCTGTCGGCGGTCCCCATCCCCGACCCCGAGCTCCAGCGCGACCGGCATCGCCAGATCCTTTCCGGCGAGATGCCGAACCCGGTCTCGCCCCCCACGGGGTGCCGGTTCCACACCCGGTGCCCCATCGCGGAGGATCGGTGCCGGACGGAGCAGCCGCCGCTCGAGGAGAAGGCGCCCGATCACGTAGCCGCATGCTGGCTCACGTGAGTCGGCGCCCTACAGGGACCCACGAGGAGGTTCCATGAGCCAGACACGCGTCATCACGCATTGGATCGGCGGGAAGCCCTACGACGGCGATCCCGAACGGCTGGGCGATGTCTTCGATCCGGCGACCGGCGAGGTATCCGCCCGGGTGGCGTTCGCCCGGCCGGAGGAGGTGGATCGCGCTGTGACGGCCGCGGAGCGAGCGCTACCCGCGTGGCGCGACACGCCGCTCACCGAGCGGGCGGCGATCATGTTCCGGTTCCGCCAGCTGCTCCTTGACGACGTCGACGAGCTCGCCCGGATCATCTCGAGCGAGCACGGGAAGGTCCGCGCAGACGCGATGGGCGAGATCCGGGCCGGCCTCGACGTGCTGGAGTTCGCATGCGGGATCCCGCACCTGTTGAAGGGCGAGTACTCGGAGAACGTCTCCACGAGCGTCAACACGTACTCGCTCCGGCAGCCGGTCGGAGTGGTGGCGGGCATCACGCCGTTCAACTTCCCGATGATGGTCCCGATGTGGATGACCCCGGTCGCCCTCGCATGTGGGAACACGATGGTGCTGAAGCCGTCGGAGAAGGATCCCTCGGCATCGCTCCTGCTCGCGCGACTCCTGAAGGAGGCCGGCCTGCCCGATGGCGTGTTCAACGTCCTGCACGGGGACAAGGTGGCGGTCGAGGGGCTGCTCACGCACCCCACCGTGACGGCGGTGAGCTCCGTCGGATCCACCCCGGTGGCGCGGTACATCTACGAGACGGCCTCGACGCACGGCAAGCGCGTCCAGGCCCTCGGGGGCGCGAAGAATCACATGGTGGTCCTGCCCGATTGCGACATGGACCTTGCGGCCGACTCGGCCGTGAACGCGGGCTACGGCTCGAGCGGCCAGCGGTGCATGGCCATCTCCGCGGTCGCGGCGGTTGGCGGCGCCGAGCGCGAGTTCCTCGAGAAGGTCGAGGAGCGGATCGCGAAGCTGACGGTTGGTCCGGGTCTCGACCCCGGCTCGGACATGGGCCCGCTCGTGACCGCCGACGCCCGGGACCGGGTCGTCTCCCTCATCGGGGCCGGTGCGGACGAGGGCGCTCGTGTCGTGGTGGACGGTCGCGAGCTGAAGGTCGAGGGGCACGAGAACGGTTTCTTCGTCGGCCCCACGGTGATCGACGGGGTCACGCCCGACATGACGCCGTATCGCGAGGAGATCTTCGGGCCGGTGCTCGTCGTGAGCCACTCCTCGAGGCTGGACGAGGCCATCCGGCTGATCAACGCGAACCCGTACGGCAATGGCACGGCCATCTTCACGAACGACGGAGGCGCGGCGCGGAAGTTCGAGCACGAGATCGAGGTCGGCATGGTCGGCATCAACGTCCCGATCCCGGTGCCGCTGCCCTTCTACTCGTTCGGCGGTTGGAAGGGTTCGCTGTTCGGGAGCCTCCACATGTACGGGCCCGATGGCGTCCGGTTCTTCACGCGTGGCAAGGTCGTGACCAGTCGGTGGCCAGACCCGTCGGCTCGCGGCGTGGACCTCGGGTTCCCGGGGGCCAAGCGCGCCGGGAGCTGAGTCGTCCCGCCCGGCCTCAGCCCCGCCGGCCCTCGAGCAGCGTCCGGACGCGGGCGGGGGACAGCGGCGTGCGCCGCACCACGGCGTCGAGACCGCTCAGGGCGTCCTCGACGGCATTCGCGATCGCGGCCGGCACCGGCACGGCGCCGCCCTCGCCGACGCCCTTGATCCCCAGCGGGTTCAGCGGCGAAGGGGTCTCCAGGTGGTCGAGGAGGACCGTCGGGACCTCGGCGGCGGTGGGCAGGAGGTAGTCGGCCAGGGTGGCGTTCATCAGCTGTCCGTCCTCGTCGTAGACGATCTCCTCGAACAAGGCTCCGCCGATGCCCTGTGCGACGCCACCGTGCACCTGGCCGTTCACCACCATCGGGTTGACCACCGTGCCGCAATCGTGGACGACCACGTACCGCAGGACCTTGACCTCCCCCGTCTCTGGGTCGACGTCGACGACGGCGGCATGCACGCCGTTCGCCCACGTGACGGTGGGCGGCTCGTAGTACTCGGTGGCGGACAGGAGCTCGGGATCCCGCTCGGCCAGGCGCCCGAGCTCCACGGCGCGTTCGGGGACGCCGGCCACCTCGATCCGGGAGCCCGCGATCCGCAGATCGGCCTCGGACACCTCGAGCATCTCCGACGCTGCCCGGAGCGCCTTGCGTCGGACGGTCTGGGCGGCCACGTCGACGGCGTTGCCGGCGACCACGGCGCTGCGGCTGGCCACGGTTCCCCAGCCCCGCTCCAGGCCCCGCGTGTCGCCGGTGACGACGGTGACGGCGTCTGGACCCACGCCGAGCGCGTCGGCGCAGATCTGCGCGAACACTGTCTCGTGCGCCTGTCCCTGCGAGCAGGCGCCGGTGTGGACCGAGACCGCCCCCGAGGGGTCCAGGCGGACGGCGGCGCCCTCGAACGGGCCGATCCCGGTGCCCTCCACGTAGCAGGCAACGCCGAGGCCGCGCAGCTTGCCCTCGGTTCGCGCCCGCGCCTGATGCGCACGTTGTTCCTCGTAGTCGAGGAGCGAGGTCGCCCGCCGAAGCGCCGCCGGATAGTCGCCGGAGTCCAGGACGAGCGGCTCGCCGTCCCGGTAGAGGATCCCGGTTTCGAACGGCATCTCGTCCGCCCGAACGAGGTTCCGCTCCCGGATCTCGACGGGGTCCAGGCCGAGGGACCGCGCGGCCCGGTCGAGCGCACGCTCCACGGCGAACACCGCCTCCGGACGACCCGCGCCTCGGTACGGGGCGGTCGGCACCTTCGTGGTGATCACGCAGGTCCCCACCGCCTCCATGGCCGGGACGCGATAGGGGCCCATGAGGTGGGCGATCGTGTTGTAGGGGATCACCAGACCGAGCGGGTTGAACGCGCCGGTATCCACGAGGAAGTGGTCGACGAGGCCGAGGATCCGTCCCTCCGGGTCCAGGGCCAGCCGGATCTCGTGCTGCTGCTCGCGGGCGTGGATCGCGCTCTGCATGTGCTCGACCCGGTCCTCGATCCACTTCACCGGGCGCCCGAGCTTCAGCGCAGCCAGACCCACCAGCAGGTCCTCGGGGTACAGCACCCCCTTCGTCCCGAACCCCCCCCCGACGTCGGGTGCGATCACGTCGATCCGTTCGTGGGCGAGTCCGGACACGCGGCTCATGGCGCGCCGGAGCGGGTGGGCGTTCTGGGTGGCCGACCACAGGGTCAGCCGGCCGCCGTCGGGCAGGGCCACGGCCCCGCGGGTCTCCATGGGGATGCCGGCCTGCCGCTGGATCTGGAACCGCTCGTGCACGACCAGGTGCGCTTCGGCGAGGGCGACCTCGGGGTCGCCCTTTCGGACCGTGAACCGAACGGCGACGTTGTCGCCCCAGCCGTCGTGGACGATCGAGGCCCCGTCCGCGAGCGCGGCCTCGAGCGAGGCGACCGGAGGGAGGGGATCGTAGCCGACGTCCACGCGCTCGACGCCGTCCTCGGCCGCGTACCGGCTGTGGGCGAGGACGAGGGCCACCGCCTGTCCCACGAAGCGGACGCGGTCCGCCGGCAGGAGCGGCGGGTGGCAGGGTCGCAGCATCGGCTGTAGGACGCGGACGAGCTCCTCCGGGGGCGTGTCCCACAGGAACGGCGGCATCGGACCGGCCGGGACATCCTCCTGGGTCAGGACCGCGACGACGCCCGGCACCTCCAGGGCGGCCGCGGTGGCGATACCGGTGATGTTCGCATGCGCGAGCGGGCTCCGGACGAAGGCGACGTGCAGCTGTCCGGGGAACGAGATGTCGGCGACGTAGCGTCCGGCGCCACGAACGAGACGTTCGTCCTCCTTGCGACGCACGGATCTTCCGATCCAGCCCGGGGTCACCGCTCTCCTGCTCCCAGTTCACTCTCAGGCCGCGCGCCTGCCCTGAACCCGAATGAGCGCACGGCGATGGTATCTCGACCTCGAGACACCTTACGCTGCCGGACAGGCCCGGACAAGGCGAGGCGGTGCTCCTTGACACGCCGATCGAGCCTCGGGTATCTACACGTCGAGACATCGTCCGGCGAGACGCCGGACCTCGGGAGGCCATCGTGTGGCAGATCGACCTGACCGGAACGACCGCCGTCGTCTCGGGGGCCAGCCGCGGCATCGGACGTGCCGTTGCGGTCGCGCTGGCCGAGGCGGGAGCCGACGTGGCGGGCCTCGCGCGCACCGAGCGGGCCCTCGCCGAGCTCGGAGCCGAGATCGAGGGATCGGGACGGGCGTTCCTGCCGCTCGTCTCGGACGTGTCCGACGTCGCGGCGATCGAGCGAACCGTCGAGCGGGCGTGGGCCTGGCGAGAGGGGATCGGTGTCCTCGTGAACGCGGCGGGCGTGATCGTCCGCAACGATCCGCCGGGCGTGACGCCCGAGGAGTTCGACACGGTCTTCGACACGAACGTCCGCGGCACGTTCTTCCTCACCCAGGCGGTGGGGCGTCGCATGCTGGCGGGCGGCGGCGGCTCCATCGTGAACGTGGCCTCGCTCGCCGGCGAGGTGGTGACCGGCGCCGCGGTGACGTACCAGGCGAGCAAGGCGGCGATCATCCAGATGACGCGTGCGCTCGCCGTTCGGTGGGCGCCGAAGGTCCGCGTGAACGCCGTCGGCCCCGGCTACATCCGGACCGACCTCAACACCGCCTGGCTCGACGTGGAGGAGAACCTGGCCTACGTACGCGGACACACGCCGCTCGGCCGGGTGGGTGTGCCGGCCGACGTGGTCGGCGCGGTGGTCTTCCTGGCTTCGCCGGCCGCCGCCTACATCACCGCGCAGCACCTGAAGATCGACGGAGGATGGAGCGCCCGGTAGCTCGGTCAGCGTGGATCCGGGACAGAGTCGATCTGCGCCATGATCTGGGTCCCATCCTCGAACTCCAGCAGCAGCTTGCGGAGGAGCCTGGACAGGGTCTCTCGCTCGGCCCGGGTGAGCGGCTCGAGGAGGCGCTGCTCGTTCTGCGTGTGGGCTCGCACGGCGTCTTCGACCGCGCGGAGTCCCTTCGGTGTCAGCATCACCAGGATGCTCCGCCGGTCCGCCGGATCGGGGATCCGCTTCACGAAGCCGGCGGTGGTCAGCCGCTCGAGCCGGTTCGTCATCGCGCCCGAGGAGATCAGCAGCGAGTTGTACAACGCCGTTGGGGGCAGGCAGTACGGCGGGCCGGCACGTCGAAGAGCCGCCAGGACCCCGAACTGGGATTCGTTCAGGCCGTGTTCCTGGAGGACGGCCTCGACCTGCCGCTCGAGGAATCGTGAGAGTCGAGAGATCCGGGCGATGATCGCCATGGGGGAGGTGTCGAGGTCGGGGCGCTCGCGCCGCCACTGCTCCAGGATCCGGTCGACCAGGTCGCGCGCAGGCGTGCTCGGCATATCGATGTCGTCCCTTCCCTCTCCGCTGCATCCGTCTCGACGTCGAGACAAGAGTCAATCCGTCAACTTGACTGCCGTCAACCCGCCGATTAAGGTATCTGAACGCTAAGATATCTCGCGATCCCGGATCGGGGGAGAGGGGCGACCTGGGCTGCCGCCGGCCCTGGCCGGGACGTCTGGGGTATCCGACGATCCGGGGGTAGGAGATGGAACGCATCGGGTTCGCAGCCGGCTACGACCCCAGCATGACGCCTCGTGACCTGGCAGCCGCGTTCCGGGCGGCGGAGGATCGGGGCTTCGAGGTCGGCTTCTTCTCGGAGACGATCGAGCTGGTTCGCGACTCCGTGACCTCGCTCGCCGCGATCGGGCTCGGGACCGAGCGCATGACGCTCGGCTGCACGCAGATCGTCCGGCTGCGGACGCCGCTCGTGATGGCGCAGTCGCTGGCTGCCCTCGACGAGCTCACCGGCGGCCGGATGATGATGGCGCCGGGGGCGTGCACGCACACGCACGCGAAGCGCCACGGCCTTCACCGAGCCGACCCGCCCCAGTCGCTGATCGAGTGGGTCGAGTCGATCCGGCTGATCCTGTCGGGCGAGACGGTCTCCTACCACGGCGACCACGTGAACTTCGACGACGTGAAGCTCTCCTTCACGCCGCCCCGCAACTACGTTCCCCTGTTCATCCCGGCCACCAGCAAGCGGGGTCTGCAGATCGCCGGGCGGATCGGCGACGGCGTCCT
>DASWAT010000030.1:0-1914 GCA_036390995.1 Actinomycetota bacterium | reverse complement strand
CGAGACAAGCAGCACGATGTTCCTCCGAAACCCACTACCTTGGACCCGCGTTCGCCGCCTCGGGTTCCTACGATAGTCCGCAGAACACCGGGGATAAGACCGTATGGCACGCCCCGCTCGGGAGGAGCGTGCATGCGGAGGTTACGCCGAGACCGGACGCGCAAGGAAGACCGGAAGTGCCGGCTCCAGTCGTAAAGTCGCTGTTGTAGCAGGCGACACCGACGGCCTCGGGCCGTCGCAAACCGCGGGTTGGCGAACGAAAAGCCAGAGCCGCATACGAAAGGAGCCGGCAGTGCAGGGTACCACTTTCGTCGGACTCGACGTTCACAAGCGATGGATCAACGTGGCGGTGCTTTTCCCAGGCCACGACACCGCCCTCGAGTGGCGTATCGCGAACGAGGCCCAGGCGATCCGCAAGATGCTCAGGCGCGTCGCCGAGCAGGCGGGGGGTGACGTTCGCTACTGCTACGAAGCGGGGCCCTGCGGCTACGCCCTGCAGCGTCAGATCATCTCGTGGAGCGACGCGAGCTGCATGCTGATCGCGCCATCGCTGACGCCCCGCAAGCCCGGCGAGCGGATCAAGACCGACCGCCGCGACGCGAGGAAGCTCGCGCAGCTGTTTCGGGCCGGCCTCCTCACCGAGGTGCATCCGCTCACCGAGCAAGACGAAGCGGCCCGCGACCTCTCTCGAGCCCGCGAGGACCTGCGGGAGGACCTCGTCCGCGCACGCCATCGGCTGAGCAAGTTCCTGCTCCGCCGCGGCCTCTGCTTCACCCAGGCTCAGCGGGCGTGGAGCCTCGCTCATCGCCGCTGGATCGAGTCGCTCCGCTTCGACAGCCCCGCCGACTCGGCCGTCATCGCCGACTACCTCCTCGCCATCGACCAGATCGAGGAGCGGATCAAGGACCTCATCGTCCACCTGGAGCGTCTCGCCATCGACCCGCGGTACGCCCGCGCCGTCGCCACGCTGCGGTGCTTCCGAAGCTTCGACACGATCACCGCCGTCGGCCTCGCCGTCGAGCTGCACAACTTCGAACGCTTCACTTCGGCGCGGCGGCTGATGTCCTTCGTCGGCCTCATCCCCGGCGAGCACAGCTCGGGCGAGAAGCGCCGACAGGGCGCCATCACCAAGACCGGCAACAGCCACGTGCGGCGCCTCCTCATCGAGGCCGCCTGGAACTACAGACATCGTCCACACGTCGGGGTGCCTCTGCGCAACCGCCGCAAGGGCCAGCCGCCGAGAACCGTGGCGCTCGCCGATCGGGCTATGCAGCGACTGCACCGTCGCTACCAACAGATGACGCTTCGCGGCGTCATGACCCAGAAGGCCATCGTGGCCATGGCCCGCGAGCTCGCCGGCTTCGTCTGGGCCGCGCTGTCACCTCTCGCTCAGCCACCCACGGCACACTGAGCAGCACGTCGCACGAAGCAGCGTTCCACACGTGATTCACAGAACACCCGGACGGCGGACGAGGGTAGGCACGATCCGGAGAACCCGCGGTGCAGCTTTGCGACACGGCACGTCCGTGACTCGCGTCATAAGATCGCGGTCACTCCCGACGGAACACGGTCATGCGGCTCTACGCCGATCCCTCGGCGCAACCCGCGCATATCAGCGTGACTCGTCGTCGAAGCGCCCTGCCCCGTCCGCCGTCTCGGTTTCCTGTGCGAGGGTCGCCTAGAAGAACAACGGCAACGGACGAACAGCCCGCTCAGGGTATTGACACGGGGCGTGCCATATCAGCTGCGAAGCGGTGCCCGCGTCCATGCTGCTAGCCGGCGAGGGCATGAGGCGGCATGTCCATTCTGGCAACCATGCCGCCGAAGGCTTCAGGCATACGAAGAGCCCCGCGACCATCCATACGACTACGAGGACACGGTTCACTAATGGCATGGTGCCACTCCGGCCGACCC
>DASWAT010000029.1:0-22543 GCA_036390995.1 Actinomycetota bacterium | reverse complement strand
GTCCTGACGTCGCACCTTCACCCGCCACTTCTTGCCGTGCCTCTCAGCCACTGTGGCCTCTCCTCCGTGGGGACACTCTGTCCCCACCACTGACATCATCGGCACAGGTAGATGGCAACTTGAGGGAGTACATGCACTTCTCGCTGACCGGTCGGTAGCCGCGGTACTCGCCGCGTGACGACAGGGTTCCCGGATCGGTTTCGGGAAGGGTCACCGAGGCGCTCCTCGAGCGCTCTCCCGGGAAGCAGCAAGAGCGGTCCCGGCCGCCCTGGGTCTCCCGCCCCTGGACCGACGCCCGGACGAGGATTCGAATGCGGGGGACGCGCGGTCCGGTTCCCGGCCGGGAGGAAGGGGGTGATGTGATCCATCCGGCCGGAGGCGGCCGCCCGGTCCATGTCGTTGGGGAGGGGGCATGCCATGGAGATCGGGCTGATCATCCGGTACGGCAAGCTCGTGCCCGGCCGTGAGGCGCAGGCCATCGAGCTGTTCGAGGAGGCCACCAGGTTCTTCGCCGAGAAGCTCGCGCAGAAGGCCCTGACCTCATTCGAACCTTTCTTCTTCGCCACGAGCGACCTCGAGCAGGAGACCGGCTTCTTCATCCTGAAGGGTCCGGCCCCCGAGATGTTCAAGCTCATGGAGGAGGAGCAGTACCTGAACCTCATGCAGAAGGGGTTGATGCTCATCGAGCACCTTCGCGCCGACATGCTGACGGTCGGCGAGGGCATCGGCCAGCAGCTGGAGCGGGCAACCAAGGTTCGCGCCGAGCTCGGCATCTGAGCCCGGGGGCTCGATCGGAGGGGAGCCGCCTGCGGTCCCGACGGCTCCCCTCCTCCAAACGGACCGGGCGGGCGGCTAGATGAACAGCTGGATCGCCGAGTCTTTCATCTCGAGGAGCGCGGTGGCGGCGCCGATCGGCTCTTCCAGGCCCCCGATCAGGTCGTCCCTGGTCAGGCCCATGAGGTCCATCGTCATCTGGCACGGCAGGAGTCGCACCCCCATATCCCTGGCGAGCTCGAGCAACTCGCTGGGGTGTGGCGTCTTGTAGTCCTCGGCGATCTTGCCGAGCATCCACGAGCCGGCGCCCGCGAAGTTGTAGCGGGACAGCTTGGCCTTCGCCGGCGACCCGGGATTCAGGACGGATAGGGCCTTCGTCATCCAATCCTTGCCGGTGATCCGCCTCTCCGGCTTCACCAGCGCGAACAGACCCCAGAACGTGAAGAACACGGAGGCCTGCATCCCCGAGGCGACCGCGGTGGTCGACAGGATCAGCGTGGGCCAGAGGCGATCCAGGTGTCCGTCCCACGCGATGATCGTGATCTTGTTCTGCCTGTCGTGCTCGGCCGCTTCGCGCTCCGCCAGCGCCGCCTCGACCAACTTGGTGAGCTCGGTGGCGTCCTCGCTCACACTCACACCTTCCGGACCACGTAGCGGAACACGCCGTCCTGCTCCGAGGACTCGAGGAGCTGGTTGCCCGAGATCGTGGCCCAGGAGGGAACATCGGACCTCGACCCGGGGTCCGTGGCGAGCAGCTCCAGCAGATCGCCCGTGCGGGCGCCGTTCAGCGCACGCGCAAGGGTGACCAGCGGCCCCGGGCAGGACTGGTCCCGGGCATCGACGGTGGTGGTGATGACGTCCATCGGCGTGACCTCCGGAAGAAAGGGGAACGGGCGGGAGCGTGCGGCGCGGGTGCGGTGCCGGAGGCGCGGCCTCAGCGGCCGACGCCGGGCACCCAGGGACAGCAGCACCGGCAGGGGATCATCGCCCCAACGAGCCCGCGGCACCGTGTCCTGATCATTGCAGGTGCAAATACTACCGCGGAGGTGCACTACCCCGCAAGGCCGCGTCACCGGCCCGCCCCACCGCCCGTTCGAGCCAGGGACCCCTAGGATGCCGGGACACGATGCGGATCGAGCACTACGCGCTCATCGGGGATACGCACACCGCCGCGCTGGTCGGCATGGACGGCTCGATCGATTGGCTGTGCCTGCCTCGGTTCGACTCGGGAGCCGTGTTCGCGGCGCTCCTCGGGGACGAGGAGAACGGGCGATGGGCGATCGCGCCGGCGGGAGGGGTCCGCAGCGTGGAGCGCCGGTACCGCGACGACACGCTGGTCCTGGATACCACCTTCGAGACCGAGGACGGGACCGTTCGTGTGGTCGACTGCATGCCCCTGCGCGACCGGGAGCTGAACCTCGTCCGCGTCGTGGAAGGGGTTCGCGGACGCGTGCCGATGCGGATGGACCTCACCTTGCGCTTCGACTACGGGTCGATCGTCCCGTGGGTCCGACGCGCCGAGCGCGGATGCCTGGAGGCCGTGGCCGGGCCCGACGCCGTCGAGCTGCGGTCGTCCGTCGACACCGAGGGTCGGGACTTCCACACGGTGGCCGAGTTCACGGTCGAGGCGGGAGACGAGCTCCCGTTCGTGCTCACGTGGTACCGGTCGCACCAGCCCCCTCCCGATCCGATCGACCCGCTCATGGCGATCGACCAGACCGTGGACTTCTGGCAGCGATGGGCCTCACGGTGCGGGTACCGAGGCCCATGGCGGGAAGCCGTGGTCCGCTCTCTCATCACGCTCAAGGCGCTCACGTATGCACCCACGGGCGGCATCATGGCCGCCTCGACCACCTCGTTGCCCGAGAAGATCGGCGGATCCCGCAACTGGGACTACCGCTACTGCTGGCTCCGGGACGCCACGTTCACGCTGTACTCCATGCTCACGGCCGGGTACGAGGACGAGGCCCGGGCCTGGCGGGACTGGCTGCTCCGAGCCGTGGCCGGCAAGCCCTCCGAGCTCCAGATCGTGTACGGACCCGCGGGCGAGCGCCGTCTCACCGAATGGGAGGTGCCCAGGCTCCGCGGCTACGAGGGCTCCTCGCCGGTCCGGATCGGCAACGCCGCGCACGGCCAGTTCCAGCTCGACGTGTACGGCGAGGTCCTCGATCTCCTGCACCAGTCCGCTCGGGCCGGGATGGACCACGGCGAGTGGACGTGGCAGCTGGAGCGCAAGCTCCTGGAGTTCCTCGAATCCGACTGGGACCGGCCGGACATGGGGATCTGGGAGGTTCGCGGTGACCCGCGCCACTTCACGCATTCGAAGGTCATGGCCTGGGTGGCCATGGACAGGGGCATCCGGGACGCCGAGCGGTTCGGGTACGGCGGCGGCACCCTCGACCGCTGGGGCGCGCTGCGGGAGCGGATCCATCGCGAGGTCTGTGAGAAGGGATTCGACGCCGAACGTGGCTCGTTCGTGCAGTCCTACGGATCCAAGGAGCTGGACGCCTCGCTGCTGACGATCCCGCTGGTCGGGTTCCTGCCCCCCGATGACGGTCGCGTCGCCGGAACCGTCGCCGCCGTCGAACGCGAGCTCACGATGGACGGCTTCGTCAGGCGCTACCGGACCGATCCGAAAGGATCCGTGGACGGGATGACGGACGACGAGGGCGCCTTCCTGCCGTGCACCTTCTGGCTCGCAGACAACCATGCGATGGCCGGACGGATGGACGATGCACGGTCGCTGTTCGAGCGGTTGCTCTCGATCCGCAACGACGTCGGCTTGCTCTCCGAGGAATACGACCCGCAGGCCGGCCGGTTGGTGGGCAACTTCCCCCAGGCTTTCTCGCACGTCTCCCTCATCGATACGGCGTGGAACCTCACCTATCCCGAGACGGGACCGGCCGAGCACCGCCCTCATCGCAACCGGGAAGGTGGAACCCCGCCCGAGCCCGGCACCCGTGCGCCCTGAGGCGGCTCACAGCAGCCGCCGGCGCGAAGGGGGCCAGTAGATCAGCCGGACCTTCGCCTTGATCTGCTCCCGGCGGACCGGGCCGAAGTGCCGGCTGTCCGTGGAGTTCGCCGGGTCGTCGCCCTCCACCCAATACTCGTCGAGCCCGAGGATGCCGCCGTCGGGGGCGAGCTCGTCCGGGAGGATCGCGACGCGCTTCACCATCTCGAAGCCGGGCCGCTCGGGGTGCTCCGCGACGACGATGTCCCCTCGGCGGACCCGCCCCGGAGCCACGGCGAGCGCCCAGTCGCCGGGCCGCAGCGCGGGCGCCATGCTCCCACCGCTGATCTCCACGCGGAACGGCTTCCAGCGCAGGAAGCTGTACGCGACCGCCACGCCCACCAGCAGGGCGGTCCCGGCCTGGCTCCGTTTCCGACCACGGTGATAGGTTGCAGGCATGTCGATGGAGTCGTCAGAAGGAGGCGGCATGTCCATGCTGGAAGCATTCCTCAAGCCGCGCCGTACCGTCCACGCGCACTGCGACCTCCCGTGCGGCGTGTACGACCCGGCCCAGGCACGCATCGAGGCCGAGTCCGTCAAGGCGATCCAGACCCGCTACCAGGACGCCGAGAAGTTCAAGACGGCCGGCGAGACCGTGGAGGACTACAAGACCCGTTGCCTCGGGATCAAGGAGGAGCGCGCGGATCTGGTCAAGCACCACCTGTGGGTGCTGTGGGCCGACTACTTCAAGCCCGAGCACCTCGAGAAGTACCCGCAACTGCACGAGTCGTTCTGGAAGGCCACGAAGGCCGCCGGGATGGCCAAGAAGTCCCAGGATCCCGCCCAGGGACAGGAGCTCCTGGACGCGATCGACGAGATCTCGAAGGTCTTCTGGGAGACGAAGTCCGCGTAACGCGAGCGATCCCCGACGTGCACGAGGGCGGGGCTTCGGCCCCGCCCTCTCCGCGTCCACCGGGCCTCGAGGCCGGTGTGGGCCGGCTGCTAGGCTCGGCCGCGTGAAGGACGTCGGCCTGGTCGGGGTACCGTTCAGCGGCAAGTCCACGCTGTTCACGGCGCTCACGCGCGCGGGCTCCCACGGCGGCCAGGCCAACCAGGCCGTCGTCTCGGTGCCGGACCCCAGGGTCGAGGTGCTGACCCAGATGGAGCGGTCGAGGAAGACCGTGCATGCGCAGGTCCGGTTCGTGGACGTCCCCGGTGGGAGCTCCTCGGCACAGGGCATCGCGAGGCTCCGAGAGACCGACGCCCTGTGCGTCGTGATCCGGTGCTTCGGCCCCGATGCGAAGCCCGCCTCCGAGCTCGCCGAGGTCACCGCGGACCTGCTCCTGGCCGACGCCGCGGTGATCGAGCCGGCCCTGCGGAAGGCCGAGAAGCGCACGCGCGGGAAACCGTCCGACGAGCTCGAGGCGCTCGGGAAGGCGAACGAGATCCTGGTCGCAGAGACGCTGCTCCGAGACGCCGGCCTGAGCGAGGACGAGCGCCGGCATCTCCGCGCGATCGCGCCGCTCACGATGAAGCCGTGGGTCGTGGTCGCGAACCTCGAGGAGGGGACGGAGGTCCCAGCCGAGCTGCCGGATACGACGGTGGGCGTGTACGCCTCGATCGAGGCCGACACGGCCGACATGGATCCCGCCGAGGCCCGCGCCCTCCTCGACGAGTTCGGCGTGCACGAGCCGGGGCTCGACGCCGTGATCGGTGCCGGCTATCGGGCGCTGGACCTCATCACGTTCCTCACCACCGGCGAAGACGAGACAAGAGCCTGGGAGGTTCGGCGCGGGGCCAAGGCACCGGAGGCCGCCGGCGTGATCCACTCGGACCTGGAGCGGGGGTTCATCCGCGCCGAGGTCATCTCCTACGACGACCTGGTGGCCGCGGGCAGCATGCACGCTGCGAAGGAGAAGGGCCTGATCCGCGTCGAGGGCAAGGAGTACGTCGTCCGCGAAGGCGACGTGATGCACGTTCGCTTCGCCGTCTGAGGTGGGCTCGCCGCCCCGGTACCTGGAAACGGGCGACCGCCCGGTCGCCGGTCTTTCCATCCACCAACACCAGAGATACCTGTATCCTCAGGCGATGGACGCGAACTATCGGATCGGCGAGGCCGCGGCGATGCTGGGCGTGCGGGTGGAGACGCTGCGGCGATGGGAGCGCGATGGGAAGCTCGCGCTCGCCCGCACGAAGGGAGGACAGCGTCTGGTGCCGGCCTCAGAGGTCGCGCGGCTCCTGGCCGAACACCGGGAGGCGTCGAAGGTCAGCGCACAGAGCGTCCGGAACCACTTCCCGGGCGTGGTCACCGAGGTCCGTCGCGACAAGGTCGCCGCCACCGTCGAGATCCTGGCCGGGCCCCACCGGATCCTCGCGCTCGTGACCCGGGAGGCCGTGGACCAGTTGGGTCTGAAGCCCGGGATGCGCGCCGTGGCCACCGTGAAGGCCACGAACGTCATGGTGGAGCTCGCGGAGTGAAGCGCCCGTCGTTCGAGGGGAGCGGCGGGTTCCGCGTGGGCGTGGGGGAGGCCGCGGGCGCGGTGGCCGATCTCGGGGTCATGGTCCCGCTCGCCGCCGCGTTGATCCTGGTGAACGGGCTCTCGGCGGGCGCGGTCCTCCTGTGCGTCGGACTCCTCTACGTCGGAGCCGGCGCGTGGTTCCGGGTGCCGTTCCCCGTTCAGCCGTTCAAGGCGGTGACCGCCATCGCGGTGGCAGAGGGGCTGGCGCCCGGCGTGATCCACGCCGCCGGCCTCGAGATGGCGGGCCTGCTCCTGCTGATCTCACTCGGCGGCCTGGCGGACCACCTGGCCAGGATCTTCACGAAACCCGTGATCCGATCGCTCCAGCTCGGCGTGGGGATCCTCCTGGCGATCGCAGCGTGGAAGCTGGTCGCACACCCGCCCGAGGTGTTCACCGGCGTTCCTCCATCTCCGTGGCCGCTGGTGTTGGCCGTGGCGACCTTCGCGGGGGTGGCCGTGGCTGCCAGGACCCGCCGCTACTGGGGAGCCCTGGCGATCCTGGTCGCGGGGACCGCCGCGACCGCGGTGGTTGCCCGCCCCGACCTGTCGGGTCCGGCCCTTGCGTTGCCCGTGCCGGGCCTGCCCTCTGCGGCGGCCTTCGGGACCGCGTTCTGGTTGTTGGTCGTCCCTCAGTTCCCGCTCACCTTCGGCAATGCGGTGGTGGCGGTGAACGACCTGGCCCACGAGTACTTCGGGCACGCCGCGCGCCGCGTCTCACCGTCTCGGATCTGCGTATCCGACGCGATGGGGAACCTGGCCGCCGGTCTCCTGGGCGGGATGCCGATGTGCCACGGCGCTGGGGGGCTGACCGCGCACGTGAAGCTCGGCGCGCGAACCGCGGGGATGAACCTGCTGCTCGGCGGGGGTCTCATCCTCGTGGGGACCTTCTTCGCCCGCGATGTTCCGATCCTGCTGGGGCTGCTGCCCGTGTGGGCGCTCGCCGCATTGCTGGCCTACGCGGGCCTTCGCCATGCCATGCTCGTGTCCGATCTGCGCGGCTGGGTGCTCGGCGTCGCCGTCGCTGGGGGAGTGACCGGAGCGATCCTCGGCAATCTGGCGGTCACTGCGGCGCTGGTCCTGCTGGTCGATCACTCCGGGCGGACCGCTCGGCGGCTGGCCGGACGGATCGGCGCCCGGTCCTGAACGTTCTTCGCGCCGCCCGGTAGTCTTGTGCCTCGCATGCCCGAGCAGGAGCCGGCCGCGGAGCGGCCACACGACCCGGCGGTCGCCGACACGGATCGGCCGAGGGAGACGCTCGCGACCGAGCAGATCTCCAGCGACCCCGGCGCGGCCGTGGAGCCGCGAGCCGGCGGCGCCGACCTCACGCCGGAGCGGGCGGCCGAGGGGGCGAGTGATCGTGAGGAGCGTCGCGGCTCGTTCTTCCGCGAGGTCCCGTTCCTCGTCCTGATCGCGTTGGTGGTGGCGGTCCTCATCAAGACATTCCTCGTGCAGGCGTTCTTCATCCCATCCGCGTCGATGGAACCCACGTTGATGCCGGGGGACCGTGTCCTGGTGAACAAGTTCGTCTATCGGTTCGGCGACATCCACTGGGGGGACGTGATCGTGTTCGAGAACCCCGACGCCTCCCAGGTCCCGAACCGCAATTGGATCGGAGGGGCCCTCCATTGGCTCGGCGAGGGCTTGGGCGTCGCTCAACCCGAGAACGAGGACCTGATCAAACGCGTGATCGGGCTTCCCGGCGACACCGTGGAGATCAGGGGTCACACCGTCTCCGTGAACGGAGACCCTCTCACCGAGCCCTACCTCACCCCTTCGGCGCGGGCGGCGATGGCGGACTTCGGCCCCGTGACCGTGCCGGCGAACGCTCTGTTCGTGATGGGCGACAACCGGGGGAATTCCGCCGACTCGCGGTTCAGCCTGGGCACGGTGCCCGAGGACAAGGTGATCGGCCGGGCCTTCGTCATCATCTGGCCGCCGTCAGACCTCGGGGGGCTCGGCTGACCGACGACGTGACTCCCCTGGGCCGACCGGACGGTCCGGGGGAAGGAACAGGCGGGCCAACGACCACACCAGGGCGGCGATCCCGAACGCGGACAGCCACACGATTGCCTTGGGGAGCTGGAGGGCGAAGAACGCCTGCACCGGTGGGACGAACAGCGCGCCGAGGAAGGCGATCGGCATCGCCCACACGAGGACCAGGCGAGGGCGGGTGAGCGGTGCGGCGACCATCGACAGCACGAGGAAGCCGATCCAGCAGAGCACCATCGTGGCCGCGGTTCGCGCCTGGAGGAGGCTGACGCCCGGCTCGTCGATGGCCAGCCGGTACCCGAGGAACGTCGCCACCGCCGCGAGCGTCCCGGCCGGAACCGTGAACCGGAGGACACGCCGGAGGAAGCCAGGACGGGCCCGCTCGGCGGTGGGCGCGAGCGCGAGGAAGAACGACGGGATGCCGATCGTGAGCGCGCCGATCAGCGTGAGGTGACGGGGCAGGAACGGGAACGGCAGTCCGAACACGCCGACGCCGATCGCCAGCAGCGTCGCGTACACGGTCTTCGTGACGTACAGGTGCGAGGTCCGCTCGATGTTCCCCAGCACCCGGCGTCCCTCGTTCACCACCGAGGGCAGCGGGTCGAAGGTGGAGTTCAGCAGCACCAGCTGCGCCACGGCGCGGGTAGCGTCGCTGCCGGAGCCCATCGCGATCCCGATGTCGGCGTCCTTCAACGCCAGGACGTCGTTCACGCCGTCGCCCGTCATCGCCACGACGTGCCCGCGCGACCGGAGCGCCTGCACCATCGCCCGCTTCTGCTGCGGCGTGACGCGTCCGAAGATGTCGCGCTCGTCGAGGATCGCGGCCAGCTCGTTCTCGTCCTCGGGCAGGTCGCGGGCGTCCATGGCGCGATCCGCGCCCGGGGCGCCGAGCCGGCCCGCGATGGCCGCAACCGTCCTCGGATGATCGCCCGAGATGACCTTCACCCGCACTCCCTGCCGAGCGAAGTAGCGGAGGGTCTCGGATGCGTCCTCCCGGATGCGGTCGCCGAGGATCACCAGAGCCGACGGCTCGAGACCCGACGGGGGGCGTTCGGGCTCGAGGGGCTCGTCGCTCCGGGCGGCGAGCAGCACGCGATGTCCTGCTTCGGCCAGCTCGAGCGCTCGGCGTGCGGCCGGGTGATCGGGCGGCAGCAGGATCTCGGGCGCGCCGAGCACCCACGTGCCGTGCCCGCCGAACCACGCCCCGCTCCACTTCCGGGCCGAGGAGAACGGCACCGTGCGCTCCGCGGCCCAACCGTTCCCCGCCCGTTTGCCGAACCGCTCCCCCACGGCGACCAACGTCGCGTTGGGATTCGGGTCGGCCAGGGCGAGGGCCGCGAGCGCCTCGTCCAGCTGGGCCGGATCGCCGAGCGGCTCCACGTCCTCGACGGCCAGCCGTCCCTCGGTGAGGGTCCCGGTCTTGTCGATGCACAGCACGTCCACGCGAGCCAGGACCTCCACGGCCGGGAGCTCCTGCACGAGCACGCGGCGCCGGGCTAAGCGGACCACGCCTACCGCGAAGGCCACGCTCGTGAGCAACACCAGCCCCTCGGGCACCATGGCCACCGTGCCGGCGACCGTGCCGCGCAACGCCTCTCGGACGGTGGCATTGGACCGCAGCTGGCTTGCCAGCAGCAGGATCGCGGTTGGCACGATCGCCCACGTGACGATCTTCAGGATGCGGTCGATCCCGGCGCGCAGCTCCGACCGCGTGAGGGTGAACCGGCGGGCCTCCTCGGCGAGCCTGGTCGCGTACGCGTCACGCCCGACGCGGGTGGCCCGGTACCGGCCGCTCCCCGCAGCCACGAAGCTTCCCGACAGGGCCTCGGCCATCTGCTGCTTGCGTACCGGCTCGGACTCTCCGGACAGCAACGATTCGTCCAGCTCCAGACCCTCCGTGTCCAGCACGGTGCCGTCCACCACCACCTGGTCGCCGGGATGAAGTTCCAGCACGTCGTCCAGCACCACCTGTGAGACCGCGACCTCGCGCACGGCACCGTCCCGCACGACCCGCGCCCTCGGGGCCGTGAGGACGGCCAGCCGGTCGAGGGTTCGCTTGGCCCGCAGCTCCTGGACGATCCCGATCACCGAGTTCGCGATCAGCACGCCGCCGAACAGCGCGTCCTGGTACGGCCCCACGATCACGATCACGACGAGGAGGCTCCCAAGAAGCGCGTTGAATCGGGTCAGGATGTTGCCACGCAGGATGTCGCGAACGGTGCGACTGGGCGCCGCCGGGACGTCGTTCACGAGCCCCCGAGCGACCCGCTCACGGACCTCGACGTCGGTCAGCCCGTCGAGTTCGGATCTCATCCTGGCATCCAACGCCGCCAGCCTATCGGGAGGGCAGCTATGAGCCAGGTCGAGACGAACCGCGCCCCAGGCCCCGTCCCTCGGCCCACGCGTCCAGGACCCGGTAGGCCTCGTCCTCGTCGATCGGGCCGCGTTCCATGCGCAGCTCCATCAGGTACGCGAGGGCTTGCCCGACCAGCGGTCCGGGCGGCAGCCCGAGGTGCGCCATCACCTGGTTTCCGTCCAGCGGAGCCCGCATGGACTCGAGGTTCTCCTCCTCCGCGAGCCTCGCGATCCGCTCCTCGAGGTCGTCCTGGAGAGCCGAGAGTTGCTTCGCCCGGAACGGGTTCCGCGTGGTGCAGTCCGCCCGCGTGAGCTGGTTCAGGCGATCGAGCAAAGGACCGGCCTCACGCACGTAGCGGCGCACCGCGCTGTCGGTCCACTCCGAGTACCCGTGGAAGCGAAGGTGCATCTCGACGAGCCGTACCACGTCCTCGATCACCGCCGATGGGTACCGCAGCGCCTGCAGCCGTTCCCGGGCCATCCGCGCGCCGACGACCTCGTGGTGGTGGAACGTCACGCCCTCGGGGGTGATCTCGCGCGTGCGCGGCTTGCCGATGTCGTGCAGCAGCGCGGCCAGCCGGAGCACGAGGTCGGCTTCGCACCGCTCCACGACCGCGTACGTGTGGTGCAGGACGTCCTTGTGTCTTTGCACCGGGTCCTGCTCGAGCTGGAGCGCGGGAAGCTCGGGGAGGAACCGCTCGGCCAGGCCGGTGCGCACGATCAGGTCCAACCCTTTCGAGGGCGTCGCCCCCAGGAGCAGCTTCGACAGCTCCACCGAGATCCGCTCGGCCGAGACGATGGACAGACGTTCGCGCATGTCGCGGATGGCATCGACCACCCTGGGGGCGGCCGCAACGTCCAATTGCGACACGAACCGCGCGGCCCGCAGCATCCGGAGCGGATCGTCCGAGAACGCCGTCTCGGGCTCCAGGGGGGTGTCAAGGCGCTTCGCGGCCAGCGCGCGCACGCCCCCGAACGGATCGACGAACTCCCCTTCCGGGAGCCGGACCGCCATCGCGTTGATCGTGAAGTCGCGGCGGGAGAGATCGGTGTGCAGATCCTTGGCGAACGTCACCGAAGGCTTGCGGTGCTCCTCGTGGTAGACCTCTTCGCGGAACGTGGTGATCTCGAAAACCGTCCCGTTCCGACGGGCTCCGACGGTCCCGAAACGCACTCCCACGAGGTACTGGCGATGGGCCCATCCCCGGAGGATCTTCGTGGTCTCCTTCGGCGTGGCGTCGGTCGCAAGGTCCAGCTCGGCGTCCTCACGGACCCGGCCGAGCAGGAGATCTCGGACCACGCCTCCCACCAGGTACAGTTCGCGGCCGGCCAGGCGGAACCGCTCGCCGAGTTCGGTGGCGAGGGGAGGGACATCCAGACGCGCGCCCTGCTCCGGGCGCGTGGGGCCGGCCATGACCCGGTCAGGATACCCCGCACCCATTCCGGCCCTGCGATAGCGTCCCTACGTGCGGGCTATCGGATTCGCGTGGACGCTGCCGAACACGCTGCTCGGGTTGGTCCTCGGCTTGTTCACGTTCCAGTGGCCCCGCGTCGAGGCCGGCACGATGATCTTCGATCGGACGCCGCGCGGTCTCACCTGGCTGCTGCCGAAGATGCACCGCGGCGCCATGACGGTCGGGTTCGTCATCCTGTCGTCGGAACCGGTCCGCGGGAGCCTCCTCGTCCACGAACGCCATCACGTCGGGCAGTACATGGCGTGGGGTCCGCTGTTCCTACCCGCGTACTTCGCGTTGGCCGTCCCGTACGGATACAGACGTCACCCGTTCGAGCGCGCCGCCCGCCGCGCAGCCGGAGAGCCAGACTAAGTGAGCTGCGGTGTGCCCCGGGTCATCACGCCGCGGAGAGCCAGATTGAAGTCGTGCGGGTTCGTCGAGAACCGGCGGGCGTCCTCCTCGGTGACCAGCCCGTCCTTCACGAGCTTCACGAGGGCCTGGTCGAAGGTCTGCATCCCGTAGAAGTCACCCTCGGCGATGATGTCGTGGATGTCGACGGTCGCCTCCGGGTCGATGATGCGGTCGTAGACACGGCCGGTGGCCACGAGCACCTCGACCGCCGGCACTCGCCCCTTGCCGTCGGCCCTCGGGACCAGGCGCTGGCACACGATGCCCTTCAGCGCGCCGGCGAAGGACGACCGCACCTCCCGCTGCTGCTGCGGCGGGAACAGGTCGAGCAGGCGGTTGATCGTCTCGGTCGCGTCGATCGTGTGCATGGTCGAGATGACCAGGTGCCCGGTCTCAGCCGCCTGGATGCCCGACAGCGCCGACTCCGGGTCGCGGATCTCGCCGATGAAGATGACGTCGGGATCCTGCCGGATCACGTGCCGGAGCGCGGCGGCGTAGGACTCGGTGTCCAGCCCGATCTCCCGCTGCTCGATGATCGACAGGTCGTCCTCGTGGACGACCTCGATGGGATCCTCGACCGTCACGATATGGGCGCGACGGCTGCGGTTGATGTGCCCGATGATCGACGCGATCGTGGTGGTCTTGCCCGTGCCGGTGGGGCCGGTCAGCAGCACGAGCCCGCGCGAGGAGTCGGCGAGCTGTTCGATCACCGTCGGCAGCAGGAGCTCCTGGAACGTCGGGACCTCGGAGCGGACCCGCCGGATCGCGAGGCCCACCGTGCCCCGCTGCCGGTACACGTTGATGCGGAATCGACCTACGCCTGCCAGCGTGTAGCCGAAGTCCGCCTCGCTGGTGGCGGAGAACTCTCGAGCCTTGTGTTCGGGCATGAGCACCTGGGCCATGGCCTCCGTGTCGGCCGAGGACAAGGCAGGGAAGCTGCCGGGCCGCAGTTCCCCATCCACCCGGATGAAGGGCACGTTGCCGGCCTTCAGATGGAGATCGCTGGATCCCATCTCCACGGTGTACCGGAGCAGTTCGGTGACGTCCATCCGGATCACTCCTCGCTCGGTTCGCCGTCCAGCGCCGGTTGCCGGCCCGCCTCGAACGCGGGCTCCGACTCGAGCGCGACCCCTGCCTCCACCCGATCCTCCACCCCTGCAGCTTCCCCCTGCGGATGGTCGTCCGTCTCGTCGAGCTCCCGCAGCTCGCTCTCTACACTTCGGCGCGCGGCGAGCAGTTTTGAAGCCCCGATCAGCAACACGAGCACCACGAGGATCACCAGGCCTCCGGGCGTGAGGTAACCCTTCCACCGCTCGTAGCTCGCGCCGATCGCGTAGCCGAGGATCGAGTGCCCCACGCCCCACAGCACAGCTCCCGCGAGGTCGTACACGAAGAACCGGCGCCACTCCATGCCGGCAACGCCCGCGAGGATGAAGCCCACGCTGCGCACCACCGGGATGAAGCGTCCGAGGAACACGGTCTTGCCGCCGTGGGAGCGGTAGTAGCGATCCGCCCGCTCGAGTCGTTCGGGGGTGACGAACAGCTTCCGGCCGTGCCGCTCCAGGAACCCACGCCCGTATCGCCGCCCCAGGAGGTAGCCGACGTTGTCGCCGAGGACGGCCCCGACGCAGGCGGCCACCGCCACCCACGCCAGGCCGAGGTTCCCGATCCGAGCATAGAATCCGCCGACGATAACGAGCGTCTCCCCCGGGACGATGACGCCGGCGCCCACGGAGTTCTCCAGGAACGTGGCCGCGCCCACGATGAGGTATCCCCAGGGCGCGGACAGGTACGGACGGAGCAGATCGACGATGCGCTCGACCACAGGCGGCCAGTATAGGTTGGGTCCGTTCCTCGAGGGCTGATGGAGACCCGGAGCGAGGTCTCGGCGGGGGGCGTCGTCTACCGGCGCTCGGAGTCGGAGGCCGAGGTGGTCCTCGCCGCCCGTCGCACCAGGCGGGGCGACCTCGTCTGGGGCCTGCCGAAGGGCGCGATCGAGGACGGCGAGGCAGCCGAGGACGCGGCCATCCGGGAGGTCCGCGAGGAGTCAGGCCTGGAGGCCGAGATCGAGGCCCCCCTCGGCGACATCCGGTACATCTACGTGTGGGAAGGGGTGCGCGTGCGCAAGGTCGTTCACTTCTTCCTCATGCGGGCCACCGGCGGGGACGTTTCCCGACACGACTGGGAGATGGAGGACGTGCGCTGGTTCCCGCTGACCGAGGCTATCCGCGCCGCGGCCTACCGGGGGGAGCGAGAGGTACTCGAGCGCGCCGCGGATCGGCTCGGATGACCCCCGTGCAGATCGCGCTCGCGATCCTATCCGGGTTGGTCGCCGGCGTGCTCTCCGGGCTGTTCGGTGTGGGCGGCGGGATCGTGACGACGCCCGCGGTGAACGTCCTCCTCGGGGGCACGGCGATCCAGGCGATCGGGACCCCGCTGCCGGTCACGTTCCCCAGCGCGCTCGCCGGGGCGCTCGCCTACGGCCGAGCAGGACACGTCAGCCTGCGCGCGCTCCGATGGGCAGCGGCCCCCGGGATCGTGGGAGCGGTGGTCGGGGCATGGCTCACCAGATACGTGAACGCGCATCTCCTGTTGGTCTTCACGTCCATCCTGATCGGATGGACGGCTCAGCAGGTAGTGCGGGGCAGGACCCCCACCGTGCCGTGGGTGAAGGGTAGGACGCCAGGCTGGAAGCACGCCATCATCGGCCTCGTCGCCGGCTTCGTCTCCGGTTTGCTGGGCGTGGGCGGTGGGATCGTGATGGTCCCGGCCTTCGTCCTCCTGATCGGGATGCCGCTGAAGCGCGCGCTCGGCACCTCCTTGGTGATCATCACGGCGATCGTGATCCCCGGCACGGTGGTGCACTCGCTCCTCGGGCACGTCGACTGGACGATGGCCCTCTTCCTGACGCTCGGCGTGATCCCGGGGGCCCGGATCGGTGCTCGGATCGCGCTCCGGGCCCCCGACCGCTCGCTGCGCGCTGCGGTCGGAGGCTTCCTCATGACGATCGCGGTGCTGTACGGCGTGCGGGAGATGGCGGCCCTACTCGGGGGGCGCGGATAGGATGAGCCAGCCCACCATGCACCGGCTCGCCGCCCTCCTGCTCGCCGTCTGCGCGCTGCTCCTGATCCCGCTCCCGGGAGCGACCGCGCAGGAGCCTCAACCGCTCGGGCTCACGCTCGTGTCGCAGACCCCGTGGAACGGGCTCCACGACCGGCTGTTGGACGTCCGCGTTCGCGCCGAGAACACCGGCAGCCAGCCCGTCGGGACCCTGTCGCTGGGGATCACGCTGTTCGGACCCGTGTTCAGCCGAACCGCGTACGAGGCAGCGCTCTCCGAGGATCCGGCCAGCGCGGTGATCGACGCGGAGACCCTCCCCCGCGATGGGACGATCGCCCCGGGGGGGGCCCGGACGTTCGAGTTCCAGCTCGACCTGTCGACCGTGCTGGGACTCGATCGGACGCGATCGCTCGTCTATCCGATGCGCATCGATCTGCGGAGCGGGTTCACGCCCCTCGCGGCGATCCGGACGCCCGTCATCTTCCTGGTCCGGCGGCCGGAGACCCCGCTCAACCTGGCCTGGACGTTCGTGCTGGGCCAGCCGGTGGAGTTCGGGCCGGACGGGGTCTTCCGCTCGCCTGAGCTGGAGCGCCAGCTGGCTCGGGGCGGCACCCTGGCGGGACAGACCCGGGCGCTCACATCGCTGGTGGAGGGACCGTCGACCGCGCCGATCGACGTCGCGATCTCGCCCATGGTGGTCTCGCAGCTCGCTCGGATGCGCGGCGGATACCGCGTGAACGACGGTGGATCCATCCGCGACGTGCCGGCGGGCAAGGATGGGTCGGCGCTGGCGGCCGAGACCTTGGCGAACCTGAAGACGATCGCCGGCGCCGCCCAGGTGGAGCTGTCGGCGATGCCGTTCGCGGCGCCGAGGATCCCCGCGCTCGTCTCGAGCGGCCTGTCCAGGGATCTGCCCACGCAGCTCCTGCGAGGACGCGACGTCGTCTCGACCGTGCTCTCTCGCTCGCCGAACGCTGCGATCCTGCGCCCTCCGGACTCGGCGATCGATCAGGCCAGCTTGGATGCCCTGGCCGCACAGGGGGTGTCGCTCCTGCTGCCCGACTCGGAGGCGGCGCCGCCGCCCGAACAGCCCCAGGGGTTCGCGCCGCCCCCCACCGCGGACCTCGAGGCAGGCGCGGGCACCGTGCGGGCGCTCGTCCCCGATCCCAGCGTGGAGACCCTCCTTCGATCGGAACTGGTCGTCCAGGATCCGGTGCGGGCGGCCCAGGCCGTGCTCGGAGAGCTCGCACAGATCTGGCTGGAGCTCCCCGGGACCGAGCGCGGGCTTGCGCTGACGGTCAGCGACGACCTCCACGCTCCGGGCGCCTTCTTCGGGCCGCTGATCCGCGGCATCTCCGAGGCACCCTGGTTGCGGAAACAGTCGGCCGCGGCGCTCGCGACGCGATTCCCTCCTACCGCCGCCACGACGGTCGCCGACTTCCGGACGGCACCGTTCTCTCGCTCCTATATCGACGCGATCAAGCAGGCGCGGCGGCACGTTGACGTCTACCGGTCGATGCTGGTCGCCGGGAGCACCGAGCCCGACCGGCTCGAGACCCTGCTGCTACTGGCCGAGGCCGGACAGTTCGTGTTCGACGAAGGCAACGGGTTGGACTACGTGAACTCGGTTCGCGATGCGGTCGGAGCCGTGTTCGACCGTATCCGGGCCGATACCGGACAGGTGTACACGCTCACATCGAGCAGCGGGAGGGTCTTCGTCCCGGTGACGAACGGCAACGACGTCCCCGTCCGGGTGACCGTCCAGCTCGTGTCGCCGCACCTTCGCCGGTCTCCCCGATCCAGCATGGTGCTGGAGGCGCGGACCACCCGCACGGTGAGCTTCGACGTTCAGCTGAACACCACCGGGCGGTTCCGCGTCGACGTGCAGATCGTGTCGCCCTCGGGCAGCGTGATCCGGCAAGCCACGCTGATCGTTCGCTCCACCGCCTACAACCGGATCGCACTGGTGATCACGATCGGTGCTGCGCTGGTGGCGATGGCGATCTGGGCGAGGAGGTTCGTGCCACGTCGGACGTCATGAACACCGAGCCCACCGAGGCCGCCGAGCTCGTGCCGGACGACTCCCGAAGCGCGTTCGTCCGCAGGACAGCCGTGATGTCCGTCGGCACGTCGCTGTCGCGCATCACCGGGTTCCTGCGGGTGTCGGCCACCGCGTTCGCCCTGGGCGTCGCGGGCACCCGGCTGGCCACCGCATACACCGTGGCGAACAACACCCCGAACATCGTCTACGAGCTGATCCTCGGGGGGATCCTGACATCGGTCTTCGTGCCGGTCTTCGTCGAGTGGCTCCAGGACCGGGGCCGGGAGGAGGCCTGGGAGGTCGCCCGATCGGTCCTCACGATCGCCTTCGTGCTGCTCGCGGTGGTCACGGTGATCACCGTGCTGGCGGCGCCGTGGATCATCCGCCTCTATACCGTGGGCGACTCCGGGCCGGGCGCGCAGGCCGCTCGCGACTTCGCAACGTTCTGCCTGCGGCTCTTCATGCCCCAGATCGTCTTCTACGGGGTCGGTGCGGTGGCCACAGGACTCCTGAACGCTCACCGCCGGTTCGCGGTGCCGATGTTCGCGCCCATCCTCAACAACCTGATCGTGATCGGCACCATGGTGGCGTTCGTGCTGGTGTCCCACGTGCCCTCGGGGGCGGAGCCGAGCCCCGAGAACATCAGCTCGCTCCAACGCTGGATCCTCGCGCTCGGAACCACCTTCGGCGTGCTCGGCATGACCGTGGTCCTGTGGCCGTCGCTCCGCCGCCTCGGCTTCCGATTCCGGTGGCGGCTGGACTGGGGGCATCCGGCGGTTCGCCGCGTCGCCCGGCTCGCGGTGTGGACGCTCGTCTACGTCGTGGTGAACCAGCTCGGACTCCTCGTGGTCATCATCCTTGCGACCGGTCGATCCGGCTACTTCGCCTACACGTCGGCGTTCATCGTGTTCCAGCTGCCGCACGCGATCTTCGCGGTGTCGATCTTCACCGCGCTGCTCCCGGCCCTAGCCACGAAGTGGACGAACGGCGATCACGAGGGCTTCCGCGAGCAGCTCTCGCAGGGGATCCGGGCCACGGGCGTGATCCTCATCCCAGCCGCACTCGGGATCCTCGTCCTGGCGACGCCGATCATCCGGCTCGTGCTGCAGCACGGCGCCGCGAACCGAGCCGACACCCGCCTGGTCTCCGGCATCCTGGTGTACTTCGCGCTGGGGCTCTTCGCCTACTCGCTCTTCCAGCTCTTGCTGCGGGCCTTCTACGCGATGCAGGACACCCGCACCCCCGCGCTCGTGAACATCGCGGCGGTCGGGCTCAACACGGTGGTCAACTTCGTCTACTTCTTCTCGCTCCACCTCGGGGTTCGAGGGCTGGCGCTCGGCTCGACCACCGCGTACACGTTCGGTTCGGTGGTCATGCTCCTGTTGATCCGCCGCAGGCTGCACGGGCTGGCGGGCCGCCGGATCCTGTCCACCCTGGGTCGCACCGTCGTGGCCGGAGGCGCCACCGCCGCGGCCGCCTGGGGGGTCGCGCGTACCCTGGGGAGCGCGCTGGGAACGGCGACCGTGGCCGCCCAGACGGCGCAGGTGCTCGGGGCGGTGACCGCGGGGTTACTTGCCTTCCTCGTCTGCGCGCTTATCTTGCGCATCGACGAGGTCGATGCGATCCGGAGGCAGGTGACGGCGAGGTGGCGGTGATGCGCGTGAACCGGGTGGCCGACGAACGGGGCCTGATCGGCAAGATCATGATCCTGTGGCTGGCCCTGCTCGTGGCGTTCGGCATCGCAGCCTGGGATGCCGGCTCCATCATGATCACCAGGTTCAAGCTGCAGAACGCCGCGGAGAGCGCCGCGTTCGAGGCCGCGTCGACCTACAAGACCACCCAGAGCGTGAACGAGGCCAGACAGACCGCGCTCGACCAGGTGCAGCAGGACGCCGAGGGCGCGAGGATGACAACCTTCAAGGTGGATCCCACGTCGGGCGAGGTCACCGTCTCGCTGGCAAAGCGCGCATCGACCATCCTGGCGGGCCGGATCGACTTCCTGCGCAAGCTCACGAAGGCCACCGCCAGCAACACCTCGGGGCCTCCGACGCTCTGACGTACCACCTCCTCGCACAGGCACCGACGTAGACTTCGCGAGTGAGGACCGAGCAGCCGCATGCGATGCTCGCCAACCGGTACCAGCTCGAGGAAGAGCTCGGGCGCACCCAGGTGGGCGCAGCATGGCGCGCCACCGACACCGTGCTCCACCGCGCGGTGGTCGTCGAGCTGGTCCATCCCGATCTGTCCGCGGATCCTTCCTTCCCCGCTCGCTTCGCCCAGGAGACACGAGCGCTCGCGTCGATCGGCCACCCGAACCTCGCCCGCCTCCTGGATGCGGGGTCGCAGGACGGTGTCTTCTACGTGGTCCGGCAGGACGTGGAGGGCCGAAACCTAGCCGACATCCTTCGCACCGACGGTCCGCTGCCGATCGAGCGCGCCGTAGACGTGACCCGCGGAGTGCTCGAGGCCCTCGCCGAGACACACGAAGCGGGCGTTCTCCATCTCGATCTCGACCCGGCCGACGTCGTCGTGGAGCCCGACGGCCGTCCTCGCCTGTGCGAGGCCGGCATCGCGGCCGCCGTGGCGGGGCGGAACGGGGCGAACACCTTGCGACCTGGCCGGCCGGCGCCCGAGCGGGCGGCCGGCCTTCCGGCCGATGCTCGCACAGACGTGTGGGGCGCCGGCGCGCTCCTGTTCGAGCTGTTGACGGGGACGCCGCCGCAGGCGGGCGCTATCTCGCCCCGCTCGAGCCGTCGCGATGTCCCCCGCTCCTTGGACGCGGCCGTCGGGAAGGCGCTTGCCCGCGAGCCCGCCGAGCGCTACCCCTCCGCGGAGGCGTTCGCCACGGCGCTGGGGGAGGTGGCGGCGACCCTTCGCCGGACCGCCCCACCGGCCATCGCCGACGAGACGGCTGGCACACCGCGCCGGCCTTCGTTGTTCCGCACGTGGCTGGCCGTGCCGCTCCTCGTGGTCGCGCTCGCGGTGGCTACGCTCCTGGCAGGCCTGTCGCTCGGGCGGCTGGAGCTGGGCGGCCCGGTCGGCATCCGGCTGAAAGAGGAGCCCCCGAGCCCGTCGCCGGTCCCTCGCGTGCTTTCGTTCGCGTCCGTCCGCACGTACGATCCTCCGCCGGGCGACGGTCACGAGAACGACTCCGGCGTCGAGCTGTCGATCGACGGCGATCCCTCGACGGCTTGGAAGTCCGAGAACTACTTCGACGGCGAGCTCCACAAGCCGGGTGTCGGCCTGCTGTTCGATCTCGGTTCGTCGCGGTCCGTGACGGGGTTCCGGCTGTCGACCCCGTTCCCGGGCTTCCGCTTCGAGGTGCTGATCGGTGACGACCCGTCGGCGCTGACCGAACGAGCGAGCGGGACCGAGTACGTTGCCGAGGAGACGCTGCCCGAGACGTTGGACCCGCCCATCAGTGGCCGGTTCGTCCTCCTCTGGATCACCTCGGTGGTGCCGACCGACGACGGCAACCGGGCCGAGGTCGCCGAGTTCCACGTCCTAGGGCTCCCCTGACACTTCCCATGTCAACCTCACGCTGCTTCGAGACATACGGCGGCCCGATGGAGGGCCGGGCTGTACGGGGTGCGGTCTTGCCAGCACCGCCAGATGACCCGGACCCACGCCCGGGCCAGGATCCGCACCGCGTGCGGGTGGTCACACCCGCGGGCGAGGGCTCGCCGGTAGATATCGGCGGCCCAGGGCGAGGCGTGCCGGGAGTTGTCGGCGAACGTGGTGAGAGCGTCCCGCAGTCGCTTGTTGCACGCCCACCGGAAGCTCACGTCGCGGTGCTTGCCCGAGGCGTGCGTGACCGGACAAAGGCCGCCGAGCATCGCTACCGAGTCGGGCACAGGGTACGCTTCGCGGCAGTCGCCCCACTCGGCGAGCATCTGGGCGGCGTTGATCCGACCGGAGCGTGGCAGCGACGTGAAGATTTCGGCGTCCGGGTGCTCCCCGAGGTGGGCGACGACGGCCCGGTCCAGATCCTTGATCGAGCGGAGCAGCGACCGCATCACCCGGACCATGGCCCGAACCGCATCGGCCCTGGCCTCCGCCTCCACACCCCGGATGCCCTCCGGCGCGGCGCGGAGCCGCTCCAGCAGCTCGGCGGGGGACCTCCTTCCGCTGTAGCCGGCCTTCTTCAGGAAGCTCCCCAGCCTGACCTCACCGAGCCGCGAGGCCGACTCCGGTGCGGGGTAGCGCTCCAGGAACGCCAGACAGATCTCCGAGCAGACGTCGGCGAAGATCACGGCCGCTCCTGGCCAGTACGCCTCCAGACACGCCCGGAGCTGGTTGGAAAGGGCCACCCGCTGGTCGACCAAGTCGTCGCGAGCCCGGACCACCGAGCGGAGGGCCCTGGTCTCCTCGCTGAGCGGCTCCAGGCGTCTGAGGCGGTGGCCATCGGTCCGCGCGACGTCGGCGATGACGTAGCTGTCGCCCGGATCGGACTTGGCCCCGCTCACCGAGTACCGGCGTCGGAGCTCCTTCATGGCGAAGGTCGGGATCAGGACGATCGGGTAGCCGGCCTGGAGGATCCGGTCCACCAGCCGCCCCTCGGGGCGCTCGATGCCCACGAGGATCTCTCCTTGCCGGGACCACCTGCCGAGGTGCTTGGCGAGCTCGTCGAACCCCTCCCGCGAGTGAGCCACCGTGGCCCGGCCGCAGACCTTTCCACCGGGGTCCACCACACACACGTCGTGGGATTCCGCCGCCCAGTCGATGCCGACGAACATCAGCCCTCCCTTCTCTCGGGGGGCCGTCCCGGTGGCGGAAGCGCGCGGCGGTTCATTACTGACTGGCGCTCGAGGCGCGTCTTCCCATGGCCGCTCTGCGCTCCCGGAGGCCGGCGGGGGTGGCGGTATCAGAATGGCCCTCGAGGGGCGATGCCACCTGGCCCTCCCCCCGCCGGTCACCGAGATGCCCAGAGCATGCACCCTCGGGAGGTCCGATCCTTGGAGTTCCACGGAACAAGGGTGGTCCAGTAATGCCG
>DASWAT010000028.1:0-54100 GCA_036390995.1 Actinomycetota bacterium | reverse complement strand
GGCGCTGGTCGCCGACGAGGGCGACGCCGTCCCGATCGAGTGGATCCCGCGCGATCGTCGGTACGCTGAAAAGCTGGCGACGCCGGACACCAGCGTCGCGGACCTGATCGGCGACGTCGACCCGATCCGCGTGGCCGAGGGCCGCTACCTCTCCGACGAGCTCACGATCCACTACGGCATGATCCCCCGGACGAACCGGGGGATCGTGGCAGTGAACGAGCTCCCCGACCTGCCGGAGCGGATCCAGGTCGCGCTCTTCAACATCTTGGAGGAGCGCGACGTCCAGATCCGGGGCTACCGGATCCGTCTGCCGCTGGACCTGTTGCTGGTGGCCACCGCGAACCCCGACGATTACACGCACCGCGGCCGGATCGTCTCGCCGCTGAAGGACCGGTTCGGCACCCAGGTCCGAACCCACTACCCGGAGACCCTCGACGACGAGATCGTCATCATGGAGCAGGAGGCGCGGCCGCCCGCCGGCGACATCCCGTTGCGTGTGCCCCGGTACCTCGAGGAGGTGATCGCCGCCCTCACGGCCGAGCTGCGGCGCTCCCCCCACGTGAACCACCGGTCGGGCGTTTCGGTGCGGTACTCGATCGGCAACCTCGAGACGCTCTCGGCGGCCGCGGTCCGACGGGCTGCGCGAACCGCCGAGCCTGAGGCCGTGCCGCGCGTGTGCGATCTCCCCGCCGTGCTCGAGGCTTCGCTCGGGCGGGTCGAGTTCGACACGATCGAGGAGGGGCGCGAGGAGGAGATCCTGCTCAGGGCTCTCCGGACGGCCGAGCTCGAGGTGTTCCGCCGAAGGCTGTCCGGGTTCGACTTCCAGCCGTTCCTCGGCCGGTTCGCTGGGGGGTTCGTGGCGGAGACGTCGGACCTCATGCCGGCCTCGGCGGTGCTCGACCAGTTCGGCGACCTCCCCGGTCTGTCGAAGCTCCTCGAACGCCTCGGCGTCGAGGAGGAGAGCCCCGGGGTGGCGGCCTCCGCCGTCGAGTTCGCGTTGGAGGGGCTCCACCTCTCGCGCCGGCTGAACAAGGACGCCAGCGGCCGGCTGGGCTCGTACCGGTACGGCGCCGGCGAGACCTCGTAACATCGCCTCGCCGTGCCCGACGTCCACGCGATCGTTGGTTTCATCGTCGTCGCGCTCTTCACCCTCGGCTGGTTGTGGGGGATCGCCCTCTGGGGGCTTCGCCGCGGCGCAGGCAACTGGTTCTGGCGGTGGCTCGCCGTCGTCCAGGTCGTTGCGGCGCTGCAGGCCCTGCTCGGGATCGTCCTGCTGATCCTCGGGTACCGGCCTGACACCTGGCTGCACTACGTGTACGGGTTCGGGCCGCTGATCGTGCTGGTCGCCGGACACGTGGCGGCACGGTCGGAGCAGTATGCGGTCAGGCCGTGGGTGCCGTTCGCGTGGGCCTCTTTCATCTGCTTCGGGCTCACGCTGCGCGCCTTGATGACCGGGCTGGGCATCGGCTAGCGTCGAGGGACGACGATGGCAACGGCGATCGTCGCGAGGTCGAGTCCATGTGGCCGTCCCGATCGCTACGAGATCCACGCCCCGACCGAGTGCCGGAGGAGGTCGACCGCGTTCGGCGCGAGCTGATCGGCCGTCTGGATCCCTGGAGCTACTGGGTGGCCGCGCCTTCTCCCGATGTTCCCGGCGACCTGGCGGTCGTGGGGACGACCGGCGGATCCCTGATCCTCGTGTGCGGGTTCGAGGGGTACCTCGATGCCCGAGGGGACCGTCTCTTCGTGGACGGGAAGCCGCTGGGGGGTTTCCGCGAGGCGAAGATCGGCGCCAAACGGATGCGGTCGAAGCTCGCCGGCCGAGCCGTCTACACGGAGGTTCTCCCGATGATCTGCCTGTCCCGCGCCGTGGCCGGCGCGTCGCGAACCGTGAAAGGGGTGCGGGTCGTGCGCATGGAGGATCTCGCTTCCGAGATCGCCGGACGGGAGAAGACGTTGTCGGCGAACCGGGCCCGGCGGGGCGCCGAGGCGCTCGGTACCGTGGCGGTCACCGGTCAGGGCGCACGGCCGGACGTCGAGGAGCCGGAGATCTGATCGAGACCGTTCGCGCCTCGGTCGACCGCCCGCCTGCAGTCACGGCCCACGTTCCGGACATCGGAGCGTAGGCTGGTCGGATGCGAACCCGCTACTCGCGCTGGGACGGGAGCCAGGAGCCGTTCGGTCCCGACGTGCCCGTCGCCGAGCTCCTGGAGGAGATGTCCGAGGACCTGCTCTCCGGGGCCGGTGCGCAGGGAGCGGTGTCCCGGCTGCTCCGCCACGGCATGCAGGGCCGGTTCGGGGGGCTCGATGCCCTGCGAGCTCGGCTCCGTGAAGCGAGGGCTCGCGAGCAGGCCAGCCTGAACCTCGAGGGCCCGCTGGAGGAGATCCGCGAGCGCCTCGATCGGATCCTGGACGCCGAGCGTTCCACGCTGTCCTTCAGCGCCGAGGACGACGCCCGGCTCCGTGAGGCGTTCTTGGATCAGCTTCCCCCGGACGTCCCCGGGCAGATCGGCGAGCTGTCGGGCTATCGCTTCGTGGATCCGCAGGCGCAGCAGGACTTCGATGCGCTCATGGAGCACCTCCGGGAGCAGGTGCTCGGCGCCTACTTCCGCAACATGGCGCAGGGGCTCCGCAGCCTCTCTCAGGAGGAACTCCAGCGCTTCCGGGACATGCTCGCCGACCTGAACCAGATGATCGAGCAGCGCGAGCACGGCGAGCCCTACGACTTCGACGGCTTCATGCAGCGCCACGGTGACCTGTTCCCGGACGATCCGAAGACGCTCGACGAGCTGCTGGAGAACATGGCCCGGCGGATGGCCGCCATGTCCCGCCTGATGGCATCGCTGTCGCCCGAGCAGCGCGCCGAGCTGAAGGCGCTCGCCGAGCAGGCCATGCAGGACATGGATCTCGCGTTCGAGGTGGACCGGCTGGGGGCCAATCTCTCCGGGATGTTCCCCGACATGCCGTGGGGCGAACCGGCGCTTTCCGGTGGCGAGGAGACGGCGCCGCTGTCTGCGACCGTCGATGCGATGGAACGGCTGCACGACTACGAGGATCTGGATCGGGCGATGCGGGGAGACTACGCCGGCGCCTCGATCGACGACGTGGACGAGGAGGCGATCCGCCGAACCCTGGGGGAGGACGCAGTGCGCGACGTCCGGCGTCTGAAGCAGATCGAGCGCGCGCTCGAAGAAGCCGGGTTGGTGACACGCCGCGAGGGAAGGCTCGAGGTCACGCCGAAGGGGGCACGCAAGCTGGGGGAGCGCGCGCTCGTGCGGGTGTTCGAGCGGCTCCGCCGCGACCGCGAGGCCGCACACGAAGCCAGGGAGACGGGGGGTCTCGCCGAGCCGACGGGCGCCACGCGGCCCTGGCACTTCGGCGACGGCGGCCAGATCGCCGTGCAGCGCACCGTGTTCAACGCGGTGGTCAGGAGCGGCCCCGGCGAGGATCTGCGGCTGGAGCCGGGCGACTTCGAGCTGGTCGAGGCCGAGCAGCGGACCGAGGCCGCCACCGCGCTCCTGCTGGACCTGTCGTTCTCGATGCCCTTGCGCGGCCACTTCGTCCACGCGAAGAAGATGGCGCTGGCGCTCCACGCGCTCATCGAGGGCCGCTATCCGCACGACAGGCTGTACATGATCGGGTTCAGCGACTACGCGCGGCGGATGCAGCCCCAGGATCTCACGGCCGCGGGCTGGGAGCGCGTGTACGGCACGAACATGCAGCACGCGTTCCACCTGGCAGGGCGACTGCTCGCCCAGCATCCCCGGGCCACTCGGCAGGTCATCATGGTGACCGACGGGGAGCCGACCGCGCACCTGGAGGGGGAGGAGGTCTTCTTCTCGTGGCCGCCGGTCCCCAAGACCATCCAGCTCACGCTGGCGGAGGCCTTGAGGCTGGCGAAGGCCGGCGTGACGCTGAACGTCTTCATGCTGGAGGACTCCCCGGGCCTGATCCGGTTCATGGAGCGTCTGGCCAAGCTCACGGCCGGCCGTGTCTTCCTGATGGACGACACCGAGCTCGGCGCGTTCGTGGTCCGCGACTACGTCTCTCGCCGTTCCCAGTGAGCCGTCGGATCCTCTTCGGGCTCGTCCTGCTGATCCCGGCGTGCACGACGGGCCCTCGAGGTCCCGCGCGCCCCGCGGGCGGATCCTCGACGTCGCCGTCCTCCGCGCCCTCGGCGTCGATCGGGGCGCCGAGGCCTGACCGGTGGGCGGGCACCATCGTCAGCCGTACCTCCCACGACCTCTACGTGGGCGGCCGGTGCGAGAGCGACTGGCGCACCACCCTCCGGTTCCGGGTTCGGAACGGGAACGTGAGCGGATCCGGAGATGCGATCCGCACCTCGACCGGCAACCCATGTCCGTTCCCGGTGGCGCAGCTGCAGATCCGGATGTTTCGGCTCGAGGTGGCGGGGACCCTCGAAGGGGATCGGCTGAACCTCCGGCTGCGAGCGCGATCGTATGCACCGGCGGCCGGCGCCGACGACCTCGGGGGGTTCCGGGTCACCACGCTCGGCACGGTGCTGCACCTGCGGGTGCGGCACGACACCGTGATCCAGCGGGTCTCACTGCGGGCTCCCGATCAGGACCGTGGGTCGTTCGCGTCTGCGAACGCCCTGCGCTTGCGCTGCCGGAGCTGCTGATCAGCCCCTCGCCGGATCCCACCACAGGGTGACCACGGCCTGCTCCAACGGTCCCGCTGACCAGGCACCGTCGTCTTCCTCGAGCTGCGGTCCGAGGGCCTCCGCGATCTCCTCGTCGCGGTCGGATCCGAGGCAGAGCCGGCGCCGGACGACCGCGATCGCCTCCTCGCGGCGCTCGAAACCGCCGCTCCTCGACCGGCGCACGGTCCGTTCCACCTGCACGGCGATCCCCAACTGCCGAAGCGCCGCCACGGCGTCGTCCGCGCTCGGGCGATCCGGGCGGCGAAGGTCGTGGAAGCGCAGCCAGAGCTCGTTCATCCAAGCGAGCGGGTGCGTCTGGGTGAGCTCCAGGACGACCCGGCGTTCGGCGTGCTCCTCGAGCGCCCGGACGAACGGCTCCAGGTCCTGCACGTTGTACAGGACGTGCGCGCACACCGCGACGTGCACGTGCGGCGCATCGCCCGCCACGTCCGGCCACAGGCCCGCGATCGTCTCGACGCGGGCTCCGGCCCGGCCGGCAGCCTCTCGGAACGCGGCCAGCATCTCCTCGGACGCGTCCACGCCGACGACGAGGGAGGCCCGAGAGGCGAGGGGAAGCGAGGCCGCACCCGCTCCGACGCCGACGTCGAGAACCGTCCCGTCGTCGGGGAGCGCCTCGCGCGCCCGGTCGATCGTTGGGGTCGTCTCGGCACCCCGTTGGATCGCGTGCTCGGCGCGCCGCCGGAAGGTCTCGGTCGGATAGATCCATGGCGACTCCGGAGCCCGCTCGAGGATCTCCTCGGGGATCCCCCACCCCACCAGGGCCTCACCCCACGCCCGAACGGGGTCGCTCACCTGTGGTCCCGTTCGTTCGCGCCCAGGATCTCGGTCTCGCCCACGATCTCGTCGGTGTGCTCGCCGAGCAGCGGCGGGGGGAGCCGCACGGGGACCAGCGATCCCGACCATCGGATCGGATCGGCCACCAGCCGGAGCGACCCTCGGACCGGGTCGGCCACCTCCTGGACCATCGCCTCGCCCTCCGGCGAGGCGAAGACCTCGTCGAGCTTCCGCACGGGGGCGCACGGCACGCCGGCGCGCTCCAGCGCTTCCAGCCAGGTGGACGCGTTCTCCTTCCGGAAGAGCTCCTGCAGGATCGGGATCAGCTCGGCTCGATGCCGGACCCGGTCCTCGTTCGTGACGAACCGCGGGTCCTCGGCCAGTTCGGGACGGCCCACGGCCTCACACGTCCGCCGGTACAGCCGATCGTTCCCGGCTGCCAGGATGAACGGCCGATCCGCCGCGTGGAAGAGCTGATACGGGACGATGTTCGGATGCTCGTTGCCCATCGGGGCCGGGACCACGCCGCCCAGCAGGTAGTTCGCCGCCTGGTTCACCAACGCGGCCACGCTCGTCTCGTAGAGCGAGACGGACAGCCGCCGTCCGCGTCCGGTCCGCGAGCGTTCCAGCAGGGCCGCCTGGATCCCGTTCGCCGCGTACAAGCCGCAGATCACGTCCAGGAGGGCGACGCCGACCTTCGTGGGCTCGCCCTCGGGCTGGCCGGTGAAGCTCATCACGCCAGAGAGCGCCTGGACGATGATGTCGTATCCGGGCCGCGAGGCGCGCTCGCCTTCCTCCGAGAAGGCGACGAGCGAGCAGTAGACGAGCCTGGGGTTCGCCTTCGACAGGGTCTCGTATCCCAGGCCGAACCCCTCCATCGACCCCGGCCGGAAGTTCTCGATCACGACGTCCGCGTCCTCGGCCAACCGCCGTGCGGCAGCGGCCCCTTCGGGCGTGGAGAGGTCGATGATCACCGAGCGCTTGTTGCGGTTCAGCGAGAGGAAGTACGCGGCGTCGTCGCCGACGAACGGCGGGCCCCAGCCGCGGGTGTCGTCCCCGGTCCCGGGGCGTTCGACCTTCACGACGTCGGCGCCGAGGTCCGCCAGGATCATCGAGGCGAGCGGCCCCGCCAGGACCCGAGAGAAGTCGGCCACCCGGACGCCCACCAGCGGCGCGTCCGGCTCGGCGTTCCTCGGCTCGTGGTCGGGCACCGATCTCCCCGTCGGAAAGGGGCCGGAAAAGTGGAACCGCCGGGGCCCGAGGGCTCCAGCGGTTCCGAAGCATTTATATCCCGCCGGGGTCCGGCCGGTCAAATCGCGGAGTCGGTTTTGTCACTCTTTCTCCTGGCTGCCTCGATGGCGTCCTTGCTCCACGGCCGGGTGCTCGGATCCGAGTGGCGCTGGAGGCCGGAACTTGCCACGATAGTGGGGTGAACAGCGAGAGCCTAGGCCGGGCGAACGCCTTTTTGGCGGCCGTGTCCGAACGGGTGGGCCCGGGAGAGATCCTGGAAACCACCCCCGCCGAGATCGGGCGCCTCGTGGGGCTATCGGAGCCCCTCGCGGCCGCCCGCGCCGTACGGGCTCTCCTTGCCCGGCGCAGGCTCGAGGCCGTCGATGGCAAGTACCGATTGCTGGATCCCCGGCCCATCGACCCTGGGGAGCGGGAGCAGATCCCCCGCCCGCGGCGGCCCCGAACCTCCAAGGCGGACAGGCCCGAGGCCGAAGCGTCGGGCCGGCCGACGTACTCGGAAGTGGGACGCGAGGCGATCGAGCGCCTCATCGATCTCGGCCGCGAGGTGGCGAACCTCCGGGCCAGCCTCCGAACCGCCCGGGAGGAGGCTCGGGAGTCACGTGAGGCGAGGGACGAGGCCGAGCGGCGGGCGCAGACGCTCACGGTCCGTGTTCGGGATCTGGAGGCTCGGGCCGAGATGGCGGAGACCAACCTTCGGACGCTCCTCGCTGCCGCCAAGGGCGCGGGCCGCGACATCCCCGTCGGCGACACCGAGATGGAGGCGATCCTCGGGGTCCTGAAAGGCGGGCCGGAGGAGCAGGCGCGCTCGTCGTCCGCCTGAGCCTCAGGACACCGAGTTCTTCTCCTGCCCGTCGGCGGGCTCCCTTTCTGTTGGGGTGTCACCGCCGGCACGTCCCGTCGCGATCAACCTCGCAAGGTGGCAGGCCGCGAAACGCCCGGATTGGAGCTCGGCCAGGCCGAGATCCTCTGCATGGCACTCATCGTCCACGCCCGAGGTCTTCGTACGGCCGGACGCCACCTCCGGGCACCGGGGATGGAACCGGCACCCAGGCGGCACTCGCGTGGGGTCGGGAGGTTCGCCCTGGAGGATGGGCCGATCGATCCCACCGGCCTCGGGCACCACATCCAGCAGCGCCTTCGTGTACGGGTGGAGGGGCTTCGTGAGCACGTCGTCGGCGGGCCCGATCTCGACGATCCGGCCCAGGTACATCACCGCGACCCGGTCGGCGACGGTCCAGGCAAGCCCGAGGTCGTGGGTGACGATCAGGATGCTGATCTGCAGTTCATCGCGGAGCTTCAGAAGGAGGCGGAGGATCTCCCCTCGGACCGACGCATCGAGGTTCGAAACCGGCTCGTCCGCAACGATCACCTCGGGATCCAGCGCCAGGGCGCCCGCGATCACCACTCGCTGTCGCTGACCGCCCGACAGCTCGTGCGGGTACAGGAGGAAGAAACGCTCCGGCGGTCGAAGTCCGGCCCGGGAAAGAGCTCGCGCGACGAGTTGCTCCTCCGTCTCGCCGTTCGGTCCACGGGTGATGTGGTGGATCCGCAGGCCCTCGGCCACGATCTCGTAGATCGTCTGACGAGGGTTCAACGAGCCGGTGGGGTCCTGGAAGACCATCTGCACCCTGCGCCGGTAGTCGCGGAGGTTCCGGCCGAGCGGCCGGCCCTCGAACAGGATCTGACCCCGGTCGGGCTTGAGCAGGCCCATGATGGCGCGGGCGGTCGTGGTCTTGCCGCAACCGGATTCTCCCGCCAGGGCCAGAACCTCGCCGCGGTGCAGCGACAGATCCACGCCGTCGACGGCCCGCGCATCGACGCTCTTGCGTCCGAGCAAACCTGCCACGAGGCCGACCCGTCCGGCGAAGTTGACGCCCAGTTCGCGCAGCTCCAGGACGGGTGGTTCGCGAACGCCGCCCTCAGAGCGCGTCCCGTCGACGGCGCTCACGACTCGTCCTTCCGAACGCCGGTGAGTGCACCCTCGACCAGGAGACATGCCGCCCTGCGTCCCTCACCGGAGGCGAACAGCCGGGGCTCGACGGTCGGGCAGCTGTCGAAGGCGACGGGGCAGCGGGGATGGAACGGGCACCCGCTCGGGATGCGCTGCGGGTCCGGCGGGTCACCCCCCAGACCGGACGGTTTCCGTCGGAACCGCTGGTCTCCGATCTCCGGGAACGCGCCGGCGAGCGCCTTCGTGTAGGGGTGGGCGGGGCGGTAGAAGACGTCCTGCGCGGGTCCGTCCTCCACGATCTGCCCCGCGTACATGATCGCGAGCCGGTCCGACACCTCCACCAACACCGACAGATCGTGCGTGATGAACAACATGGCGAGCCCCAGCTCCCGTTGCAGCTCCTTGAGGAGTGCGAGCACCTGAGCCTGCACCATCACGTCGAGTGCCGTGGTCGGCTCGTCGGCGATGATCAGGTTGGGATTGCAGGCGAGCGCCATCGCGATCATCACGCGTTGCTTCTGTCCGCCCGAGAGCTCGTGGGGGTAGTCCGCGATGCGCCGGGGGGGCAGTCCCACCTGCTCCAAGAGCTGCCCCACCCGCACGAGCGCTTCTCTCTCGCCAGCCTGGTGATGCGTCGTGATGGCTTCTGCGATCTGGTCGCCCACGCGTTTGACGGGGTTCAGGGCGTGCATGGCTCCCTGGAAGATGATGGAGGCACCGGTCCATCGAACGGTTCGCAGATGCCCGGGCTTCATCTCCAGGACGTCCTCGCCGTTCAGGGAGATCTCTCCCTCGATCCTCGTCTTCGCGGGGAGGAGCCGAAGGATGGCCGCCGCGATGGTTGACTTGCCGCACCCCGACTCTCCGGCCAGACCGACGACCTCTCCCCGGTCGATCTCCAGGTCCACCCCGCGGACCGCGGGCACACCTCCGGCCGTGGTGTGGTAGGTGATGCGCAGGTCCCGGACCGAGAGAACGCTCATCTCATCGCTCCCGGAGCCGCGGGTTGATGATCTCGTCGAGGGCGAACCCGATGAACGTGAACGACATCACCACCAGCACGATGCACACCCCGGGAGCCACGATCCACCACCATGCTCCGAGCGTCGTGGCCCCGCCGGCGAAGGCGTTTTCGATGATCGAGCCCCACGAGACCGTGAGCGGATCGCCGAGGCCGAGGAACGAGAGCGAGGTTTCGGACAAGATCGCGATGGCCACGACCAGCACAGCGTTCGCGAGGATCACCGGCATGGCGTTCGGCAGGACGTGGTGGATGATCATGTGTCCGTCGCCGGCACCGAGCGCGCGCGAGCGCTCGATGTAGGGGCGCTCCCTGATGGACAGGACCTGGGCACGTACCAGTCGGGCCGTGCCCGGCCAGGACGTGAGCCCGATGACCAGGATGATCGTCGTGAGCGAGGGACCCATGATGGACGCCAGGACGATGGCCAGGGCCAGCCACGGCAGGACCAGGCCGAAGTCGGTGATCCGCATCAGCAGCGTGTCCACGGCTCCACCCCGGTACCCGGCCACGATGCCGACCACCGCCCCGATCAGCATCGTGATGACCGACGCCGTCAGCCCGACCAGCAGGGAGATCTTCGACCCGGCGACGATCAGCGACAGGACCGAGATCCCGAAGTTGTCCGTGCCGAGCGGGAACCGGAGCGTCGGTGCGTGCCGTACCGGGCCGCTCACGTACGAAGGATCGACGGACTGCGGGTTGGCGACGAACGTCGCGAAGAGCGCCATGCCGACGAAGAACAGGAGGATCCCGATTCCGGCGATCCCCATCTTGTTGTGCCGGTACTCGGACCAGAAGCGGCCGAGGGCGCGCCGGCGCCGGACCCACGCGATGCGCCGGGGACTGCTGATCGGGCCCAGCGGCTCCTCGGGGACGCCGCTCGCGGCCCTGCGGGGCTCGCCGCTCGGCGCGATGGGGGGCTTGAGCGCCACTACGCGTTCCTCACCCTCGGGTCGAAGTGCCCGTAGATCAGATCCGAGACGAGGTTCGCGAAGATCACGGCGGCGCTCGCGATGAAGAAGATCCCTTGGAGGACTGGCAGGTCCTGCGAGCGCAGGGCCTCGTACGTGAGTCCTCCAAGGCCCTTGTAGCCGAACACGAACTCAACGGTGATCGCTCCGCCGAGCACGAACCCGAACGACAGCGCGATCAGGGTGATGGTGGGCAGCAGCGCGTTCCGCACCGCATGCCGCCGAAGTACCCACTTCTCTCGTACTCCCTTCGCCCGCGCCGTGGTGATGTAGTCCTCGCCCAGGACGTCGAGGAGGGACGATCGCATGATCAGGTAGTACTCGCCGAGGTACGCGAGGGTGAGGGTCAACGCGGGCAGGAACAGGTGGTTGATGATGTCCGTGAAGTGGTGGAACCCCGTGTAGTCGACACCGAGGGTGGCGCGTCCACTCGATGGGAACCACCCAAGGGTCGTGGAGAAGAGCAGGATCAGCAGCATCCCCAGCCAGAACTCCGGCATCGAGTACAGGACCAGGGAGAAGCCCATCGAGAACATGTCGAACTTCCGCCCTCGTCGCCAGCCGCCGTAGATGCCCATCAGCACGCCCAGGATGAGGGAGAACACCGTCGAGGAGCCCACCAGGATCAGCGTCGGGATCGCATACTCCGCGAAGAGCGATCGCACCTTCCGCCCCTGGTCGAGGATGATCGACGTACCCAGGTCCAGACGTGCGGTGTCCTCGACATAGCTGACGAACTGGCCGGGGAAGACCGGCTTGTCCAAGCCGTACTCGTGTCTGAGCTCGGCCTTGTCCGCGGGGGACAACCGCAGTCCGGCTCCTCGCGTCAGCAGGTCGATCGGATCGGAGGGAAGCACCCGGAACAGGAAGAAGTTGAAGACGACGACCGCGAACAGGGTGAGCAGCGCCTGGACGGCCTTCTTGAGGACGTACGTGCGCGTGCCCACCCTGCTGCGACCTCTCCTGCCTCTGCTCGGGTTAGGCTCGGTCCTCGTCCGGGGTCCGCCTGCGCAGCAACATGATGCCTCCTACGACGACCACGATGCCCGCGATGATCACGATCCAGAGCCACGGGGGCAGACCCTTGCTCCCGGTCTGCGTCCCGGCCTCGGCGCTCGCCGGCTTGATGCTCAGGTAGGAGTAGTTCCCGTACTGGTACAAGGTGTTGCCGCCCCAGCCCTTGTCGTCCGGCGTGGGCTGGAACTGGAATCCGCTCCAGCGGTCCGAGCGCCATGCCTGGAGGTCGTTGCCGTACTCCAGGACGACCTCCGGGATCTGCTCGTAGAAGATCTGCTGCATCTGGTCGATGATCTGCTTGCGCTGGTTCGGATCCGTGGCCGTGCGCTGGTCCTCGTAGAGCTGGTTGTAGGTCGGGTCCGAGAAGCAGGTGTCGCTCCACGCCCCGCACTGGTCGGCCGTGTACGTGGACAGGATGAAGTCGGGGTCCGGGTCGGGCCCCCAACCCCAGATGTACATGTCGTAGTCGTCCGCGTACCAGGCGTCGATCAGCTTGGCGTCCGTGTAGGAGACCGGCTGGAGCTGGATGCCGATCTGCTTCACCCACCCGGTGATGAGCTTGCCCATCTGGGTCGTGGTCGGGGAATCGGATCGCAGGATGAACCGGAACTTCAGATCCTCACCGGTCTTGGGGTCGTTGCGGATGCCGTTGCCGTCCGTGTCCTTGTACCCGGCCTGGTCGAGCAGGGCGTTCGCACCGGGGATGTCGAACGGGATCGGGTCCGTGGGCTCCCAGTGCCAGAACGCGGCCCCAGGGACGACCATGGTGGTTCCCGGGACCCCGAAGCCTTGCAGGACCCGGTCCACGAGCGCCTGCTTGTCCACGGCCATCGCGATGGCCTTCCGGACGTTGATGTCGCGGAGGGCCGGGTTGCCGGTTCCGGGGTTCTTCTTGCAGTACGCGGCGGCGTTCGGATCGGTCGCGTCGCACATGTTGAAGCTCATCTGGTCGTACTGGAAGGCCGAGCCGACGTTCGCGGTGATGCCGGGCTGGTTCTGCACCGACGAGAACAGATCCGCCGGGATGTTCTCCGCGAAGTCGATGGCGCCCTGCTTCAGGTCCTGGACCATGGTCTCGGCGTTGCTGTAGTTCTTGAAGATCACCTCGTCGATCGTCGGTGCGCCGCCCCAATAGTCCTTGTTGGCCTCCAGCGTCCAGTCCTCGCCCTTGTTCCACTCGGTCATGCGGAACGGGCCGGATGTGACGGGGTCGGGGAAGTTCTCGAACGATCGCATGTCCTGCTTCGTCTTGAACTGGGACCAGACGTGCTCGGGAAGGATGTACACCCACGGCGGCAGGATCGGCGACAGCGTCGGCTTCGTGGTCTTCCAGACGAGCGTGGTGTCGTCCGGCGCCGTGATGCTGTCCACGTACGGGAAGTAGAGCGTGAAGTTCGAGAAGTTCATGTCGACGATGGTGTTGTACGTCCAGGCCACGTCGTGCGCGGTGAGGGGCTGGCCGTCGCTCCACTTCGCATCGTCCCGGATGTGGATCGTCCACGTCAGACCGTCCGCCGACAGGCCTCCGTTGTCCTTCGTCGGTATCTCGGTGGCCAGGCCGGGAACCGCCTGGAGGTTGTCCTTGCTGAAGTTGAACAACAGGTCGTACTCGAGGCCCATGATCTCGTACTCGGGAGTCTCGATCGCCCGGAACGGGTTCACCGTCTCGATGTCGTTGGTCGACGCGGCGATGAACGTGAGCTTCTTCGGCGTCGGGCTCGCGGTCTGCGCGCCCGCTCCGCCGGCCGTCAACGTCATCATCACGATCACAACGAAGGCCACGGCGACGGACAGTCGCCCTCGGGTCCCCTTCATCTTGCCGCCCCTCCTTCGGTCGGTCTGATCGACCGACGTTGCCACTCGGACCGCGTCCCCGTCACTGGATGTCTTTCCGCACGACAGCGTGAGATCGTTCCGGGGGTTCGCCCAGCCTGTATAGCACGCTCGCCTCGAGCACGGTAGGGAATCCGGCCCTCCCCGAGACCGGCCCGTGGCCTCAATCGAGCGTCTCCCGGGGCTCCCAGCGGACGGGCAGTGGCTTGTCCCGGAGCTCGCGGACGAACGAGAGGCACTCGTGCACGGCTTGCTCGAACAGCACCTTGCCCTTGTCGGCTGTGGCCTTCGTTGCGTCGCCGTGCACTCCCGTGTGGCTGATGGCGTTCCACCAGGGCATCAGCTTGAGGGGGCCGTCGGACCAGTCCATCCAGCAGTTGGGCCCCTCCGGGAACGAGTTCTCGTCCACCGCCTTGTCCATCTCGACGGCACCAGGGTCGAGGTGGAGGTAGATCGACGTCTCGAGCTCGCACGCATGCCCCATGCCCCCGAGCCCCGATTCGCGAACCTCCTCGATGACCCGCTGCGACTCCGGGCTCGTGAGGTAGAAGGCTCCCGCAGCCAGCACGTCGGGATACTCCAGGCCGATCAGCCGGGTGGCCATGTCGATCAGCGGGATGTTCGAGCCGTGGCCGTTCAGGAACAGGATCCGCTTGAACCCGTGCCGGGCCAACGACGTCCCGACGTCGGTGCAGTACTTCACGAAGGTCTCCCAACCGATCGTGATCGGTCCGGGGAAGTCCATGTGGTGCGGTGTGTATCCGTGGATCACGGGCGGGAGCAGCACGATCTCGTCGGAGGCCTGTTCCGCCGCCGCCCGGCAGATCTCGAGGGCGATGCGTGTGTCCGCGTCCAGCGGCAGGTGGGGTCCGTGGTCTTCCAGCGTCCCAGAGGGGATCAGGCAGACGCGGTCCTCGGCGGCGGCTCTTCGGACCTCGGGCCAGGTCAGCCGCTCGTACAGGAGCGGGGTCGTCCATGCCATGGCGGGCTCACTCCTTCTCGGACGACGTTCCGGACAGATCAGCCCCTCCGAGGTTTCCGAAGACCGAAACGTTCGGCCGAATGCCTCGACGGCCCGTGATTATTCAGCAATCGGGCTCGATCCGCCAATCGGGTCCGCGCCGTGCCCCTTGCCCGGGACATGTCCCTTCGCCCCGGCCGGAGAGCTACGCTGGAGCGGTGACGCTGCACCCGGTTCCGCCGCTCGATGACGAGGAGCAGGCGCCCCGCCGAGCGCCGTGGCTGCGATGGGTGGCGCTGGTCGTGGTCCTCGCGATGGTCATCGCCACGCCGTTCATCTACGTCTTCTCCCGCCGATCGCGCGAACCTCGCTCGTTCCGCGTGCCGGCCGGGGAGGTCCTGACGTTCGCTCCGGGGGTCGTGGAACCGGGGGACACGCTTCGCTGCGCGGGTGGTGCGGGCGCGGTGGTGCCGAACCGAGGCGCGGGCGTGACCGGCTTCGCCGACGGCCCGTCCGGCGGCACGAGCATCGCCGTCCGCGTGGCCACCGACGGCACGGTGACCGTCCGCTGCGGCCTCTAGGACGAGCTCCGAAGGGCGAAGGCGTCGAACAACGCCTGCTGCGTGGGATCTGCGGCCGCCGTGTCCTCCGGGTGCCACTGCACGCCGAGCATCCAGCCGTCCTCGTGCTCGACCGCCTCGACCAGCCCGTCTTCCGACCACCCCGTGGGGATCAGGCCATCGCCCACCCCGTCCACGCCCTGGTGATGGTGGGTGGAGCAGGACAGCACCTCGGTCCCGGAGGCCTCCGCCAGCCGGCTGCCCGCAGCGATCTTGACCTCGTGGCGTCGCTGATCCTCGCCGCCGGGGGTGCCGTGTTCCAGGTAGCCCTCGTGGTCGGGGAGGTGCTGGATCAGCGTGCCTCCGAACGCAACGTTCAGGACCTGCATCCCCCGGCAGATGGCGAGCGTCGGCAGCCTCCTACGGGCCGCCTCGCGCAACAGTTCGATCTCCATGGCGTCGCGATCGGGCTCGAGCCCGTAGACCTCGCGATCGGGCTCCGCGCCGTACCGGGAGGGCTCAACGTCGCCTCCGCCAACGAGCAGCAGACCCCCGTAGCCGTCGAGCAGCTCGGTCGGCGGCGTCTGATCGCCGGGCAATACGAGGGTGGGCCGTCCGCCGGCTCGGCGCACCGCGTCGACGTAGTTCTCCGGCACGCCGTATCCGCCCACGAACCAATGTGAAACCCGTCCGGGGCGGAGGTGGTACGCGACGATGGCGATCTGCGGCCTGCTCATCCCCCCACCATGAGCACGATAACGTGTTCCGGGCCGTGCACGCCGAGCACCGGCGTCATCTCGATGTCGCTCGTTCGCGAGGGCCCGGTGACCAGCACCATCTGCGACGCGGAACCGGTGGCGGCGGGGAGACGCCCGATGAGCTCCTCCAGCCCTGGAAGGAGCCGGTCCCGTGGAAGGATCGCGAGGTGCCGTTCGGGCAGGAGCCCGGTGGTGCGAGGCGCACCGGGTCCGGACGAGAGCAGGACCGATCCGGTGGCGGCCACGCCGAATACCGCGCCGGTCACGCCGAGGTCCGCCGCCGCCGCGCCCTCCCGACCCGGCTCCAGCACCGCGCAACCGGCCGCGGCAAGCCCGCCCGCCACCCGATCGGCATAGGGTCCAAGATCGGCTCCGAGCACCGCGCGGGTGCAACCCTCCGCCGCTGCCTTCACCGCCTCCTCGAGCTCGTCGGGGGACACGCTGCGGGCCTCGCCTCCGAGTGCCGCGAGCTCCTCCGCGAAGCGATCGAAGCCTCGCCCGTCGCCGGACACCATGGTTCGCGGCAGCTCGCCGGGGAGATCCGGCGCGATCGTGCCGGCCAGCCGGGTCCGGACGCGATCGAGGAAGGCGCTACGATCCATGCCTCCGCCTCCATCGGTCTCGGAACGGCTCCCGCGCCAGCGGTGGGAGATCGCGCCCGGCCGTCCAACGCGAGAGCGGGAAGGGCGCCCTGGGGATCCGGCCCCGCCGGGCGAGGAGCCGCTGACCTACCCTCGCCACCCGGGCCGTCACCCCATAGGTCCTCGGCCTGCTCCACAGCAGTCCCCACAACCGGAACGTCAGCCGTTCGCCGGCTGAGGCTCGCGTCGCAGCGACGTCGCGCCGGAGCGAGATCAGGTGCTCGTGGAGCGGGATGTTCACCGGACAGACCTCCGTGCATGCGACGCACAACGAGGACGCGTGCGGGAGGTCGCCGGCCTGCTCGAAGCCCTCCAGCAGCGGCGCGAGGACCGCCCCGATGGGGCCTCCGTAGGTGCCGCCGTACGCGTGCCCGCCGACCTGCCGGAACACCGGGCAGACGTTCTGGCAGGCGCCGCACCGGATGCAGTGCAGGATCGACCGGTACTCCGAGCCGAGGATGGCCGATCGGCCGTTGTCCACCACCACCACGTGGACCTCGTCGGGGCCGTCCGGCTCCTCGGGCCTGCGCGGCCCCGCGATCACATTCAGGTAGGCCGTGATGCGCTGGCCCGTGGCGCTGCCGGTGAGGAGCGGCAGCAGCACGGCGAGCTCCCGGAACGAGGGAACCAGCCGCTCCATGCCAAGGAGGGCGATGTGCACGCGGGGAAGCGAGGTGCACATCCGAGCGTTGCCCTCGTTCGTCACGATAACGAGCGATCCCGTTTCGGCCACGCCGAAGTTGACGCCCGTGATGCCCGCGTCGGCGGCGAGGAACCGGTCGCGCAGGACGCGACGGGCCATGTGCGTCAGCGCCCTCGGTTCATCGGATACAGCGGCTCCGAGCTCGCGGTTGAAGAGGTCGCGGATCTGCGCTCGGGTCATGTGGACGGCGGGGACCGTGATGTGTGCCGGCGGCTCGTGCGCGAGCTGGACGATGTACTCGCCCAGGTCCGTCTCGGTGACTTCGGCGCCGTCCGATCCCAGCGCGGCGTTCAGGCCGAGTTCCTCGGAGACCATCGACTTGCCCTTCACGATCCGCCTGGATCCCGTGCGCCGCAGGACCTCCCGGACGTAGCCCACCGCCTCCGACGCATCTGCCGCGAAGAACACGCGCGTGCCGTGACGATCAGCCGCCTCGGCGAAGGCGTCCAGGTAGCGGGGCAGGTTCGCGATCGTGTGCGCGCGGATCGCCTCTCCGGCCGCGCGCATGGCTTCGACATCCGCGCCCGAGAAGACCGTCGACCGGCCCCGAGCCCGGATGTCCATGGCACGCCCGATGGCCGCGGCGACCTCGGGCCTTTCCAGGAGGGCCCCGGCCCGATCCCGGAACGAGCCCGGGGGCCGGGCGCTCATGCCCGGATCGCCGGGCCGCGGAGCCCGCGCGCTTCAGCCAGGAGCACCGCCAGGTGGACCGGCCGCGGCCCGATCCCGGCCCGCGAGCGGAGGCCTGCCAGATGCACGAGACACCCGGCGTCACCCGTGATCACGACGTCGGCGCCCGTCGCGGCCGCCTGCCGCAGCTTGTCCTCGGCCATCGCGGTGGCCAGCTCGGGGAGGCGGACCGAGAACGTGCCACCGAAGCCGCAGCAGGCGTCGGGCCTCGCCATCTCGACCAGGCCGAGGCCCTCGATGCCCGCCAGGAGCCGCCGTCCCTGCGAGGACAGGCCGAGCTCGCGCAGGCCGTGGCAGGCGTCGTGGTACGTCGCCCGCGCGGGGAGCGCTCCGGTGAGGTGATCGATACCCAGCACGTCGACCACGAAGGCGGAGAGCTCGTGGACCCGTTCGGCGAGCGTCTCCGCCCGCTCCTCGTCAGGCGTGCCGGCGAAAAGTCGCGGGAAGTTCGTCCGCACCATCGCTGCGCAAGAGCCGGACGGCGCCACGACGGCCTCCGATCCCTCGAACGCGTCCAGGAGGGTTCGCCCGATCCGCCGGGCCTGGTCCGGGAAGCCCGCGTTGTAGGCCGGCTGCCCACAGCAGGTCTGGGACGGGGGGAAGTCGACCTCCAGATCCAGGTCGCGCAGCAGCTGTTCGGTCGCGTCCCCGATCTCGGGATGCACGAGATCGACCAGACAGGTCACGAAGAGCGAGACGCGCCGAGGACGCGCCCCGTGTGACACCGCCTACCTCGCGGCCTCGCGGGCCACATCGGCGAACCGCCGGAACACCTCGCGGCCCTTGGCCTCATGTGCCGTGAGGTGCCGGCGCGTCTCCTCCCAGACCTGGTCGGAGGTCTTCCCCCACTCCTCCAGCAGGTCGCCGAGCAGCGCGAACTCCTTGAGCCACAGCTCGATCTCGGGCCCGTCGATCTCGAAATGGAACTGCACGCCCCACGTCCGTTCGCCCAGGCGGTAGGCCTGGTTGCGAACGCCGTCCCCGGTCGCCAGCAGGTGGGCCTGGTCGGGGAGCTCGAACGTGTCCATGTGCCACTGGAAGACCATGTCGCCGTCCCGGTAGTGGGACAGCACCGGATCGTGCCCGGCGGCCGGCTCGATCCGCAGCGGCTCGAAGCCCACCTCCCGCACGGGAGCCTTCATCACCGGGCAGTCCAGCGACCATGCCAGCACCTGCGCCCCGAAGCACACCCCCAGGTACGGCAGGTCACGGTCCAAGGCCTCGAGCGTCAGCTCCCGTAGCTCTTTGATGAAAGGCTGCTCGTTCGCATGCTCCACGTTGGACGAACTGCCGAACACGACCACCCCGGACACGTCGTCGAGCGAGATCCGAGGAGCCTCCGGATCGATCGCCTCGAGCACTCGGACCGGCACGCCCGCCTCGGCGAAGGTCGCCGGGGCGATCCCGAAGGTCTCGAACGCGTCGTTCCGAACGAGCAGGATAGGTTTCACGGGGCCGAGTCTACCGTTCCCGCTCCCTATCCCCGTTCGAAGTAGCGCTCGAGCTCCCAGTCGGTCACGACGTTGTTGTCGAAGATGAACTGTTCCTGCACGGCGGTGTTCAGCAGGTGCTCGAAGACGAAGTCCCCGAAGGCCTCCCGGGCCACCTCGCTCCTCGCGAACTCGTCGATGGCCTCCCGCATCGAGCTCGGGACCCTCGGGACGTCCTTGGCTTCGTAGGCGTTGCCCTCGAACATCGGGGGGCACTCCACATCGTTCTGCATGCCCCACAGGCCGGACGCGATCGTCGCCGCGTAGCCGAGGTAGGGGTTCGCATCCGCGCCGGGGATGCGGGACTCGACACGGAACCCCTTGTGCTCGCCGACCACCCGGAACCCACAGGTCCGGTTGTCGTGGCTCCACACGATCGCCGTGGGAGCCCAGGACCCGTGCTGGTAGCGCTTGTACGAGTTGATGAACGGTGCGTACATCCACGCCATCTCACGAGCCGTGGACATGAGCCCGCCGAGGTAGTGGGAGAAGGTCTCGGTCATGTGACGCTGTGCCGCGTCGTCCCACATGAGGGACTGGCTGCCGTCCTCCCCCCACACGCTCGAGTGCATGTGACACGACGAGCCCGCTTCGGCCATCGACCACTTCGCCATGAACGTGGCCGCCACGCCGTTCATCGCGCAGATCTCCTTCACGCCGTGCTTGTACACGGCGTGGTAGTCGGCGGTGGTCAGCGCGTCGGCATACGTGATGTTGATCTCGTGCTGGCCCTTGCCGAACTCGCCCTTGGAGAACTCGATCGGGATCCCCGCCCCGAGCATGCCGTTGCGGATCTGCCGGATGATCCACTCGTCCTTCGTGGTCTGCAGCATGTGGTAGTCCATGATGTAGGTGGACGAGGGCTGCAGCTCCCGGTAGCCCTTGTGCGCGGCGCCCTCGAACGAGTCCTTGAACAGGTAGAACTCGAGCTCGGACCCGGTCTTGATGGTGTAGCCGGCCTGTCTGGCTCGCTCGATCTGCCGCTTCAGGATCTGCCGGGGCGCGACCTCCACCGGTTCCTTCGTCTCCTCGTCGTGGATATCGCAGATGACCATGGCGGTCTTCTCGAGCCACGGCACCATCCGCAGGGTGGAGAGGTCGGGGACCATCATGAAGTCGCCGTAGCCCGTCTCCCAGCTGGCGTAGCGATAGCCGGGTAGCGGCTCCATCTCCATGTCCACCGTGACCAGGTACAGACACGCGTGGAGGCCCTCCTCGCCGAGGATCTCGTCGAAGAAGAAGTGGGGCACCACCCGCTTGCCCATGAACCGGCCCTGCATGTCCGTGAACATGCACAGGACCGTGTCCACCTCGCCCTCGTCGACCAGGCCCTCGAGCTCCTTCAGGGTCAGCGTGCCCTTCTCCATCAGACCTCCTCCCCGAGACGATCGAGGGGCGGCGCGCCCACCGCCCCTCGACGATCCGCGGGTCTCACCCGCCCGCTAGGCCTGTACCTCTTCGACGTGCGTCTTGCCGTATCCCTCCTCCTCCGGGTGGCCATGTTCGCCCTGCGTGAGCGCGAACTCCTCCTCGGGAGAGAGCACGAGACGGTGACGTCCAGCCAGGGCGAAGTACAGGATCCCGAGCACGAAGTAGATCAACGTGCCGTACACGCCCGGGCGGTAGTCCTCGTTCGAGTACAGCGAGATCAGCGAGACGATGGCGATGATGCCCGCGATCCCGGCCCCCCAGCTCCCCACGGGGCTTCGGTACGGGCGCTGGATGTTGGGCAACTTTCGGCGCAGCATGATGAATGACAGGCACTGCATCGTGTAGGAGATCACGGCGCCGAACACGGCCATGTACAGCAGGGCGCCGACGATCTTGCCCGCGAGCTCGCCCCCGGACTTGCCGAGCTGGTAGATGAGCACGGCCAATGCGTATCCCACGACAGCGCCGGCGATCAGGGCGACCTGCGGGGTCTTGCGCGTTCCGTGCGTGAGCGACAGCCACTTGGGGAAGTACCCGGCCCGGGAGAGCGAGTACGTGTTCCGGCCGTACGCGTAGATGATCGTGAAGAAGCTCGCGATCAGACCGACCAGGCCGATCAGGGCGAGCAGGTCGGCGGAGGTGCCGGTGCCGAAGACTCCCTTCAACCCGTCGAACAGCGGGGTGGCGGAGAGCCCGATGTCCTTCGCACCGCCGTCGACGCCCGTGTTGAGGAACAACGTGAGGAGCGCCGTGACGAGCAGCGTTGTCATCCCCCAGACCGTTGCGCGAGGGATGTCGCGCTTCGGGTCCATGGATTCCTCCGCGGCCAGCGGGAGCTCCTCGATCGCCAGGAAGAACCAGATGGCGAACGGGATGGCGGGGAAGATGCCGCTGATCCCGTGCGGGAGGAACTTCGAGGCGCCGGCGTCCGGGACGATGTTCGTCCACAGGCCGGTGTCGAACTTGCCGGACACCAGCACCGAGATGAAGAAGAACGCCAGGATGCCGAGGGCCGCGATGTTGATGACGACCGTGAACCGCATCGTGGCCTCGATGCCCACGATGTTGATCGCGACGAAGATCACGTAGAAGATCGCCCACCACGTGACCGGGCTGTTCCACCACGGCTCGGCCGCGAGGCTGAACAGGTCCTTCACGATGTCGTGCATGAGGAACCCCATCGCGCCGACCACGACGGCCGGGGTGATCACGTACTCCATGTTCTCCGCGAGGCCGGTGATGAAGCCGCCCCACGGTCCCATGGCCGAACGGGCGAACGAGTACGCGCCGCCCGTGTGGGGCAGGGCCGGCGACATCTCCGCGATGCTGAAGCACAGGCCGTAGTACATGAGCGCGATGACTGCGGTCGCGATCAGCAGCCCGCCGAACCCCCCGGCGTCGAGCCCGAGGTTCCACCCGTAGAAGTCGCCGGAGATGACCGCCGCCACGCCCAACGACCACAGCGACCAGAACGCGGCATGCCGTTTGAGCCCGCGCTTCTGGAAGTAGTCGGCCGTGACCTCCTGATAGGTGACGGACCCGACCCGTTTCTCCTGCGCCACGTGGCACCCCCCTCCCTAAAAGGTCCACTTGGATCGGCGGTATTGAGCATCAGTCCGGCTCGTCCTGTCAAGATGATTTGTCAGACAAGTCTTGACACGACACGATCCTATGTCTGACAAATACCACCCAGACGGGAGGAGGAACTGCCGATGGGTGCCGCCGCGCGGCAGAGGCCGCGGGCCGATGCCGTCCGGATCACGTTGCTGTCCTGGATCGGCAGGGGACGGTTCCGTCAAGGGCGTCGGCTGCCGCCGGAGCCGGAGCTGGCGGCCGAGCTCGGCGTCTCGAGGGCAACCCTCCGCGAGGCCCTCCGTTCGCTGGAGGACGAGGGGCTCCTGACCAGGACCCGCGGCGCCGGAACGTTCCTGATCGGTCGGCCCAGGGTCAAGAACAACCTCGACGCGAACTTCGGCGTCACCGAGGCCATCCGTTCGGCGGGCATGCGGCCGGGCTTCGAGGAGGCCCACGTTCACAGACGGGCGGCGGGCCCCGAGGAGGGAGAACGGCTGGATCTTGCCGTCGACGACGATGTGATCGTCGTCGACCGGATCCGGACCGCCGACGGCCGGCCGGTCGTGTACACGGTGGACGTGATCCCTGCGTTCCTCGTCCCGGACCGCCTCGCCCTGCTTCGACGTTTGGTGCGCGGCTCGCTGTACGAGATCTTCGAGCAGCAGCTCGGGATCGTGATCCACCACGGGGTGGCCAGCTTCGCCCCCGCGCGGGCGACCCGTACCGTCGCCGACAAGCTGCACGTACCGCGGGGAACCCTGGTCCTGTACCTGCATCAGATCGACTACGACGAGACCGGACGCCCCGTCCTGTCCTCGCACGAGCATCACCTGGCGGACGCGTTCGAGTTCATGGTGATCCGCCGCGGTCCCGGAAGGAGGCTTGCATGACGACATCGGTGGGCAAGGCGATGCGGCTGAAGCGGGTGATCGATCCCGGCGGCGTGTCGGTGATCTGTGCGCTCGATCACGGGATGACCTCGCCGACGTTCCTGGAACCCCTCGCCGACATCCGGACGAGGACCGCCGAGGCCGTGGCGGGCGGCGCGAACGTGATCATGATGAGCAAGGGCATGATCCGGGTGGCCGAGCCCGCGTTCTCTCCCACCACGTCGCTCGCGTTGCTGCTCTCGGCGTCGGCCACGCCCGGGGAGACGCGTCCGGAGATCGTTCAGATCGCGGAGGTGGAGGAGGCTCTGCGTCTGGGCGCGGACGCCGTCGTCTTGTTCACCGCCCTCGGGGGCGAGACCGAATCCAGCATGCTCAGGATCCTGTCCGCGGTGGGGCGGGAGTGCGCATCGCTGGGCATGCCCTTCATCGCGGAAGCGGAGTTCCCCACGACCTACGCCTCGGTGGAGGAGCTCAAGGAGCAATACGGCTTCGAGTACCTGCGGCGCAACGTGCGGCTGTGCGCCGAGCTCGGGGCCGACATCGTGAAGACGAACTGGCCCGGCGGCCAGGACGCGTTCGCGAAGCTCGTCGCCGCGGCGAACGGTATCCCCGTGGTCCTGGCCGGAGGGTCGCGTCTGGAGGACGAAGAGCTGCTCCGGCGCATGGAGCAGGCGATGGCTGCGGGCGCCATCGGATGCTCGGTGGGGCGCAACATCTTCATGCATCGGGCCCCGGAGGCGATCACCAGGGCGCTGTCCCGGGTGATCCGGGAGGGGTGGTCGGCGGATAAGGCGCACCTGGCTCTGATCGAAGACGCGGGAGATGCGCGATGAGGGCCGCATTCATGACCGGCGTGAACGCCGTCGAGGTCCGCGACGTGGAGGAGCCGAAGCTCGATCCGCGAGGAGCCCTGCTTCGGGTTGAGGCCTGTGGCATCTGCGGCACGGACGCGCGGACGTTCTTCAACGGAGACCCGGGAGCGCCGGTCCCGTGGGTCCTGGGGCACGAACCTGTCGGCGTCCTCGAGGAGGTGGGACCCGAGGCCGACCTGCCGCCTGACGTGGGCAAGGGCGATCGGGTCTTCCTCGGCTCGATCCTGACCTGCGGCGAGTGCCGGTGGTGCATGGACGGCTTCCAGAACCTGTGCGAGCACCATCTCCTCTACGGCTACGATCCGTTCCCGGGCGCGTATGCGGATCTCGCCGCGGTGCCACCGATCGCCACGAAGAACCTGATCAAGCTCCCGACTCACCTTCCGTCGGACCTCGCGACGACGGCCGATCCCTTCGCCTGCGCGCTGAACGGGATCGAGATGCTCGACGTCCGCCTGGGCGACACGGTCGTCATCGTGGGGACGGGCCCGATCGGGTGCTGGCAGGCCGTGATGGCTCGTGATCGCGGAGCCGGCCGCATCTACGTCACCGACGTGAACGGCGATCGCCTGCAGGTTGCGCTCGGCGTGGTCGGGCACCTCGTCGACGACGCGTGGGTCGCGGGCGAGGACAACGGCGTTTCGGAGGTCATGTCCAGGACCGCCGGCCGGGGTGCCGACCGGGTGACCGTTGCTGCGCCGTCGAAGCAGGCGCAGCAGGGTGCCCTGGAGATGGCCGCGAAGCGGGCGCGGGTGGTGTACTTCGCCGGCCTTCCGAAGCACGATCCGGTGAGCCCGCTCGACATGAACCAGCTGCACTACAAGGAGCTCGCGGTACTCGGGGCGTACGGGGCGACCCATCGCCAGTACCGCATCACGATGGACTATCTCGACCGTCGCCAAGAGGACCTCGGTCGGGTTGTCACCCACCGGTTCTCGCTCGAGCACATCGCCACGGCGTTCGAGACGATCCGTTCCGGCGCGGGCCTGAAGATGGTGATCCTGCCGTGAGCGGGCCGTACGTGATCGGCTGCGATGTCGGGAGCCAGGGGACGAACGTGGCGCTCTACTCGGCAGACGGTGCGCTCGTGGCGTCCTCGTACCAGGCGTACGACCTCTCGTTCCCCTTCCCCGGAGCGGCGGAGCAGGACGCCGACCTGTGGCCCCCAGCGGTCGCAGCGGGGGTTCGCGAGGTGCTCGAACACGCGGCCGAGGGCCCATCGGCCGTGAAGGGACTCTCGTTCGGCTCGCAGCTCGACGGCATGGTGGTGTGCGGACGCGACGGGCGCCCCCTTCGCCCCGCCATGATCTGGATGGACCGCCGGGCGGAGGCGCAGGCGGCTCGCGTCGCCGAGCGGATGGATCCACGCGAGTTCTACCGCCACGTCGGGGCGAACCTCGACTCGTCGCACGCCGTCTTCAAGGCCCTGTGGGTCCGGGACGAGGAGCCTGAGATCTGGTCTGCGGCCGCGTTCCTCATGTCGCCGGGGACGTACGTGCTGCGCGAGGTCGCCGGAGCGGTGGCCGTGGACTACTCGAACGCGTCCTCGCTGGCCCTCCTCGATCCGCGGACGCGGACCTGGTCGAAGGAGGTCCTCGACGTGGTCGAGGTCCCCGAGCACATGCTGCCCGAGGTCGTGGCGGCGACCGAACCCATCTCGACCATCGGGACCTGGTTCGCCGAGGCGACGGGCTTGGACCCTTCGACCATCGTCGCGGTGGGGTGCGGGGACGAGATGGCGGCCACACTGGGGGCCGGGGTGTTCTCGCCCGGCGAGGTCTGTGACGTCGTCGGTACCGCCGAGCCCGTGTGCGCCGCCTCCGCCGAGCCCCGCGAGGACCCCTCGATGCTCGTGGAGTGTCACCCGCACGCCGACCCCGACGCGTGGCTCCTGGAGAACCCGGGGTTCGTTTCGGGCGGCAACCTGCGGTGGTGGCGCGACCACTTCGGACCCCTCGAGCGCCAGGCCGAGGCCGACGGCGGGGGCGATGCGTACGACATGCTCACGCAGCAGGCTGCTGGCCTGGCACCGGGCTCCGAGGGCCTCGTGTTCCTACCCTGCATGCAGGGGGCCATGGCGCCGGAGTGGAACGGTGCCGCGCGGGGCGTCTTCTACGGCCTCACACTGGCGCACACGCGCGCCCACATGACCCGGGCGCTGCTGGAGGGGAGCGCCTTCGCCCTGCGGGACATCCTCGAGGCGATGCGGGAGGCCGGTCTGGACGTACGCCGCCTCACGATGGTCGGCGGGGGCGCCAAGGGGGTCCTGTGGCGGCAGATCAAGGCCGACGTCACTGGCCTGCCCGTCCGAGTCCCCACGAGCGTCGAGACCACGGCGGCAGGCGCTGCCATCCTGGCCGCGGTGGCCTCGGGCGTGTTCGGGAGCGTGGCCGATGCCGTCGCGGCCCTGGTGTCGTACGAGCCGGAGGAGTGCCTGCCGGATCCGGATCGGCACGCCGCGTACGAACAGGCCTACCGGCGGTACCGGGACCTGTACTTCGCCCTGAAGCCGGTGTTCGAGGGCTCCTGAGCCGAGGGCGGCTCGGACGCCCTGCCTGCGATCAGGCCCGGTGAGGACGCCCTCGCCGCAGGGAGGCGACGGCTACGATCAGCACAGCGGTGGCCAGCGGCATGAACAGCAACGGCCAGAAGTTGTAGCTGGGCGGACCCGGATCGAGGGCGCCGGCCACACCGAAAGCGACCATCCTTCCGATGGTACGGCCTCCCGCCCGGATGGTGGTTGCGCTCAGTCCTCGGGGGTCACGTAGGCCGCCGTGATGCCCCCGTCGACGATCAGGGACGCGCCGGTCATGAACGAGGAGTCGTCACTCGCGAGGAACAGGGCCGCCTTCGCGAGCTCCTCGGCTCGACCCAGGCGTCCCATCGGGATGTGGACGAACCGCCGCTGCTTCCTGGCCGGGTCGGACAGGAGCTCGGCGAGGAGCGGCGTGTCGATCGGTCCGGGGCACAGCGCGTTGCAGCGGATGCCCTTGCGCGCGTACTCGACGGCGATCTCCCTCGTCATCGCCAGGACGGCGCCCTTGGAGGCCGTGTACGCGGTCTGGGAGGTGGCCGCCCCCATCCAGGCGACGAACGAGGCGACGTTGATGATGGAGCCCCCGCCCGAGTCCATCATCGCGGGGATGCCGTACTTGCAGCCGAACGCGACCCCTTTGACGTTGATCGCGAGCGTCCGGTCCCAGATGGCGGCGTCGTTGGCCGTGACCGCCCCGTCGTCGCCTAGCATCACGCCGGCGTTGTTGTACAGGACGTGAAGCCCGCCGTGGGTCTCGACCGCGGCGCGGACCATCGCGGAGGCCTCGGTTTCGCTCGAGACGTCGGCATGGACGTACGCGGCGTGCCCGCCGGTCTCTCGGATCCCGGCGGCGACGGCTGCACCCGCCTCGTCCGCCACGTCGGTGAGGAGCACCCGCGCCCCCTCGGCCGCGAACAGCCGCGAGGCCACCATGCCCATCCCGCTGGCCGCGCCCGTGATGAGCGCCACCTTGCCGTCGAGTCGTCCCATCAGCCCCTTGCCTCCCACGCCTCAGGGTTGACGAGGGTCGGCGGGCGGCGACCCTCCAGCGCCGCGAACAGGTTCTCGGCCGCGAGCAGACCCATCGCGATCCGGGTGTCCACGGTGGCGCTCCCGAGGTGGGGGACGATGACGGCGTTCTCACACGCGAGCAGGTCGGGGTGCACCTCCGGTTCCTTCTCGAACACGTCGATGCCGGCGGCGAAGATCTCGCCCTCGCGAAGGGCCGCCGCCAGGGCAGCCTCGTCCACGATCGGGCCGCGGGCCGAGTTCACCAGGACGGCGGTGCCCTTCATCTTCCGGAACTCCTCCGGCCCGAACAGGTGGTGGGTCTCCGGCGTGAGGGCGGTGTTGATCGTGACGAAGTCCGACTGCTCGAGGAGCTCCTCGAAGGTGACGCGGGTCGCCCCGAGCTCTCGCTCGGCCTCCGGCGGCGCGGCGACGACGTCGCTGTAGATCACCCGCATCCCGAAGCCGGTTCCCCGGCGGGCCACGGACTGGCCGATCCGACCGAACCCCACCACGCCGAGGGTCGCCCCGTGCACGTCGACCCCGAGCAGCATCTGGGGGCCCCAGATCCACGGGGTCCGGCTCCGCAGGAACCGGTCGCCCTCGGCGATCCGCCGCGCCGCTGCGACCAGCAGCGCCCACGTGAGGTCGGCCGTGGTCTCGGTGAGGACGTCGGGGGTGTTCGAGGCCAGGATCCCGCGCCGGGTGCACTCGGGGACGTCGATGTTGTCGAAGCCCACCGCGTAGTTGGCCACGATCACGAGGCCGGGTCCGGCGGCGTCGAGGAAGCCGGCATCCACCTTCTCCGTGAGCAAGGTGATCACGCCGTCCTTGCCCGGAAGGCGCGCCAGGAGCTCTTCGCGAGGGATGGCCCCCTCACCCTCATACAGCTCGATATCGCAGCGCTGCCGGAGGGCCTCCATGACCGGCGCCGGGAGCAGGCGCGTGACCAGGACCGACGCGCGATCAGGCACGGGCCAGCTCCGGCACGGTGGCCTCGAACGCGGCGAGGGCCTTCTCGATGTTCTCCAGCGAGTTCGCGTACGAGAAGCGCAGGTACCCCTCTCCGTACGTGCCGAAGGCGGTGCCCGACAGCGCTGCCACCCCCGCCTCCTGGAGCAGGTGCGCCTCGACCTCCTTCGAGGTCCGGCCCAGGCCGGTGATGTTCGGGAAGACGTAGAAGGCGCCGTCGGGGGAAAGGCACGAGACGCCCTCGATCGCGTTCAGGCCGGCCACGATGACGTCGCGCCGGCGGCGGAACTCCTCCACCATCTTCTGCGAGGGCTCCATGGGCCCGGTCAGCGCCGCGATCGCCGCGTGCTGGCTGAACGCCGACGTGCACGAGACCGAGTTGATCACCAGCCGCGTGACGGGCTCCACGAGGAACTCGGGGAACACGCCGAAGCCCAGGCGCCAGCCGGTCATGGCCCACGTCTTGGACCACCCGTCGAGCAGCACGGTGCGCTCGGCCATCCCATCGATGTCGAGCACGCTCGCGTGCGGGCTGTCGTAGCGGATCATCCAGTAGACCTCGTCGGAGAGCACCACGAAGTCGTGCTCCATGGCCGTCGCCGCGATGGCCTCGAGGTCGGTACGGGTGAGCGCGCTGCCGCACGGGTTGTGCGGCGAGCTCAGGATCAGCAGCTTCGTCCGGTCGGTGGCGAGCGACGCCAGCTCCTGCGGATCCAGGCGGAACCCGTTCTCCTCGCGGAGCGGGATCGGCACCGGCGTCGCTCCGGCGAAGTTCGCGATCGACTCGTACATCGGGAACCCCGGGTCCGGATAGATGACCTCGTCACCCTCTCCGCACAGGGCCAGGATGGTGAAGAACATGATCGGCTTCGCGCCTGGGGTCACGATGACCCGGTCCGGCGAGGTCGACAGCCGTCCGTACCGCTCCAGGAACGCGACCACCGCTTCGCGGAGCGGCGGGATCCCCGGCGCCGGAACGTAGTGCGTCATCCCGCGGTCCAGCGCCTCCTTCGCGGCCTCGCGGATGTGGTCGGGTGTGGTGAAGTCCGGCTCGCCCAGCTCCAGGTGGACGATCTCGCGCCCGGTCGCCTCCAGGGCCCGGGCACGAGCCAGGACCTCGAACGCCGACTCCGTCCCGAGACGCCCCATCCGTTCTGCAAGCTCCATGATGGCCTCCAACGCTAGGGATGATTCCCTCTACAGGTCAAGCTACGGGGTTCCCCCGCAGCAAGACCCGGGCGGAGGGGCTCCGCACTCCGGTCCGAACGACCCTCCGCATATCATCGTGCGATCCGAGCGAGGGGTGAGATGGGGGAGCGATGGCGATCGAACGATTGATCCTGGGTGGGCAGCGCGTCCCGGCCGCCGGCGGCAAGACCTTCGAGGTGATCGAGCCGGGGACCGGAGCGCCGATGGCGGAGGTTGCCGAGGCCGGCGAGGAGGACGCGACACGGGCCGTGGACATCGCTCGCCGCGCGTTCGAGGAAGGGCCGTGGAGCAGGATGACCGGCACCCAGCGGGGCAGGATCCTGCTGCGAGCGGCCGCCCTCTTCCGGGAGCGGGGGGAGGACTTCGCGCTCGTCGAGTCTCGGAACGCCGGCAAGCCGATCCGCTCCGCCCGTGCGGAGATGGACATCGTGGCCGGCGTCCTCGAGTACTGGGGCGGCGCCGCGAACAAGATCCACGGAGAGACGATCCCGATCCAGGACCCCGGGATCGACGTCACCCTCCGCGAGCCGGTGGGCGTCTGCGCGCTGATCACGCCGTGGAACTTCCCGCTGGTGATCGCGTCCTGGAAGATCGGACCCTCGCTCGCCTGCGGGAACGCGATCGTCGTGAAGCCCGCGACCTACACGCCGCTGTCGGTCCTCATGCTGGCCGATCTCCTGGTCGAGGCCGGCCTGCCGCCCGAGACGATCTCGGTGCTGCCCGGTCCGGGTTCGACCACCGGGAACGCGCTCGTGGCCGATCCTCGAGTGTCGAAGGTGGGGTTCACCGGCTCCACCGCGGTCGGAGCGCAGATCATGCGCTTGTGCGCAGACAACATCACGAGGGTATCGCTGGAGCTGGGGGGCAAGTCCGCCAACGTCGTGTTCGCCGACGCCGACCTCGACGTCTGCGTCGAGAAGTCGATGTGGTCGATCTTCGACAACACCGGCCAGGATTGCACCTCCCGCTCGCGGATGTTCGTCGAGCGGCCCGTCTACGGCGAGTTCGTCGAGCGGATGGCCAAGCGGACGGACGAGCTTCGCGTGGGACAACCGCTCGACCAGTCGACCGACCTCGGGCCGTTGATCTCGGCGAGCCAACGTCAGACGTCGCTCGACTACGTGCGGCTGGGGGTCGAGGAGGGCGCGCGGCTGGTCACGGGCGGCGACGTGCCGGACCAGCCCGCAGGGGGGTTCTACCTGCGACCCGCGGTCCTGGCCGACGTGGACAACCGGTGGCGCGTGGCGCGGGAGGAGATCTTCGGCCCCGTGGCCTGCGTGATGCCCTTCGACACGGAGGAGGAGGCGGTGCGCCTGGCGAACGACACGATCTACGGTCTGTCGGGCTCCATCTGGACCAGGGACCTGGGCCGTGCCATCCGGGTGGCCAAGGGCATCCGGACCGGCGTCCTCTCGGTGAACTCGGCGCACAGCGTGCACACGGAGGCGCCGTTCGGCGGCTACAAGCAGAGCGGGATGGGCCGCGAGATGGGGATGCACGCGGTGAACCTGTACACGGAGGTCAAGAACGTGTACTTCTCGGAGGAGTAGAGGCCGGGCGGCACCATGGAGGACTGGAAGCGAGCGCTCCGAGGCGATCCCGTGCCGTGGCTCCTCGAGGAGGACGATCCCGCGGTTCGGCACCTCGCGTTGCGGCTCCTCCTCGACGAACCGGCCGACGCGCCGAGGGTCCGACGGGCCCGGGCGGCCGCCATGAAGGTCCACCCCATCGCCTCGATCCTCGAGCACCAGGATCCGGAGGGGTTCTGGGACAAGCCCGGGGCGGGGTACGGGCGCAAGTACACGGGCACGGTGTGGTCGCTGATCTTCCTCGACCAGCTCGGGGCCGACGGTCGCGACCGGCGGGTCCGAAAGGCGTGCGAGTACGTCCTGTCGCACACGCAGACCGAGAGCGGAGGCTTCGGCGCGTCGGGGTCGGTGAGCGAACGGCCGCCGCCGCCGTCGGCGGTGGTGCACTGCCTGCACGGCAACCTGCTGCGCGCGATGCTCGGGTTCGGATGGCTCGACGACGAGCGCGTCGCCCGGGCCATCGAGTGGCAGGCCGGATCGATCACCGGCGAACGGTTCGACGCCTACTATCGCTCGGGAACCAGCGGGCAGGGGTTCCGCTGCGTGGCGAACGGTCACGAGCCGTGCGCGTGGGGGGCGATCAAGGCGCTTCGCGCGCTGGCTCGCGTGCCGGGATCCCACCGGTCGTCGTCGGTCGCGGCGGCTATCGAACGTGGTGTGCGCTTCCTGCTCTCGCGGGACCCGGCCGTGGCGGACTACCCGGCGGCATCGACGGTGAGCGGGAGTTGGTTCAAGCTCGGGTTCCCCTCGGGCTACGTGGCCGATGTCCTCCAGAACCTCGAGGTGCTCGTCGAGCTCGGAAGAGCGAACGATCCGAGGCTATCCAAGGCGCTCGACCTCGTGCTCTCGAAGCAGGACGGACGGGGTCGGTGGCGGAACGAGTACGCGTACAACGGGAAGACGTGGGGAGACATCGAACGGAAGGGGACCGCCAGCAAGTGGGTCACCCTCCGGGCCTGCAGCGTGGTGAGGTCGGCCCTGGCCTGAACGGCCCGGGCCGACCTCGACTACCCTCTCCATCCGCTCCTATCGGTGGCTCAGCCGCCCACCGGGTGTCCGCAGCTCGGGCAGAAGCGCGTTTCGGTCCCCAGGGCACGTCCGCAGCTCGAGCAGAAGCGCGGGTGCTCATCCTGGGTGGCGTCCGGTACGGCCGGCGGCACCGGTGCGACCGTCGGGCTGGGAGCCGGAGCCATGCCACCGGGTCCCGCGGCCTGCGGCGGCGCGACGGTCGCCGCGGCCGGGCTCGGTGCCGGCTGGAACCCGACGGGCGCTGGCATCTGCTGGGTCTGGCCGATCCCGTTCGCCGCCAGCGGCGTCGCCGTTGCCACTGCGGGGGCGGCTGCCTGCCGACGGCGTCGAAGCGCGAGGAACAGCCCCAGCACCACGACGAGGGCGCCTCCGGTGATCACCGCGATCACCCATGTGGGAAAGCCGCCGCTCGCCGCGGGGGCGGGTTTGGGCTTCGGCGCCTCGGCCTGGAGCTTCGTGGCCTCGACCTTGAACTCCTGCGCCTGCTGGTGCGTGGGCGAGAGCGAGAGGACTTCGTCGAACTTCCCGATGGCCGCCTCGTACTGGCCGGAGAAGAACGCGTCGAGCCCTGCCCGGTACGCCTCGTCGATCGGGCCGAGCTCGTTCGAAACGCCGTTGCGGGAGAGCATCTCGGCGACGAGCGAGGACGGCGTGATGAAGTTGAAGGCCTCCGTCTCGCCCCGGATGTTGAAGCTGTTCACGCCCACCACCGCCCCGTCGAGGCTCACGGTCGGTCCGCCGCTCATCCCGCCGGAGAGCGCGGCGCTCATCTCGTACACGGGCAGCAGGCCGCCCTCACGGGTCTTCTGGGCGTTGATCTGTCCGTCCTTGAACGTCGGCTCGTAGGTCTGGTCCGTGACCATGTCCGTCGATCCCGGGTAGCCGATCGAGAGCACCGGGGTGCCGATGTCGATCTCGGCGCTCGGTGCGACGAGGACGCTCGGCAGGTCCGCTTCCTCGATCTTCAGGATGGCCACGTCCCCCTGGCTCCAGGGCTGGTAGTCGACGACACGCGCCGGGAACGCCTCCCCGGTCTTCAGCCCGCCCGCGGCGACGCCTCGCTGCACCCAGACCTCGAGATCGGGCGGGGTTCCCTTCTCGGTGCCCTCGACACCCCACGCGAGATGCGCCTCGTTCAACCAGTAGCCGAAGTCGCGACGGTACGCCCAGCCGTTCTGGATCAGCCAGTCGACCGCGAACTGGAGCGCGGTCTCCCTGGCGCCTTCCTTGCTGGTGTCGACGCAGTGGCCCGCGGTCACGATGTACCCCGTGGGGTTCACCACGAATCCGCTGCACCTCGTACCCCACGTGAACGGATCGCCGCCGTTCACGTACCCCTCGAAGTACAGCTGCGAGGATCGGGGCACGCGGACCCAGGCCTTCCAGTACTGCTCGATGTAGACGACCGACGGCCGGACCACGGCGGCGGCTCTTTCCTCGGGCGTTCCCGTCTGCGTCGCGGTGGTTTGCGCCCGAGCGACCCCCGGGAGCGCCAGCGTGGAGACGGTGGTAAGGAGCAGCAGGGCTCGCAGAGCGCGACCGTGCATGACAGGACCCCCTTTCGGGAAGCGGGAGAAGCCCCCCATTCCTTGGCCTCGTCGGTCGGTGCACCCCCCAGCCCGAGGGCCGATAGTCGGTAAACTCGCAGGACCGATGGACCTTCCCGAGGAACTGGCGAATCGGCCGCCGCGGAAGCCCGGCCAAGAGCCCACGGCCACGCTCACGCTCGACGCCTACAACCGGCTGAAGTCCGAGCTGGATGAGCTCCGGTCCGAGGGCCGGCGGCGCATCGCCGAGCGGTTGAAGGCGGCACGCGAGCACGGAGACATCCGCGAGAACGCCGAGTACGACGCCGCGAAGAACGAACAGGCGCTCATGGAGGCCCGGATCCGAACGCTCGAGCGCATGCTCCGCGACCCGAACATCACCGAGGCACCCGTCGCGTCCGACGTCGTGACGGCCGGGATGCTCGTCGTGCTCCGGCCGCTCGAGGACGATCCCGAGGACGAGACCTACCTGCTCGCCGAGTCCGCCGAGGAGCGCCACCCGGGCGTGCGAACCATCACCACCACGTCCCCCCTCGGCTCCGCGGTGGTGGGTGCCCGTGCAGACGACGAGGTCAGCTACGAGGCGCCGGGTGGGACGTTCCGCTACCGGGTCGTCGGGTTCCGGCCACCATCCGCGTGATCCGATAGCGCTGCGGCGCCCGCGGGCGATACCCTGCCGCACGAGATGACCGAGCAGGGTCCCAAGGACCGGCCGGAACGCCCTGCGGCCAAGGTGCGCGACATGCCGGCCCCGCGGAAGACCCGGGGCATCGTGGGCCCGGCGATGCGGTTCATCTTCAGCTGGCCGTACCGCCTGGCCCTCGCGGGGCTGTACCGGTCCGGGGTGCGCCCGTGGCAGCTCACGGTCGCATCGCTCGCGACGAACGTGGTCGTCGGCTGGCTCCTGCTCACCGACCGACGGTTCCTTCCGGGGGCGCTGCTCGTCCCCGCCGGGTTGTTCGACATCTTCGACGGCGGCGTGGCCCGCCTCCGTGGGGAGGAACGGCGGTCCGGTGCGTTCCTGGACTCGGTGTTCGACCGGATCTCGGACATGGTCCTGTTCGGGTGCCTGTACTGGTCGCTGGCCGGACAGGGCCGCGGGCTCGAAGCAGGGCTGGCGCTCGCGACGCTCGTGATCGCCCTGCTGGTGAGCCACATCCGCGCCGAGGCCGAGTCCGCCGGCGTGTCGCTCACCGAGGGGTTCTTCCAGCGGCTAGAGCGGTACCTCGCGATGATGATCGGGCTCATCGTGCCGGGCGCGCTGCTGCCCGCCCTCGCGGTCCTCGTGGCGCTGGGCGGGGTTACGGTCCTCCAACGAGGATGGTCGGCCGCTCGGCGCCTGGCCGGCAGGTCGACCCCGGTCGGTTGAACCGGTCGAGGGGCACGAACGCTCACCGGCGCGGTGCTCGCTGGCAGCGTGGACAGAAGTACGTGGTCCGCCCGGCCGCCGCGGTCTGCCGGAGCGCGCTGCCGCAGCGCGGGCAGATGGCTCCGGGTCTGCCCCGGACGTGGTTCAGCCACTCGCGGTGTCGCTCGATGTAGTCGAAGTCGTCGACGGCGATGTGCAGCACCCGCTGCAGCACGTCGAACAGCTCGCGCCGCCGTCTCTCGGTGAGACGCTCCATGCGGGTCCGAGGGTGGAGCCGCGCCTGCCAGAGGATCTCGTCGGCGAGGAGATTGCCGATGCCCGCGACCAGGCCCTGGTCCATGAGCGCGGCCTTCACGCCGCCTCGACGGCGCTCCAGGAGCGACAGGAACCCTGCTTCCGTCACCTCCAGCGCGTCGGGCCCGAGCCCGTTGAGGATCGCGGCCAGCTCGGGTTGATCAGAGGCCAGCCATGCCCCTCCGAGCTTCCGCATGTTCCGGTACCGGAGCTCGCCGTCGTCGAGGACGAGGATCAGTCGGTCGTGCCGATGCCGATCGGGCTCGTCCCCCGACCACACCAGCTCACCGGTCATCCCGAAATGGAGGACGAGTGTCGGCCCGCCCGCGGGGCAGAGGAGCCACTTGCCCCGGCGGCCGGGCTGCTCGAACGTCCGGCCGCACAGGGTTCCCACCAGGGCGGCGGCGGAGACGTTCCGGACGATGGTGGGATCCGCCACGAGCACGCGGGCGACCGTTCGTCCTGCGGCCCGCCGGGCGAAGGTGCGCCGCTCGTTCTCGACCTCGGGCAATTCCGGCATGCCGGGTAGTGTTACGCAAAGAGACGTCGGAAAGGGGTCGCCGTGGACTACGTTCGGGTCGCGTCGCTCGCCGAGATCCCGGATGGGGAGCTCCGGGCCTTCGAGGTCGCGTGGGGACGCATCGCGGTGGCCCATCTCGAGAACGACCTGTTCGCGTTCGGCGACGAGTGCACGCACGAGGGGTGCTGGCTGTCGGACGGCGAGCTCGACGACGCGGCCGACACCGTCGTGTGCGCGTGTCACGGCAGCGCGTTCGACCTGCGGTCCGGCGAACCGATCGAAGGGCCGGCCGAGGACCCGGTACCCGTGTACCGGACTCGGGAGCAGGAGGGCTGGATCGAGGTCCTGCCCCCGTCCGGGGGTGGGAGCTGATGGCGCAGGAGCTTCCCGCGCAGGCCGTGGTGATCTTCGGGGCGTCCGGCGACCTCACGAAGCGCAAGCTGCTGCCGGCCTTCTACCACCTGTTCCTCCAGGGACTGCTTCCCCGAGGGTTCGCCATCGTCGGGTACTCGCGCACCGAGCTCTCCGACGACGAGTTCCGCGAGATCGCGCGCGACGGCGTCGAGGAGTTCAGCGCGCAAGCTCCGGCCGGCGAAGTGTGGCGCGATTTCGTGGAGCATCTCTCGTACGTGCCGGGCGAGTTCTCGGATCCCGGGGCCATGAACCACGTGGTGGACCACCTGAAGGGGATCGACGAGCGCCGCGGAACGGCCGGCCGGCGACTCTTCTACGCGGCCACGCCGGCGGTCGCCTACCCGGACATCGTCCACCGGGTGGCCGAGGCCGGGATGCACACGGATGCGAAGATCGTCTTCGAGAAGCCGTTCGGACACGACCTGGCCTCGGCGCGCGAGCTGAACGCCACGATCCACGAGGTCTTCGACGAGTCCCAGGTCTTCCGGATCGATCACTACCTGGGCAAGGAGACCGTCCAGAACGTCCTGGCGTTCCGGTTCGCGAACGGTTTGTTCGAGCCCGTGTGGAACCGCCGGTACATCGACCACGTGCAGATCACGGTGGCCGAGGACATCGGGATCGAGGCTCGGGGCGCGTTCTACGAGCAGACCGGCGCGATCCGGGACATGATCGCGACGCATCTGTTCCAGGTGATGACCTTCGTGTCGATGGAGCCGCCTGTTTCCTTCGAGCCGAACCGCCTCCGTGACGAGACGGTGAAGGTGCTGCGCTCCACCATGGTCTGCGATCCGGACCGGGTGGTGCGGGGGCAGTATCGGGGGTACCGACAGGAGCCCGGGGTCTCCGACGAGTCCACCGTCGAGACGTTCGCCGCCATGGAGGTCGAGATCGACAACTGGCGGTGGTCCGGGGTTCCCTTCTACCTTCGCACGGGGAAGATGCTGGCCGGCAAGGAGAGCGAGGTCACGCTGAAGTTCCGGAAGGTCCCGTTCAACGTGTTCCGAGGGACCGACATGGATCTTCCGAAGCGCGACCACCTGACGATCCGGATCCAGCCGGACGAGGGCATCACGCTCGCGGTGAACGCGAAGCGGCCGGGGCCCGGCCTGGATCTGGGACGCGTGACGTTGGACTTCGACTACGAGGAGGAGTTCGAGGGCCGGATCGCCGACGCCTACGAGCTGCTGCTGCTCGAGGCGATGGAGGGCGATCACACGTTGTTCCTGCGCCAGGACGACGTGGAGCGTTCGTGGGAGATCCTCGCGCCGGTCCTCGTGCGCCCGTCCCCTGTGCAGACCTACGAACCGGACAGCTGGGGGCCGGCCGCAGCCGACGCCCTGATCCACCCCCGCAAGTGGCACATGACCCAGCGATCCTCCCGTCGCTGACCCCGCCACCGGGTAGCGGCCCGCCACCACCTCCGGTACGCTCGGCGCCCACGCTTCCCCGACGAGGAGGACGCCGATGACCGAGCGCACGAGGTTCGACCTATCACCCGAGGAGGTCCCAGCGGCCTGGTACAACGTCCTGCCCGACATGGCCGCAGCCGGCATCCACCTCCTGCCTCCGCTGCACCCGGGGACGAAGGAGCCGGTGACGCCAGAGCTGCTCGCCCCGATCTTCCCCGAGGCGCTGATCATGCAGGAGGTGTCCACCGACCCCTGGATCGACGTGCCCGGCCCCGTGCTCGACGTCTACGGGCTGTGGAGGCCGACGCCGCTACACCGGGCGGTTCGGCTCGAACGGGCGCTCGAGACGCCGGCCCGGATCTACTTCAAGTACGAGGGCGCGTCGCCTGCCGGGTCGCACAAGCCGAACACGGCCGTGGCCCAGGCCTACTACAACAAGGAGGCCGGGATCCGGCGGATGTCCACGGAAACCGGGGCAGGGCAGTGGGGCTCGTCGCTCTCGATGGCGTGCCGGTTCTTCGACCTCGAGTGCCTGGTGTTCATGGTGAGGGCCTCGTTCGAGCAGAAGCCGTACCGGCGGATCTTCATGGAGATGTTCGGCGCCGAGGTCCGGCCATCGCCGTCCACCACCACCGAAGCCGGGAAGGCGATCCTCGAGGGGCACCCGGACTCCACCGGATCCCTCGGCATCGCGATCAGCGAGGCCATCGAGGTCGCGGCGACGAACCCCGACACGAACTACTCGATCGGCTCCTGCCTGAACCACGTCCTGTTGCACCAGAGCGTGGTCGGGCTCGAGGCGCAGAAGCAGATGGAGCTGGCCGGCGAGCAGCCCGACATCGTGGTGGGGTGCGTCGGAGGAGGCTCGAACTACGGTGGGCTCGCGTATCCGTTCATGGGCGGCAAGCTTCGGGGGGAGACCCCAGACATGCGGTTCCTGGCAACCGAGCCGGCCGCGTGCCCCACCCTCACGAAGGGGCGATTCGCCTACGACTTCGGCGACACCGCCGGGATGACGCCGCTGCTGCCGATGTACACGCTGGGACATGACTTCGTCCCCGCGCCGGTGCACGCGGGCGGATTGCGGTACCACGGCGACTCGCCATCGCTCTCGCTGCTCGTGCGGGACGGGTACATGGAGGCGGTGGCCTTCACGCAGAACGAGGTGTTCGAGGCGGCCGTGCTCTTCGCGCAGACCCAGGGGATCGTACCGGCACCCGAGTCCGCCCACGCGATCCGCGGCGCGGTGAACGAGGCGGTCGCGGCCCGCGAGGCGGGGGAGGAGCGGGTGATCCTGCTCGGGCTCTCCGGCCACGGCCACTTCGACATGCAAGCGTACGACGACTACCTGAACGGCCGGCTGCCGGAGGTCGAGTTCGACCCCGCCGACGAGGAGGCCGCCCTCGCGAGCCTGCCGGAGGTGCAGATCGGCTGACGTCGGGATCCGCCGCCTCGATACCGGCGCGATCGACGCGCTGAACCGCATGCTTCCCGTGTGGAGTCGCGCCGAGTACGGGCGCCGGCTCCCGGCGCAAGAGCGCGGGGAGATGGTGCAGGCCGTCGCGTGGATCGGGGACACGCCGGCCGGGCGCGGGATGGTGCTGTTCCCAAACCACGGGGAGTACTCGGTCTCGGCGGCGCGCGAGCACTGCGCGGAGGTCCGCGACGTCTTCGTCTCGAAGGCCTATCGGCGCAGGGGGGTGGCTCGGAAGATCATGGCGGCACTGGAAACAGCCGGTCGCGATGCGGCGTTGGGCCGGATCGGCCTGGCCGTCGGCACCGACGACGCTGCTGCGCCTGCGCGCGCTCTGTACGAGACGCTCGGCTACCGGTTCGCGCACGGCCCGTTCATCAACGGCGCCCGCCTCGACGGCGCCGACGGACCGATCCCGGTCGCCGCCGTGCTCACGTACCTGGTGAGGGACCTGTGACCTCGCGCAACCGTCGCTCCAAGAAGGACCGTTCCGACGGGTTCGACGAGAGTTCCAGCGCTCGACGATAGGCATCGGCCGCCTCGCCGCCCCGGCCCAGCCGGCGCAGGAAGTCCGCCCGGGCCGAGTGGAACAGGTGGTAGTCCCCCAGTTCCCGTTCGAGCGGGGCGAGGAGGTCGAGCCCGCGGAGCGGACCGTCGGCCATCGCCACGGCGACGGCACGGTTGAGGTCCACCACCGCCGAGGGCGCCATCGCCGACAGTCGGGTATACAGCGCGGCGATCTGCGGCCAGTCGGTGTCCTCGGGACGGGGAGCACGCGCGTGAAGCGCGGCGATGGCGGCCTGGACCTGGTAAGGACCGGGGCCGCGAAGCGCCAGCGCCCCGTCGAGCATCGCCAGGCCTTCGTCGATCATGGCGTGGTCCCATCGGGCCCGGTCCTGGTCCTCCAACAGCACGAGGTCGCCCGCAGGATCCGTCCGAGCCTCGTACCGTGAGTGCTGCAGGAGCATGAGTGCCACCAGGCCGGCGACCTCGGCCTCCCCGGGCATGAGCTCGCGCGTCAACCGTCCCAGGCGGATGGCCTCGTCGCAGAGCTCGATGCGGACGAGCGATCCGCTCGTCGAGGCGTAGCCCTCGTTGAAGATCAGGTAGAGGACCGCGAGCACGGCCGGCAGGCGTTCCGGCAGCAGCTCGCGGGGCGGCACCCGGTAGGGGATGGCGGCGGCGCGGATCTTGCGCTTGGCGCGAACGAGACGCTGCGCCATCGTGGCCTCGGCCACCAGGAACGCCCGGGCGATCTCGGTCGTGGTCAGGCCCCCCAGCGTCCGCAGCGTCAGAGCCACCCGGGCGTCCATCGCGAGTGCGGGGTGGCAGCACGTGAAGATCAGTCGAAGCCGGTCGTCGGGTATGGCGTCCATGTCGATGTCTCGGCCGAGCGCCTCGAGCTCCGCGAGCTGCCTTAGCGTCTGGGTCTTCTCCCGCAGGCGCCGCTCGCGGCGGAGCCGGTCGATGGCGCGGTTGCGGGCGGTGGTCGTGATCCAAGCGCCCGGGTTGTCGGGGACCCCCCGGCTCGCCCACTGCTCGAGCGCGGTGACGAAGGCGTCCTGGACCGCCTCCTCGGCCAGGTCGAAGTCGCCGAGCACGCGGATGAGGGTCGCGACCGCCCGTCCCTGTTCCCGGCGGAACAGGCGGTCGACGATCCCACCTGCATCGGTTCCTACGATGGTTACTCCGGGAACTCCATGATCGGCCGGACCTCGACCGATCCCTGTCCCACACTGGGGATCTTCGAGGCTGCTTCGACCGCCTCGTCCAGGTTGTCGCACCGCACGAGGTAGTAGCCGCCGAGCTGCTCCTTCGTCTCCGCGAAGGGCCCGTCCGTCGTAAGCGTCTTGCCGTCGCGCTCCCGGACCGTCGTGGCCGCGGATGTCGGCTCCAGCGCCTCCCCTCCGACGTACCACCCCTTCTGCTGGAGCCAGGCCGTGTAGTCGTTCCAGGCCGTCATCTCGGTGGCCGGCTCTTCGGGTGAGGTCTGGCCCCGGCTCGACTCGTCGGCGTAGATCAGCAACAGGTACTGCATCACATCTCCCTTCCGCTCGACGGCTCCCTCGGCCGCGCCACTCTATCGACGAACGGGGACGGCCGGGTTCGACATCGGGGCGGCCAGCGGGAGAGATGGCCTGGTGAACCCATCGCGATGCCTGGCGGCATACGCTAGACCCGTCATGGCTCGATCCGACGTCCACCCGCTCGATTACCTGGACCTCGACCACCTCCTGAGCGAGGAGGAGCGGGCCATCCGGGACGCCGTCCGTGAGTACGTCGGGGATCAGATCCTCCCCGGCATCGAGGGCTGGTTCGAGGCCGGAGAGTTCCCTCGTGAGGTGGCCAAAGGGCTGGCCGACCTGGGCCTCCTCGGCATGCATCTGACCGGGTACGAATGCGCGGGAGCGAGCGCGGTCGACTACGGCCTGGCGTGCCTGGAGCTCGAGGCGGGGGACAGCGGTTTCCGCAGCTTCGTGTCCGTCCAGGGCTCGCTCTGCATGTTCCCCATCTGGCGATTCGGCAGCGACGAGCAGAAGGAACGATGGTTGCCGCCGATGGCCCGCGGCGAGGTGATCGGGTGCTTCGGCCTCACCGAAGCCGACGCCGGGAGCGATCCCGCCCGTATGCGGACCGCCGCCCGCCGCGACGGAGGGGACTGGGTCCTGTCAGGCACGAAGATGTGGATCACGAACGGGGGGATCGCCGACCTCGCGATGGTGTGGGCTCGGACGGAGGAAGGGATCCGGGGGTTCTTGGTCCCCACCGAGTCCCCCGGCTTCTCTACGAGGGACATCCACCGAAAGCTCTCGCTCCGCGCGTCGGTGACCTCGGAGCTGATCCTCGACGAGGTTCGAGTGCCCGAGGACGCCGTCCTCCCGGGAGTCGTGGGGATGAAGGGCCCGTTGTCGTGCCTCACCGAGGCGCGGTTCGGCATCGTGTGGGGTGCGATGGGGGCCGCCCGGACGTGCTTCGAGACGGCCCTGGGGTACGCGAAGTCCCGCGTGCAGTGGGGCAAGCCGATCGCAGCCTTCCAGCTCACCCAGGAGAAGCTGGCGAACATGGCGCTCGAACTCTCGAAGGGGCTGCTTCTCGCCCTCCATCTCGGTCGCATGAAGGACGAAGGGCGCCTGCTGCCCGAGCATGTATCGATGGGCAAGCTCAACAACGTGCGTGAGGCGCTGCAGATCGCTCGCCAGGCCCGGGGGATCCTCGGCGCGAGCGGGATCACGCTCGAGTACCCGGTGATCCGACACATGAACAACCTCGAATCCGTCTCGACCTACGAGGGCACGAACGAGATCCACACCCTGATCGTGGGCGAGGCCCTCACCGGCCTCCGCGCCTACGAGTAGTCGCGTGTAGCCTGTCGATCGTTCGAGGCCCACGAACCCCGAAGGAGGGAGTCCGACCATGGCGCGCGAGATCGACTGGGCGTTGTTCGAGAAGGCCATCGATATCACGACCTCCGCTGTCCGCGGATCCCTAGGAGGCGAGAACAGCCAGCCGCCGAAGTTCGCAGCCGATGTCTTCCGGGAGATCTGGGCGGCGCTGAAGGAGGCGGCCGAGGAGCTTCCCGAGAAGGGCAAGGCGGGCTTCTGAGCGCGAGGCTCTCCCCGGAGGGCGTCGTCGACGCACTGTTGGTCCGGAGGTCCCGGCGGGCCCTGCTGCGCTGGTACGAACCGCGCCGTGACGCCTACCCGTGGCGCAAGATCCGCGATCCGTATCGGATCTGGGTGTCGGAGATCATGCTCCAACAGACACAGGCGCCGCGCGTCGTGGCCGCCTATCGGGCGTTCCTCCGGAAGTTCCCATCCCTGCGGTCCCTCGCTGCAGCTCCGCGGCGCGACGTGGTGGCAGCATGGGGCGACCTCGGCTACAACCGCCGGGCGGTGGCCCTCTCCGAGGCTGCTCGCGCCGTGGTGCGTGAGTTCGGGGGCCGCTTCCCGGCCGAGCCCAGTGATCTGCGCCGGCTTCCCGGCGTCGGCCCGTACACGGCGGCCGCCGTGTCGTCCCTCGCGTTCGGCCTGCCGGTCGCCGCCGTCGACACGAACGTCCGCCGGATCGTCACAAGGTTCTTCTTCGGCTCGGAGGCGCATGCCTTGACCGCCGGTCGGATCGCCGACGCCGCCCAGCGCTGGATCGCACCCGACGAACCCGGCGCCTGGACCCAGGCTCTGATGGACCTGGGGCGGGAGATCTGCCGTCCACGACCTCGGTGCCAGGACTGTCCCATCTCGCAGACCTGCCGCTTCATCTCGGCCGTCGCCGTCCCGAAGCCTCAGAGGAGGCGGCAGCCGCCTTTCGAGGGCTCGGCGCGCCAGGTGCGCGGGGCCGTCGTGCGGATCCTGCGCAGCCGGTCCCGGAGCACGCTGCACGAACTCGCGCGAGCATCCGGGTTCCCGCTCGAGCGCATCGTGGCGGCGGTCGCGACGCTCCGCGCGGACGGGCTAGTGTCGGCCGGGCCCGCGGCGCTGCGCGGCAGCCCCTCGGGCGTGGCCCGTCTGGCGAGCTGACGGGAACCCCTTCCGAACGCCTTCCGTCCAACGGCCGGCGACCGGCGACAAGGGAGGCCCACGATGCGCAAGGCGATCGTCTCGGTCATCGGGTTCCTGGCCGTTGCGGGGGTGATCGGGTACCTGGCGACCTCCGGCGGAGGCCCGCTCGGGCGGGCGAGGAGCGACAGCGTGGGTGGCGGGGGCGCAGGGGCATCGGGGAGCCCCGTGACGGAGAAAGGGTTGGCCGTGCCGGGGCCGGCCGAGGTCGCCGACTCCTCGGTGACCGGTGCGGTGTCGAGCGGATCCGGGTCGCTCACGGGCGTCGGCGAGCTCCCCGCGATCGGTCCGGCCATCGTGAAGACGGCGCGGATCGACGTGGAGGTGAAGAAGGACGGGTTCGAAGCGGCCTTCGACGCGGCCAGGATCGTGGCCGCGACCTACGGGGGCTATGTCGAGTCGTCCTCCACGTCGGGGACGAAGGTGCGGAGCGGTTCCCTGATGATCCGGGTGCCCGCTGCGAGCTTCGATCAGGCCATGACCGACCTCGACCGGCTGGGTACGGTGAAGGCGCAGTCGATGTCGGGACAGGATGTCACGTCCCAGTACGTGGACCTGAAGGCTCGCCTCACCACCTGGGAGACCCAGGAGGCGGTGCTTCTCAGGCTGATGCGCCGGGCCACGTCGGTGGAGGCGACCCTACGGGTGCAGCGCGAGCTCCAGGACGTGCAGTTCCGGATCGAGCAGATCAAGGGACAGCTCCGCGTTCTCGACAACCAGACCTCCCTGGCCACGATCCAGTTGTCACTGCGTGAGCCCGGGGCCCCGATCCACGTCGAGTCGAACGTCTCGGAGCGCCCGAGCCTCGTCGAAGCGTGGGACAAGGCCCTGAACGGGTTCCTCGGCGTCCTGTACTCGGTCGTGGTGGGGCTCGGTTACCTCGTGCCGATCGCCGTGATCGTGGCGGCGGCCTGGCTGGGCTACCGGCGGCTCCGTTCACGCCCCGCCGTCGCCGGCTGAGCTGCGTGGCGCACGGATCGGGGTAGGCCGGCCGTGAAAGGGGTCCTTCGGCTCAGGCTTCGCGCGATCTTCGGCGCTGGTTGTGTCGTCGGGTGGGCCATCCGGTAGCGGAAGCCGCGGGCAAGGACTATAGTCCGCCATCGTCGATGAGAGGTCGGGAGAGCTCCGGTGAAGGTCGCCCGGGAGGGTCTGCTCCTCCAACGCGGGACTGGCTCATCGCCCTGCTCCTTGCACTCGTCGTGTTCGTGGTGGCCTATGTAGGATTCGTCCTTCTCCCCGATCGCCTGGTGACCCGCGTCTTCGAGAACCTGGCACCCAGGACCCGCGATGCGTTGGTGCTGTTGTGGGTTGCCGCGTTCTTCGCGTTCATGTCCTGGCTCGTCGTGCGGTTTCAGCGCCCCATGAGAAGGATCCGGCGTGCGCTTCGAGGCTGAAGGCGTCGGAGCCCAGTGGCTGGACGACAACGTGCCCTGCACGCGTGCCTGTCCGGTTCTCACGAACGCCGGGCGTTATGTCAGCGCCATCGCTGCGGGTGAGTACGAGTCTGCGTATCTGATCGCTCGGATGCCGAACCCGTTCCCGTCGATCTGCGGCCGCGTCTGCGCGGCTCCGTGCGAGGCGGCGTGCCGCCGGGGCTACATCGATCAGCCGATCGCGATCCGTGCGTTGAAACGATTCGCGTGCGAGCACGGGGGCGTGGAGAGTGCCCAAGCCGAACGGTTGTGGCGGGAGGCGGTCGAGATGATGCCCCGCCGCGACGAGCGGGTCGCCGTCGTCGGCGCCGGGCCCGCCGGCCTGGCCTGCGCCCACGATCTTGCTGCGTACGGCTATCGGCCGGTGGTCTTCGATGCGGCGGATCGGCCGGGGGGGATGATGGTCCTGGGGATCCCGCCGTACCGGCTGCGCCGGGATATCCTCCAGTCCGAGATCCGGGCCATCCTCGGCCTGGGGGTCGAGCTCCGCACGGAGCAGCGCCTGGGTGTCGATCTCTCGCTCGCTTCCCTGAAGGACGATGGCTTTGCCGCCGTGTTCGTGGCCGTCGGGGCGATGCGGAGCCGGGACCTGACGATCCCAGGTGTCGAGCTCGACGGCGTGCTGCGTGCCGTCGACTTCCTGATCAACGCGAACACCGGGTATCGCGTCGACCTCGGAGACGACGTCGTCGTGATCGGCGGCGGGAACGTGGCCCTCGATGTGGCTCGGACCGCGTTGCGCGAGATCGCGGCGGGTCGCTCGGCGCCCGAGGCGGGGCCGCAGGTCGAAGACGGAGTGACGGCGGCAGCCACCGTTTCCTTGGACGTGGCACGTGTGGCGATGCGTATGGGGGCCCGCCGAGTTCGGGTGGTCTCCCTCGAGAACCGCCAGGAGATGCCGGCCCACGAGTTCGAGATCGAGGAGGCTGAGGTCGAGGGCATCGAGCTCGTCCACCGGCGTGGTCCGCACCGGATCCTCGGAACCGAACGGGTGGAAGGGCTGGAGACCGTGGACGTCTCCTCCGTGTTCGACGCCGACGGCCGGTTCAACCCGCAGTTCGTGGAGCGCACGGAGAAGCGACTTCCGTGCGACTCGGTGATCCTGGCCATCGGCCAGTCTCCAGACCTGTCGTGGATGGAGCCGGAGGACGGAGTCGAGGTCAGTCCACGGGGGACGATCGCCGTCGAGCGCGACTCGCTGGCCACGTCCGTTCCCGGGATCTACGCGGGAGGCGATGTCGCGTTCGGGCCTCGGAACCTGATCGACGCGATCGGCGATGGGCGCCGCGCCGCGGCCTCCATCCACCGGCTGCTCTCCGGCGAGGCACCCTCCCAGCCGCGGTTCCGTCGGATGCTGCCGGTGACGGTGGTGGATCGACCGGTGCTGGACTACGACGCGGTCCCACGCGTGGACGTTCCGTCCGAGCCGTCGGACCGGAGGATCGGTGTCCCCGAGATCGAGCTGGGGTTCACGGAGGAGCAGGCGCGCCTCGAGGCGTCGCGGTGTCTCCAGTGCTTCCTCAACATCGAGCTCCGGCCCGATCTGTGCATCCTGTGCGGCGGCTGCGTGGACATCTGCCCCGAGAAGTGCATCCGCATCGTTCCGGTGGAGCGGATCGATGGCCTGGAGGCGCCGGTACCATCGAGCGCGCTCGTCATCCAGGAGGATTACTGCATCCGTTGTGCGCTGTGCGTGGAGCGGTGCCCCACCCACGCCTTGTCGCTCGACGGGTGGTCCGAGTCCTCCACCGGACTTCGCGAGATCGAACCGGTGACGGCGTAGGAGGGACCGTGGCGAGCGAGAACGGGGAGAGGGAGCGCGGCCGCGAGCTGGTCGAGGCGTTCCTGCATCCGGGGAAGCGGTTCCGTGAGTCGGAGCTGTACCGCTCGGCCGTCCGCCATCCGGCCACGACTACTCCGCGCGGCCGCGCGATGACGTCGTACCACAACTTCTTCCTCCACATCTACCCGGTGAAGGTCCCGCGGAAGCTGGTGTCGTTCCGGTCGACCTTCCGGCTGGGATTCATCGCGGCGGTGCTGTTCGGGATCCTGTTCGTCTCCGGCATGTATCTGATGTTCTTCTACCACCCGGCCATCCCGCAGGCGTACTTCGACATGCACAACCTGGCGACCTCGGTGGCGTTCGGCCAGTTCGTTCGGAACATCCACCGTTGGTCGGCGCACCTCATGGTCGTGGTCGTGATCCTCCATCTGCTCCGCGTCTTCTACGCCGGTGCGTACAAGAGCCCGCGCCAGTTCAACTGGCTCATCGGCGTCGTGCTCCTGGTGCTCACGCTGCTGTTCTCGTTCACGGGCTACCTGCTGCCCTGGGACCAGCTGTCGTTCTGGGCCGTCGAGGTCGGGACGAGCATCGCCGGCTACGTCCCGCTGCTGGGCGACAAGGCGCAGCAGATCCTGCTGGGAGGACCCGACGTGGGGGCCGCCGCGCTGCTGCGGTTCTACGTCCTGCACATCTACGTCCTCCCCGCGTCCCTGATCCTGTTCCTGGCCGTGCACATCTGGCGCGTCCGCAAGGACGGCTTCGCCATCGCGGATCGCGGGTCGGAGGAGCCGACCATCGCAGAGGTGCCGTCGGCGCAGGAGGAGGTGACGGTCCATGCCTGAGCAGCCGGAGGAGCCCCGGTACCGACTCCTCGGCGTGGTTCCTCGCGAACTCGAGGTCAAGGTCACGCAGGAGCCGGAGGAGGACGTCTTCACCTGGCCCCACTTCCTGGTCCGGCACGCGGTCGTGGCCGGCGCGACGGTCGCCGTCACGTTCGTCTTAGCCATCCTCTTCGACGCGCCGCTCAAGGACATGGCGAATCCGAACCTGACCCCGGCGGTGGCGAAGGCGCCCTGGTATTTCGCCGGCCTTCAGGAGCTCCTCCACTACTTCAATCCGATGGTGGCCGGCGTTCTCGTTCCGGGGGTTCTGGTGCTGTTCCTGGCGGCGCTGCCGTTCCTGGATCGAAGCAACGGGTGGCGGATCCGCGACCGGAAGATGGTCGTCATCGTGTTTACCGTGCTTGCCCTGGTCGCACTGATCTTGACCCTTCGCGGCGCGCTCTTCCGCGGGCCGGAATGGTCGTGGGTGAGGCCTTGGCAACACCTGTACCTGGAGCTGTGATCGGATGGCGGACGACGAACCGAGGACCGAGGGGTTGCAGGGTGCACAGGAGGACGGCGTCGATCGCCGGCAGTTCCTGAACTGGAGCTGGAAGGTGCTCGGGGCCGCCCTCGTCGTGGAGGCGGGATGGACCAGCTACGACCTCCTGAACCCGGGCCAGGCGGGGGGCTTCGGCGGCATCGTCGATGCGGGTTCCGTCAGCGACTACCTGCAAGAGGGCACCGTTCAGTACTTCCTGGACGGCCGCTTCTACGTGACCCAGTATCAGGGCGGTCTCCGGGCCCTGTACCAGAAGTGCCCGCATCTGGGATGCCGCGTTCCGTACTGCTCGGACTCCCAGCGGTTCGAATGTCCGTGTCACGGCAGCGTCTACAACATCATCGGTGAGTACGTCACCGGCCCCGCTCCGCGGGGCATGGATCGCTTCCCCCTCAAGATCGAAGGCGACCGCGTGTTGGTGGACACGTCGTCGTTGGTCCTGGGCCCCAACCGGGGCTCGCTCACCGGACCGAGCCAAGCCGCCGGCCCGTCCTGTCTGGGGGAGTCGGTGAGCGGTTCCGCGGCGGCGACCCCCGAGGCGACCCCGTGAGCGAGATCATCCACGAGGACCGTGCCCTTCGTCGCAGCTTGAGCCGTTGGCAGGCCGCCGGCGTCGTGGTCCTCCTGCTGCTGGTGATCGCGTTTCCCGTCTACAAGGCCGTCGAATCCAGCCGGCGGGCAGATGCGCTCGCCTCGTACCAGACCGCGCTCGTGACGTCCGGACATCAGCTCTTCGGATTGAACTGCGCGAGCTGCCACGGCACGAACGGACAAGGGGTGGACGCCCCCGCGCTGAATTCCCAGCAGTTCCTAACCAGCGTGAGCGACGAGCAGATGCACGGCATCGTGGCGGGGGGCGTCCCCGGTACCGAGATGCCCGCCTGGTGGGACGAGTATGGGGGACCGCTCACGGATCAGCAGATCGCCGCAATCGTCGCGTACGTTCGCTCGTGGCAGAAGACGGCCCCCAGCGTGCCGGACTGGCGGGATCCGGGCGGCCAGGCGGCCGCCGGTGCGTCGGGATGAGCTCGGATGTGGGCGGATCGGCCATGATCGCTCGCGCTGCGTGGAGGATGGGCCGCGGCAGGTCGGTCGGCCTCATCGGGGTGCTCGCCCTGGTGCTCACGGCGTGTGGAGCCGCCGCCGGAACGGGGCCGGAGCAGAACACGGTCGCGTTCATCCCCGGGTACACGGCGAGCGGCACGCCGAGTCCCGGGGTCGTTCCGGTGAGCTTCGTGCCGTCTCGCACGGTCACCGTGGCCCTGGGCGAGACCGATCCCACCCACATGTACATCCACCTGTCCCAGGCCACGGTGCCCGAGGGCAAGGTGAGCTTCGTGGTCACCAACGAGGGCGATCACACGCACGAGTTCGTGGTCCTTTCGACCAAGACCCCGGCGGCGGACTTTCCCATCGTCTCCTTCGAGGGCGAGGCCAACCGGATCGACGAGGATGCCCCGGGTGTGACCAACGTGGGGGAGACCGGGGACATGGAGCCGGGCACCTCCAAGCTGCTCACGATCGACCTGTCCTCGGGCCACTACGCCGTGGTGTGCAACCTGCCCGGCCACTACGCCGCCGGGATGCACCAGGACTTCTGGGTCACCTGAGGCAGCCGAGGAGCTCAGGTCCCGAGGTTCACCTCGACGGTGGCGCCCGGCTCGAGCTCGTGGACGGTGTCGAGCAGCCCGATGCTGACCGAGCCTTCCTCGCTGGGCGGCGTGCTCACCACGAGCTTCTCGGTCGTGATCGAGACGAAGATCCGATGGGAGCGATAGTGCATGTGGAACTCGAGCGACGTGAGCTCACGCGGCAGCGTGGGGTTCAGCCAGAGCACGTCGCCTCGGACCTCCATGCCGCTGTACCCGCGCTGCACGAGGTCGACGGTTCCCGCCATCGCCCCGAGGTGGATGCCTTCGGCGGTGGTCCCGCCTTGTACGTCGGCCACGTCGCTCTCGAGCGTCTCCGAGAACAGCTCCCAAGACAGCTCGCGGTCCGAGCGCGCCAGCACCCATGAGTGGACGAGGCGCGACAGGGTTGAGCCGTGGGAGGTTCGGGCCAAGTAGTAGGTGATGTTGCGCCTGATCATGTCGGGCGTCAGCTCGTAGCCGAGACGGGCGAAGAGTTCGCGGAGCTCCTCGACGGACAGCAGGAAGAACAGCATGAGAACGTCGGCCTGCTTCGAGAGCTTGTAGCGGTTCGGCGTGTCTCCCTCCGACTCCAGGATCCGGTCGAGCCGTTGGATGTCGCCGTACCGCTGCCGGTAGCCGTCCCAGTCGAACTCCTCCAGGTCGCCGTAGCCCTCGAACTGGCTGATGATGCCGTCGTCGTGGAAGGGGATCTTCAGCTTGCGGCTGAGTTCCTCCCACCTTTCGATCTCGTCACGCGAGAGCGCCATCGTCTCCCACAGCTCCTGGCGCTGGCTCTCTGGCAAGAGCTCGATCACCTCCAAGGCACGTACGAAGAGCCAGACGGCCATCACGTTCGTGTACGCGTTGTCGTCGAGTCCCGGGCCCTCGGAGCCGGGATACGCGTCGTGGTACTCGTCGGGGCCCATGACGCCGCGGATCCTGTGGCGGCCGGCGGCTCGGTCATAGGTGGCGAGGCTGGAGAAGAACCGTGCGATCTCGATCAACATCGGGGCGCCACGGAAGCGGAGGAACTCCCGATCCCCGGTCACCTGGTAGTACTGCCACACGTTGTAGGCCACGGCGATGCCGATGTGGCGTTGCAGGTGTGAATGATCCGGGAGCCACCGCCCGGACTTCGGGTTCAGGTGCAGGGTCTGGCTCTCCTCGCGGCCCGTGCTCCCGCTCTGCCACGGGAACATGGCGCCGTCGAAGCCGGCTTGCCGGGCGGCCCACCGGGCCTCGGGCATCCGCCGGAACCGGTACATCAGCAGGCTCTGCGTGATCACCGACAAGCGCTGGTTCAGGAACGGGAAGATGAACAGCTCGTCCCAGAAGACGTGCCCGCGGTACGCCTCGCCGTGCAGTCCACGGGCGGGCACCCCGACGTCCAGGCCGATCGTGTTCGGCGAGACCGTCTGGAGCAGGTGGAAGATGTGCAGCCGCAGGATCCCCTGGGCCCGCTCGGGCCCGGTGATCCGGATGTCGCACCGCTGCCACACGTACGCCCACGCCACCACGTGCCTGCGCAGGAGCGCTTCGAAGCCCTCGGCCCGCAACGCCCAGGCGGAGGCGTCCACGCCCGGCTCGTACAGGGCGCGGTCCCGTGAGGAGAAGATCGTGACGACCTTCACGATGGTTGCCGGTTGGCCGGGTCCGACGCGGGCGGAGATCTCCTGCCCGATCCAGCCACCGTCGCGGACGAGGCGGCGCTCGACGGGAACCGGCTCACCGTCGCGAAGCACACGGGTGCGAGCCGCCTGCGCGATGCGGACGTGCGAGGTGCGGGTCTCGGTCTCGAGGAGCACGGTGTCCTCGCCAACCTGGTCCGTCTCCTGCACGACGAGGTGGTCGCCGCGCAGGTCCCGGTACCTGGCGACGCCGGCGTTCGTGACGCCGCCGTCGAGACCCGAGCGCACGGTCAGGACACCGGTCCACCCCTCGGGGACAACGGTCATCTCGATCCCGCAGAGGTGGTGGTCGTCCATGCTGACGAAGCGGCGATCCGTCACCAGGGTCGTTCGTCCGGCGTCATCGCGAACCCGGACCGAACGGGTGAGGAGGGCTCGACGAAGGTCGAGCTCCCGGCGCTGTTCGAGGATCTCGAACCCCTCGCCGCCGAACCACGGACCGTCGCCGATCCGGAACGACAGCGGCAGCCAGTTCGGCACGTTCACGAGGTCCTCGTTCTCCACCGTCCGCCCGGCGATCTCCGTGTTCAGGCGGTCGTAGCACCCCGCGAGGTAGGTGCCCGGATAGTGCACGCCGTCCGCGCGCGACTCGGGCGTCGCCCCACGGGTGGCGACGTAGCCGTTCCCCAGCGTGCACAGGGCCTCGCGCAGGCCCTCGCGCTCGGGATCGAACCCCTCGAACACCAACGACCAGTCGGTCACCGTCTGCGTCACGCCGTGCGACCCTCCAGCAGACGGCGGAGGCCGTCGAGGAGGTCTCGGGCCTCGGCGGCGTCGTCCAGCGCGTACCGCGCTCTTGTGGGGCGGTCGTCGCCTTCGCCCCGAACCACCACGCCGATCCCCGTGTCGTCGACGGCGCGGAAGGCGTCCTCGTCGGTCTCGTCGTCCCCTACGTAGATCGGTACCACGGCCGGCCCATCCGGCGCGAGCACGCCGAGGAGGAACATCAAGGCCTTGCCCTTGTCCCAGGGGATGTCGGGCCGCAGCTCGAACACCTTCTTGCCGCCGGTGCGGCGCAGCCGTCCATGCGCCGCCGCAACCCGCTCCACGGCGGCCTCGATCTCGGGGATCCGGTCCTCGCTCGCCTGCCGGAAGTGGACGGCGATGGCGAACGTCTTGCGTTCCACGCGCGCGCCGGGCACCGGGGCGAGGAGGTCGACGAGATCCTTGTCCGCGGCATCCAGATCGGGGAGGAACTCGGTACCGTGCTGATGCCGGCGTTCGCCCGGGCCCGCGATGTCGAACCCGTGGCTGCCCGCGTACCAGATGCCGTCGACGCCCACCATGGTCCGCACGTCCGCCAGATCGCGGCCGCTCACGACCGCTACGGTGCACCGTTCGGCGAGGTTGCGGACCGCATCCCGGGTCTCCGGGGAGAGGACCGCGTCCTCCGGGCGCTCGACGATCGGCGTGAGCGTGCCGTCGTAGTCGAGGAAGACCGCGGGGGTTCGCTCCTTCAGGCGCTCCGCGATCTCGTCCCAGCGGGCAAGCGCCGAGGGGAGGTCCAGGACCGTCTCCCGTCGCGTCTCGACATCAAGGTCGGCCAGGTCGGCCACCACCACGTCGGCGCCGGCCTCGCTGAGCTCGGCGGCGTGCCCGGCGCGATCGACGCCCACGACGAGCGCGAACCTCCCGCGCCGCCCCGCCTCCACGCCCGAGACCGCGTCCTCGACCACCGCGGCCTCCGAAGGATCGACGCCCAGACGGCGGGCCGCCTCCAGGAAGATCGCCGGGTCGGGCTTGCCCGTCAGCCCCAGGTCGTCCGAGACGATCCCGTCGACGCGGACGTCGAACAGGTCGGCGACGCCGGCGGCCGCGAGCACCTCCGTCATGTTCCGGCTCGACGAGATCACGGCGGTTCCGACACCGAGGGCGGACAGGCGTCGGACCAGCTCGACGGTCGAGGGGTACGGGTCAGCCCCGCCCTCGCGGAGGCGAGCCAGGAAGTACCCGTCCTTCCGGTTCCCGAGCCCGCAGACCGTCTCGCGGCCCGGGGGATCGGTGGGTTCCCCGTCTGGGAGGGTGATGCCCCGCGAGGCCAGGAAGTCGCGGACGCCGTCGTACCGGGGCTTCCCGTCGACGTGCTGGAGGTAGTCGTTCTCCCCGAAGGGACGGAACGTCTCGCTCGTGCGTCCGGATCGCTCACGGAGGTACTCGTCGAACAGGCGCTTCCACGA
>DASWAT010000027.1:0-2923 GCA_036390995.1 Actinomycetota bacterium | reverse complement strand
GGGCCGAGCTTGCGGAGCATGCGGATCGTGGTTGGCGCGGTGTGGAAGATGTTCACCCCGAGCCGCTCGGCGATCCGCCACGCGCGGCCTGGATCGGGATACGTGGGCACCCCTTCGTAGATCACGCTCGTGGTCCCCAGCGACAGGGGGCCGTAGACGATGTAGGAGTGCCCGGTGATCCACCCGATGTCGGCGAGGCACCAGTAGGTGTCCTCGGGGTGGATGTCCTGGTAGTACTTCGAGGTCCCCGCGACGTAGGCGAGATACCCGCCGGTGCTGTGCTGACACCCCTTGGGTTGGGCCGTCGTGCCGCTCGTGTACATGAGGAACAGCGGGGCCTCGGCGGGCATGGAGACCGGCTCGACCACCTTGCCGCGGTGCTCCTCCAACAGCTCGTCCACGAAGAAGTCCCGGCCGGGGACCATCGGGCTCTCGGACGCGTACTGGCCGCGGTGACGTCGCCACACCAGCACCTTGTCGACCTGGGCGCCGAGCTCCGACGCCTTGGCCACCGCCTCGTCGGCCCTGGCCTTGTGATCGATCAGGTCGCCGCTTCGGTAGTAGCCGTCCATCGTCACCAGGATGTGGCTTCCGGAGTCGGCGATGCGCTCGCCGCAGGCCACGCCGCTGAACCCCCCGAACACCTCGGAGTGGATGACGCCGAGACGAGCGCAGGCGAGCATCGAGACCGGCAGCTCGGGAACCATGGGCAGGTGGAAGGTCACCCGGTCGCCGGTCTGCACGCCGGCGAAGTCCCGGAGCAGCGCCGCGAACTCGTTCACCCGCCGGTACAGCTCCTGGTAGGTGATCGCCTGAGGGTCCTCGGCCTCCGGCTCGGGCACCCAGATGATCGCCGCCTCGTTCCGCCTGGTCGCCAGATGGCGGTCCACGCAGTTGTAGGAGGCGTTCAGCCGGCCCCCCACGAACCACTTCCAGAACGGCGGGTTGCTGGTGTCGAGCGTGGTGTGCCAGTCGGCATCCCAGCTGAGCAGGTCCGCGTACTCCTTGAAGCACTCGGGGAAGTGCTCCTCGCTGAATCGCTCGAGGATGGCCGGGTCGGCCGCGTTCGCCTGACCGATGAACGATGCGGGAGGGTAGTAGTACTCCTCCTCGCGCCAGTGCACGGCGATCTGCGCCTCCGAGACCGGGACCTCCCGTTCCGTTGCCATCGCGCCACCTCCACCCCAAGACGACCTGCCGTTTTCCGAGCCTGAGCTTACCCGTCGGGTCCTCGGGTGGTCCCCATGGCCGAAGTCCCGAGGATCACGTGACTCATGGTCCGCCACTGCCACGCGGAGCGGCGAGCAGCCGACGGAGGGCCTTCGCATCCAGCGGGTCGACCCGACGGAGCCCTCGGACGCCGTCGAACCCGGCGTCGGCCGAGACGATCACCTCGATCCCCTGGGTGAGGCACGTCGCGGCGTGCAGCCGGTCGGCCGGTCCGAGACGCGGAGCCCGGAGCGCGAGGGCTGCCCGGAACGCCTCGTCGGTGCTCGGCCCCGACGATGTCCCAAGTGTGAAGAAGATCACTGAGAGGACAAGGGCCCTATGTCCAGATGTGGGCGGCGTCACCAGGTAGCCCAGACCGGGGTGGCTGCCTCGATTGCGACGCCAGGGAGGGAGGCATATGCTGGCATATGGCATGCGCAGACAGATCCTCATACAGCTGTCCGACGAGCTCATCGCGGCGCTCGACGAGCGGGCATCGCGCCTCGGGGTCTCCCGCTCGGCCCTGATCCGACAGGCGATCGAGGCCCAACTCCGAGACGACGTCCGCGCCGAGATCGACCGCCGGATCGTCGAGGGCTACCGTCGCATCCCGCCGGAGGACCCGTGGGGCGACCTGCCGGCCAGAACCATGATCGCGGCCGAGCCCTGGTGAGCCGATGAACCGCGGCGAGGTGTGGTGGGTGGAGGCGCCCGACCTCGGGCGGCGGCCGGCCTGCATCCTCACGCGGAACGCCGCGATCCCGGTGCTCCGCGCGCTCCTGGTCGCTCCGGCCACGCGCACGATCCACGGCATCCCGACCGAGGTCCTCCTGGGCCCTGAGGACGGCATGCCGGAAGAGTGCGCCCTCTCGCTCGACAACGTGGCGGTGGTGCCGAGATCGATGCTCGTCGAGCGGATCACCGCGCTCTCGCCGATCCGGCTCGAGGAGGTCTGCCGATCGCTGGACATCGCGGCCGGCTGCGGGCCCTAGTCAGCGGGCCTGGCCGACTGGGCGATCACGTCGGAGCCAACGGACGCCCGGCGCGCCTAACCGACGGGCCTGCGCCATACTGCTCGGTCAGCCCGCTCGGACGAAGGAGATCGCGGTGAGCCCCGGAGAGATCACGCCGTACCTGCTCGGCCCCGGCGACGGCGAGGCGCTGTGGGTGCGCGGCAACCGGTTCACGTTCAAGGCGAGCGGGCGCGACGTGGGCGGAGGCTTCGCCGCCGTCGAGACCCTGCTCCACCCCGTCGCGGCGGCGCCCGCCCACGTGCACGAGGGAACCGACGAGGCCCTCTACGTCATCGAGGGCGAGATCGTGGTCGAGGTGGGCGAGGAGCGCTTCCTGGGGGTCCCGGGCTCGTTCGGGTTCCTGCCCCGCGGCATCCCCCACCGGGACCTCCCCCAGGAGCCCGGACCCGTGCGGGTGCTCTGGTTCCTGTCCCCGGCAGGGTTCGAGGACTTCTGGCGGGACATCGGCACCCCGGTGGTGGACGGCGAGGAACCGCCGCCCCCGACACCGCCCGATCCGGTCCGCATGGCCGAGCTCGGCCGGCGGTACAGGACGGACTTCTCCGTGACACCGTCGCCGAGCTCCTGATCGACGTCGAGTGGGACAGGTTCCCGGCAGAGCTAGACTCGCGGCTTGGTGTTCACCGTTGAGCAGCTGGATGCTCTCCGCGAGCGCGTGCTGAGGCTCGCGGAGGAGGATG